>WRBE01000005.1 GCA_009779845.1 Oscillospiraceae bacterium
CCACCGGGCTCACCGCAGTCACAGCCGCCGGGTTCGCCGCAGTCACAGCCGCCGGGTTCGCCGCAGTCACAGCCACCGGGTTCGCCGCAGTCACAGCCACCGGGTTCGCCACAGTTGCAACCACCAGGTCCACAGTCACAGGGGTAGGTGCCGCAAATGTCACAGCAATCACAGGGGTAAGTCCCACAAGTGTCACAACAATCGCAGGGGTAGGTGCCACAAGTGTCACAGCAATCACAGGGGTAAGTCCCACAAGTGTCACAGCAGTCACAGGGGTAGGTGCCACAAGTGTCACAGCAGTCGCAGGGATAGGTACCGCAAGTGTCACAACAATCACAAGGATAGGTACCGCAATCATCACAGCAATCACAGGGATAGGTGTCGCAGGGACACCCAACTTCACCGCCATCTACCCACAGAGCAGGGCGAACCCCACCATGTGTCGTGCTGGCTATCTGGGTGGAAATCGCCACAGGGCGGTATTGTACAACCACAGCCTCTGCCTGCGCACCGACACCACCGGGGGAGCGAAGCCACCAGTACGTTGGCACAACGGTAAGTCCGGCATAAAACGCAATCCGGGTTTCGTCATTTGCAAAATATTGATTTACTTCTGAAATAGAAAGTAAGAACAATCCATTTGAAGCATCCGCAACTGGAATCGGCTCTCCAGCAAGAGTACGGCCAGCCGCTTCATTTTCCGCCGGGTCAAAGTTGCCGACTGTGAAGCGTACATCGTGCCCTGCGCCAACCGGTGTCAATGCGCTTGCCGCAACCTCGGTTGCGAGAACCCAATTGTCTAGCACTGTGCGTATGGGTGCCTGTGCAAGCGGCAACCATGCGCGAACCGTGTTGTACTGTGCAAACGTATGTACAAACTCGGTGATAATCAAACGATTGCCGGCGGCATCCTCATGCAACACACGCCAAGCCATACCGCTTGAATCCGTAAATGTCTGACCCACCGCCGGAAAATTGATTGCGTCCGAAGTCACTTCGGTGCCATTCAACTCCATCACTGTAGCTGTTCCCAGTGCTTGTGCTTCCACATCGGACCACACAAAAATGCCGCCCATTACCATTGCGAAAGCGAGCACCATTGATATGACTTTTGTCATACCACGTCCGATTCTGCTTGTTCTCATGGTTCATTACCTACTTTCTTCTTTTTTGCTTTTTCTTTACTTTCTTTTCTTCATTTTCTTTAACGCATGTCCGGTTCTTTTCTACTTACAATTGACCCCCTACAAAATGCATAAGTATAGTCTTCATAATGTTAACAGTTCTGGAAATAAAAGTCAAGGCTTAACAAGCCAGAATATTGAATAAATTTGAATAAAATTATAGAAATGTGCCTCTCAAGCAGGAGACTTGAAAATCGTTTTTTGTAAAATGTTATATTAAAAATTAATGTAAATACTTGAAAGCGTAGTTAAAAAATGGTTGGCATTTGGAAATGATAGGTATATTTTGTAGAGACCGTTACCTACGTTGTATCATGATGTTTTGTAATGGTTCATGTTGCTGTTATGTCAGTTTGTAAAATGTTGATCATTGAATCTTGTTTATGTAATTATCTATACAACTCTTTCAATAATTAAACTTTTACGTATTTATTATACCGGATAAAAAAAATGTAGATTTTTGGAAAACCTATTGACATTCAAGAATAAAGGGTGTATTATACCCTCAAAAGTAGATGCTTTGTCAAGTAATCTAGGAAGGGACACGTTGGGTTATTTAGCAGTAGCTTCTTCTTTGCAATTGTTTAAACAATACGTACTATATAGGAGGTGAAAACATGTTTAACGGTGGTCTCGGTTTGTGGCTTATAAATGGTATGACAATTCTGGCTAACATTAATGCGCTTTTGAACAGCGTTCTCGGTGGTACTCCTAGCTAATTAGCACACTTTGCGTGAGTGTCCCATTCCCAAAGAGTAACCTTTTCGAAAAATGAAAGAAGGAGGATTATATATGTTAGGTTCTGGATTTTTCGCTGTTCTCGGCGGACTTTGGTCAGCTGCTATGACTGCGCTCATGGTGCTTGCGGCTGTATTTTCATAAGCTCTATAGTAAAATGGCAATCTTAACAACGATGTACTTATGTTTGTAAAAATAGCTAGTGCTTTAGCACTCATGATAGAGGGGCACAATGAATTGCTTGGTATTAGCTTTTTTAATTTAAGAACTATCTATTTACGAATTACGAATGTAGGAGGTGGCAACATATGTTTAACGGTGGTCTTGGTTTGTGGCTCATGAACGGATTTTCAATCCTCGCTAACATCAATGCGTTTATTAACAGTGTAACTGGTCCTACTCGCTAGGCACCAAACTTGAGTGTCCCATCAAGTTAAAGTACATTATACAACATAAGAAAAGGAGGATTGTATACTATGTTAGGTTCTGGATTTTTCGCTGTTGTCGGCGGAGTTTGGTCATCCTTTATGACTGCGCTTATGGTACTTGCAGCTGTATTTTCATAAGTCTTATATTAAGAACGAACAATGTTTGATAAAGCGGCGACTTCCCTTTCGGAAAGTCGCCACTTTTGTGTTTTGCGAGGTATGTGGCTATGCATAAAACATTGGGTTTCGCCTGTTCTAATCATCGTGTCTGCCCCGCTTGGCGAAGCAAAAATCCTTTGATAGTTCCCATGAAAAATCAAACGTTTTTTCTTCTATATAACGGCGAAAAACGGTTGCTTCTTTCTTGCTCTTGTGATATAATAAATTCTGTTTTGTCGTCATTCATGATATATATACATCAAGTCGGGTATAGTATCTGTAAAAATAGAGTTGTTTTGAGGAGGATATCTACAATGGTACATACTTTGAAGAAACGTCGGGGGCTCTTGATTGCCTTAGGGATTTTGGCTGTTGTTCTACTGTTCGCTTTGCTAATACCCGGCCCGGCAAATATTGCCCATGGGCAAGAGGGTTTGCAGTCGGCTGAGGCTCGGCTCGGCTCGATCGCCACCACGGTGACAGGGACAGGGAATTTAGAGACCGAAGGCGGCGAGGCCGTGACAATTCCCACAGGGCTCACATTGCAAGAGGTCTTTGTAGAAACCGGGGATATCGTGTCCGCCGGTGATGTATTGGCTGTGTTTGAGCTCGGCTCGATTCAAAGCCGCTTGGCTGAAATTTACGACGACCTAGACGACTTAGACCGTGACATTGAGCGCGAACGCCGTGACGGAGAAAGTACCACCATCACGGCCCGAGTAGCCGGTCGGGTAGATACCATGTTCGCCGAGGTGGACGTTTCAGTCGCCGACACAGTGATTGCACATGGCGCACTGATGACCCTCGCCATTGACGGTGACCAGACCCTAGAAATCACCGGATCCTCCGGTACCATTTCCCGCATTCATGTGCAAGAGGGAGACCGGGTTCGCGCCGGGGATACCCTGTTCACCTTGACCGAGTTAGACGTATCCTCCGCTTATCAGGCATTAGTAGCCGAGCGGACAGAACTGACAGATACACTGCGTATTCTGCTGGCTTTGGCCGGAACCGGAGAATTGATCGCAGAGTTTGACGGGATCGTGGAAAATGCCGCCATCGGGAACGGTTCTGCAAACTCCAGTGCTTCAACCCCGGCAAGCAATTTACCGGCGGAAATTCCCAGCGGTATGTTCGGATTCATGAGTCATGCATCGGACAGCGATAATGCCCTAGGTATCGTGCGCCTGTCCTATGAAAACCCGGAACCGACCTACTACCCAGAGCCGACTCCAGAACCGCCTCCCCCACCACCCCCAGAGCCTACTGTGATTACTAGCATATCTGGCTTATCTCTCGCCGCACCAACGGTGGGCGGGACACCGCAACGAAGTGTAAGCGGATCCGGCTTCTCCGGCTCTGTCCAGTGGCAACCCGCCAGAGCGACATTCCGGGCTGGCACTGTTTATCAGGCGATGGTTATCCTCACCGCAAATAGTGGATTTATTTTCGGGCAAGAAGCGTTTAATGCGTTGAGCGGCGGGTTCCCCGCAGCGGGCGCCACCGTTACGAATATACAAGTCGGGTCACCGTCACATATTGCTGTTACCCTGTCATTCCCGGCGACACCGGCGGCACTCGAAGCTCCTTCGGAAACCCCTTCGCCGCAACTACCAGACCCACCTCCACAAGGTACGCCCGGGCCGGAGTTGCCTGAAGGGCCAATCGGTATGCCCCCCAACGAAATACCACCCCCCGGAATGGCAATGCCCCCCAGCATGGCAATGCCCGGTTTTGCAATGCCAAGCTTCGCCATGCCGGCACTTCCCATGCCTGATATGGACGTTCCTGCCCTGCCGGGGATGGACGATATGGGCGGTAGTGCCAACCAACTCACTGCCTTTTCTATCTCACGGGCATACACCATGCGCCTCACCGTGACAGTGGACGAGCGGGATATTCTAAGCCTGTCCACCGGCCAACAGGTAGAGGTGACCTTAGATGCCGCCTTGGGCGAGACATTCATGGGTGAAATTTCCCGCATCAACACCGCCGGTGTCGCTTCCGGCGGCGGCGCACGGTATTCTGTCGAGATTTCCCTGCCCCGGACGGAGCAAATGCTCCCCGGTATGAGTGCCTCCGCCGTGATTACCACGGACGAGGCCTACAACATTCTTCTCGTTCCCGCTGAAGCGGTGCAGGAAGAGGGTTTGCGGATATTCGTCTATACCGCACAAGATGATAACGTGCCGACAAACCCGGTGGACGTGCAAATCGGTCTGTCTGACGGGGTATATGTAGAGATTACTGCGGGAATCACCGCTGGGGATATGGTATATTACACGGTTCCCGACACCCAGCATGGTTGGCCTGCTAACTTCGGTATGCCCCCCGGCTTAGGCGGGGGCAATGCATGATTACTCTGGATCAAGTAACCAAAGTCTACAGCATCGGCGGTGAAGAGGTGCGGGCCTTAGACGGGGCCAGCCTCCACATCGCACAGGGCGAGTTTGTCGCTATCATCGGCCCATCCGGCAGCGGGAAAAGTACGCTGATGAATATCATGGGCTGTCTGGACACAGCGGATAGCGGCATCTACGAACTGGACGGACAGCGGATTGAGCGCTATTCCGAGAACGAGCTTGCCCGGATTCGTAACCGTAAGATTGGCTTTATCTTCCAAAGCTTCAACCTTCTCTCCCGGATGTCCGCAGAAGAGAATGTGGAGTTGCCCTTGATTTACCAACGTCTCTCCGGTCGTGAGCGCAAACAACGGGTAGCAGAAATGCTTGCCTTGGTTGAACTCTCAGATCGAAAAAGCCATAAGCCGACGGAACTCTCCGGCGGTCAGCAGCAACGGGTCGCCATTGCAAGGGCTCTTGCCGCAAAACCCAGCCTACTCTTGGCTGACGAACCCACCGGGAACTTAGATTCCCGCACAGGGAAAGAAATTATGGCCCTGTTCCACCGTCTTCACGCAGAGGGGAACACCATCGTCATCATCACCCACGACCAAAATGTAGCGGATCAAGCCCCTCGGCGAATCCGAATATTAGACGGTCGTGTGCAGGAGGTGGCGTAACCCTCATGCTATGGCAATGTATAAAAATGGCAATGAAAGCCATTGCTTCCAATCGGTTGCGGGCATTCCTTACCATGTTGGGCATCATCGTGGGCGTTGTGGCTCTGGTGGTGTTGGTTAGCTTTGTCACCAGCGCCGGGGACGCAGTGACAGATCAGGTAGAGGGTCTCGGCACTGACCTGATTCGGGTTTCCATCATAGACGATGGCGGCCGACCTTTGCAACTGGACGAACTGCCTGCCTTCACCGCCCACGCAGACATCGGGGCGGTGGCCCCCACCAACCAAATATCCGCCACCGCCCGGTTCGGGCACGAAAGCGGACAAGCCTCCGTTGTTGGTACGACATTCAGCTATGCAGGTATCTCAAATCTGGAACTTTTGTCCGGTCGATTCCTGCAAACCGCTGACGTGACAAATAGCACCCACGTCGCCGTCATCGCCGAAAGTGACGCTGAAGAGCTTTTCGGCACCTCGCATGTGGTCGGGGCAGAGCTGGCCTTAGACGGCAGACCTTTTCTCGTTGTAGGTGTCATTGCGGATCAAGAGAGCTTAACTAGCTTGCTCATGCCGGGCTACACGATCTACGTCCCCTACACCACGGCGGTACGGATGTCTGATAATCTAGCCAGTGCTGTGACCACTATAATGGTCTCCGCCTCCGGTACGGATATGCATGCCGCCGAAACCGCCATAGACGAGATGCTCTTAAACCGCTTCCGCCGGGATGCGGATGCGTTTGAGATATTCAACCAAGCCCTCATGGGAGAGGCTTTGGGCCAGATTACTCATATGTTAGCCATGCTCATGGGCGGCGTGGCCTTTATCAGTCTCCTCGTTGGGGGGATCGGAATCATGAACATTATGATGGTAACAGTCACCGAGCGGACAAAAGAAATTGGTGTTCGCAAAGCCATCGGTGCCGGACGGTGGAGCATTATGTTACAATTTCTCATTGAAGCTCTGGTTATCTGCCTCATCGGGTGTCTTATTGGTGTCATTTTTTCTTTGGGCATCATCGAAGTGGCCTCAATAGTGGCAGGGGATTTGATGGACTTCCATCTATCACCAGGTGCTGTGTCCGTTGCGATGGTCTTCTCAATCTTCATCGGACTCGGGTTCGGACTGTACCCGGCCAATCAAGCGGCGAAGAAAAAGCCTATTGAGGCTTTGAGGTATTGATGAGTAGGTTCTATGCATAAGATGAACCCCTGACGGAATATGTGTTGCACCGGGCCCTGAAAAACGGACATTGAGGAAAAGTGCCCCCTATTGTGGAATTTAAACACTACAATAGGGGGCTACACTTATGGGAAAACACTACGGACATATCATAGTAACCGAAGCGCAACGATTTAAAAGATAGTGGTCTAACAAAAAAAGAAATAGGAGAGCAATTAGGATATTCAAAAGAGCAAATAAAGGGCGTGCTAAAAAGGAAAAGGAGGGCGGAAGCAAGGCTGGCAGCGGGCGTAATCAAAAAGAAAGGTCGTCCGCCTAAAGGGTTTATTGTATCAGAAGAAGATCAAATGGCGGAATTACGGTATAAGCTAAGTCGCAGAGAGTATCGCATCAAGCAGTTGGAAGCCGAGAATGAGTTATTACGGAATTTTCTGAAAGAAACAGGAAGGACGTGAGGCCATCATCAAAATACAAGGTCATTTATCGTCATAGAGATAAATTCTCAATTAAATTCATGTGTGCCTTTTTCTCTGTATCACGTAGCGGATACTATGATTTCTTAAAAAGGATGGAAAAGCCAGATAAAGACGAGATTATTGCAAAACAAATAGCTGAATGTCAAAATGAGACAAAACAAACATATGGCTATAGACGGGTGAAAATTTGGTTGTTGCGAAGAACCGGACTTGTTATCAATCATAAAGCAGTTCTTCGAATCATGAATAAATACGGGTTGTTATCAGAAATTCGCAAACCACGGCCACTATATCTTCGACAGCAGGCAATGCATAAATACGAAAATCGGCTAAATAGGAACTTTAAAGCGGACAAACCTAATTCCAAATGGGTTACATACATACAAAACAAGGAATTTTATATCTTTCGGCAATCAAAGACCTGTACGACAATTTCATCGTTGCATATGATTCGGGAACGCTTCAAGATTATCTTTTGGTAGACAGAGCAATTAAAAAGGCAAAAAAAGAGGTCGCTGACGGACTGATCCTCCACAGCGACCAAGGGATTCAATACACTTCCACTAGGCATTTGAAACTAACTCAAGAATACGGTATCCCTCCATCTATGTCAAGAGCAGGAACACCGCTCGACAACGCTCCAGTTGAAAACTTCTTTTCAATTCTCAAAGCCGAATGCATCAACCGTTGTAAAATTGATACCTACGAGGAGGCACGTCTACTCATTAGTGACTACATCAATTTCTATAATTTTCATCGTATTCAGCTTAAAACAAAACTGACACCGTATGAAAAACGATGTCAGTCTGCCTAAATTAACGATATTCTACAATACTGGGAGCTTTTTCGATGTCCGATAGCTAGGGGGCTCTGTAGTCATACTAGGGGGTCGTTTTTTCGGGAAAGTATCATTCTATCCTTTGACAATCCTCCAAAGACGGTTCATTGCCTTTTCATCGTATCGTCTGCCCTGTCCCAAGGCATCCTCATCCCCGCAGGCCAACACGCCTACAAATCGCCTCGACCTCAACGCCAACCCGCTCCATGTCTATGGTGGGATACTCGCCGTCTTCATACAAAATCTTCCCGCCCACCATGGTCAGCGCCACCTCGTGCCCTGTAGCGGCGTAGGCCAAAGCGCGGATGGGGTCATTGGCTGGCTGTAAATTTGGCACCGAGAGGTCAATAAGGGCCAAATCCGCCCGATAGCCCACAGCCAACTTACCAATGCTGTCAGACAACCCCAACGCACGGGCACCGTTCGCCCAGACCATCTCTAACGCTTGGTCGGCAGTGACCATCTCCGGGTCACCGGTGACACCTTTGTGTAAGATAGCCGTCAGGCTTAGGTCTCGGAACATGTTCATGGTATTGTTGCTGGCGGGGCCATCGGTGCCGATGGTAACATTGACACCGGCGGCACGGAGCTTGGGTACAGGGGCCACACCGTTTGCCAGTTTTAGATTGCTCACCGGGTTGTGGGCCACATGGACGCCGCGGCGGGCAAGGGTCTCAATGTCTCGATCGTCTAAATGCACACAATGGGCCGCCACAGTGCGGGGGGTCAGAATGCCGGTTTCGTCCATCAGCGTTACCGGGCTTTTACCGTGTTGTTCCCAACTCTCTTTTACTTCCCGCTCACTCTCTGAAATGTGGGTATGGATGCCCACGTCTAGGCGGGCGGCCTCCGCCACGATTTCCCGTTGATAGTCGGGGTCGCAGGTGTAAGGGGCATGGGGGGCCAGCATGAAATTCACATGGTCACTTCCCTCCCAGCGGTCTATTTCATCCAACGCCTCCCGCAGGCACTGTTCGCTGGTCACCCCACGGCTGAGTACGCCATAGGCTTTGGCGTCCGTAATTGCCCGGGCAATATGGTCTATGTGGAAATACATATCTGAAAAGCAAGTCGTCCCCGTGCGAAGCATTTCCATAAGACCCAACTGAGTCGCCCAGTAGCAGTCCTCCGGCTCCAGTTTCTTTTCTAGGGGTATAATCCGCCCAAACAGCCATTCATGGAACTTCAAGTCATCTGCGGCATTACGCAGAAATGTCATAGGGATATGGGTATGGCAATTAATCAGACCGGGGATTAGCAACTTCCCCGCCCCGTCAATCCGCCGGGTGAAACGCTCTCCTTCCGGCAGACCGTCTAGGCTTGCGATTTTTCCGTTTTTGATATATACACTGGTTGTCTCTACCCGGAATCCGCCTTGCGGCACCTCGAACATTGCTTGCACGTTATCAATTAAAATGGGCATGGAACGCCCTCCTTTCCATGCCCACAGTATAACACAATTTGATTGGTGTGCCTAGAACAAAAATCCCGCCAACGCCATCATCCCCGCCGAGAGCAAGGCCCCCATCGCCAAATACCCCAGCGGCGGAATGCGCCGGAGGATGCGACGGTGTGCGGCTTGGGTTTTGATGTAGCTACCTGCTACGATTTGAGCCTCTTTAAGTGCCCGCTCTGGGTCTACGCCTTTCAGACATGCGTCCGCTTTGACGATGAAAATGGCCTCTTCAAAATAGCGGGGGTCTGGTGCCTTGACGACAATGACCCGGCGAGTAGTTCCTTTTACCATGGCTTTTGTTCACCTCATAAAGATGTTACCCGTGGTGAGGCGGTTTCAAACTTGACGAGACGCAATATCCCCGGCGGCCCCATAATTTCAATTGAAACTACCATTCGCCTTACGAAAATGCTTCAATCAAAACCACCATATTCCCACCGCAAACCATCCCCTCCGCTTCAGCGGAGTCGGCGAGGTTTACTTCCATGGTGCAGTAGCTGCCTTGGTCTAAGATGTCTCTGGCACGGCGGAGCACGTCCGCTTCGGCACAGCCGCCGCCAATGCTACCGAACACTTCCCCCGCGGCGGTGACGGCCATTTTTGCCCCTGTTTCTCTGGGGGTTGAGCCTTTGGTGGACACGATGGTGATGAGGGCCGTGGGTACCTCTTTGGGGTCTGCCAACCAGCGGAATAGGTCTAAGTCCGTACCGCCGTCTTGGGGGCAGGTTTTCCGTTTGACTTGGACAATTTCCGCCATGATGGAAAGGGCAATTTCCTCCGGGGTCACAGACCCGATAGGGAGGCCGATGGGAGCGTGGAGATTATCTAGCAGGTCACCTCGGCCCGTGGCCTTTGCCACCTCGTTTTTGACAATGGCAATCCGGCGTTTTGAGCCAATCATGCCCACGTAATGAGGCACGGGGGCGGAGGTATCCAAAATCGCTTGGAGACAGAAGATATCGTGGCGGTGCCCTCGGGTGAGGATGGTTACATAGTCGCCATGGCGAAAACCAAGGCGGTCACATATATTTATAAAATCATCGCAAATCACCCGGCTTGCCTCCGGGAATCGACCAGGGTTTGCAAAGCTAGGGCGGTCATCGTAGACCCAGACCTCAAACCCCAGCATCGTACCGAGACGGCATAAGGGCAACCCAATATGACCGCCACCCAAAATGATAAGCCGGGGCCGGGGTAGAAAACACTCAGTGAGGGTCATGGCACTACCCTCCGCCGTAACTGTTAGGCCCCCAGTTGTGCCGGGGGTAACTTCTTCTAAACACCGCTCTATCCCGTCCGGGCCATAGCGGGATGTGAGTAAGCTGCCTTGCCCGGATGCGAGACGGGCTAACATGGTTGCGTATATCTCAGTCATGGGTGACACCTCCATTACTCATTCATTCTATACGACTACATCGAAAATTACTAGCCCCGGTTGACGAATTGGCGGAATCTGTGTATGCTGGAAGCATCTAATTACAACAGGAGCAAAAAACATGGAACAAGTCTTAGTGGGCATGAGCGGCGGGGTGGACAGCTCTGTGGCGGCCCTGATTTTAATGGAGCGGTATCAGGTCTCTGGCGGGACAATGAAGCTGTTTGACAGCGGCGACATTGTGACAGCAGGCAAGACCTGCTGCGCCATTACAGACGTGGAGGATGCCCGGCGGGTATGCCACCGGCTAGGGTTAGACCACCATGTGTTTAACTTCACAGGCGAGTTTTATAAAGAGGTCATGGAACGGTTCGCCGCCAGCTACGCCAGTGGCGAGACACCAAACCCTTGTATCGACTGTAATCGGTTCGTGAAATTTCCGGGTCTGCTCCGCCGGGGGACACAGTTGGGGTTCCCCTACGTTGCCACGGGCCACTATGCCCAGATTCGGTGGGATGCACCCACAGGCCGCTGGCAATTGCGCCGGGCGGTGGATGCGGGGAAAGACCAGTCCTACGTGCTCTACACCATGACACAAGAAGAGCTGGGGCGCACCCTATTGCCCCTAGGCGAGCGGACAAAAGCGGACATTCGGGCCATGGCAGAGGCCGAGGGTTTGGTCACAGCGGACAAGCCGGACAGTCAGGACATCTGCTTTGTGCCCGATGGGGACTATGGCACATTTTTGACGGAGAAGATGGGAATCACCACAAACCCCGGTGATATTCTGGATAAAGTCGGCCAAGTGTTGGGCAAGCATACCGGGGCCGTCCGTTACACCATCGGGCAACGGCGTGGCCTCGGCGTGGCGGCACCGACACCGCTGTATGTCATTGGCAAAGACATGGCGCAAAACACGGTAATTGTGGGCGAACAGGCGGATTTAATGCGGGATCGGTTCTATGTGCGGGATGCCAATTGGATATCTATCCCGGCCCTGACAACGCCCTGCACCGTCACCGTCATGACCCGCTATCGAGATCGGGAAGAAACCGCAACCCTGCACCCCTGCCCAGACGGCCAGGTGGAGGTTCGGCTAGAAACGCCCAAACGGGCCGTCACGCCGGGGCAGGCGGCGGTGTTTTATCAAGGCGACGTGGTCGTCGGCGGGGGGGTGATTTGCTGATGGTAAAACGAAAACGAGTGACCGCCGTCATCCTAGCCGCCGGAAGTGGAAGCCGGATGCAAATAGAAGAAAACAAGGTATATCTGCCCTTAGGCGGACGGCCCGTGGTGGCTCATTCTATCGCCACCTTTGATGCCCATCCGTATATTGACGAGCTGGTACTGGTAACCCGAGAGGAAGAGCAGGCGTATCTCTCGGAACTGGCGGCGGGGCTGGGTCTAACCAAGCCTTGGCGAACCGTGCTGGGCGGTGCCACACGACAAGCTTCTGTACACGCAGCCATCCGGGATCTAGACAGCCATATCGTCCTAGTCCACGACGGTGCCCGGCCCTTCATGCAGCCCCGGCATATCACGGAGTGTGTGGACGCTTTGAACCAATACGATGGTGCCATTGTGGCCTATCCGGTGACAGAACGGATTGTAGAAAGACCAAAGCGCAACGGCAGGGCCAAGGCCCTATGCGCCACCCAATACGCCGCCCAGACGCCCCAATGCTTCCCCACCAAGCTGTTGCAGAAATGCCATCAGCGGCATCAAAATAATCCCGCCATTACGGACGACAGCAGCCTGTTGGAGTTAGAAGGATACCGAGTCGGGATTGTATCGGGGGATATTGGAAATCTCAAGGTGACAACACCGTTGGATTTGCCGTTAGCCGAAGGATATTTGCCTGATTAATGCCAAGTTATAGCGAAACGCCATCCGAATCAAGTAGATTCGGATGGCGTTTGTGTTGATAACTCACTTCGGCACGTTTACTTCTCCGTGCTCACTCTCATGCTGTGCAAGATAGGACAAAAGAATATATTCGATCAAATTTGTCATTGAACGATGCTGCTCATCTGCGAGAACTTCAATTTTATTAAAAACTTCATCATGCAACCGCAACGTAAAAACTCTTTTTAAAGATGCCATACACATGCCTCCTGAATGCTTTTTATGTATGGTAGCATAGCAAAACCATCTTGTATGCAGTCTATTGACAGGTAAGTGACATCTATAGTATGATGCTAAAAAACATCGTACACTGAAAAGTGCACAAAAGGGGCGTGGAAAACATGTCAACGGTCACCAGCGTACTAGAACACGAATATTTCTTAGAGTTCCCGGAATTAATCCAAGAAAAAATGAACATCAAAATCGGTGATATCTTCTACGCTTACCGAGACGTCAGCTATACACTCATATTATCCAGAACTCGCCCCGGCAAATCAAAATATTGCACCATGGTAACCTTCCGCATAGCATCCGGAGCCGTTTTGCCCTATGGATTTTTGAGCCGAATGCGGATTCGTCCGGGAGATGCAGTCGAGATAACAATAAACCATGACAAGATTATGATCGAAAAAGGCACAGTGACACCACTGTTTCACTCCACAAACAGGCGACACGCATTGAAGATAAAACTGAAGCGAGAACTTGAAGTTCCATGCAGAGTGTTCAGCCAAAGTTTCCGCGAAGATGTATGCTCCGTGTTGGCGTTAAGTAGTTGGAGCGACAATGTAGTGTCCCAATTGCTACAGACACCGAACCTGTTACGAGAAATCGCACAAGCATTGCATCATGACGATGTGTTTTCCGAGTACTTTGAGCAGAGGACAAAAGAGCTGACGTTGGACTATATCTCCAAGAACGAAAAGAACGCCCTATGAGGCACAAGGAGTAAGCACCGGCTGGCGGCCCCACCGCCCTTGTAGGTTCCGAGGACTATGACATCCGGCGTGAGAATATTGTCGCCAGTGCAGAGTATAAGGTGCGAAATGACTTGACCTTAGCGGGTACATAGGGGCGCAGCCCCTGTGTTGATTTTTTGTTTCTTTTTGTTCAACGACAAAAAGAAAGCCCGTCCGGCAGGACATACACGTTGGCGGTGCACGCCAAGCATCCCTCTGCGGCAACGCCGAACAAAAAGAAAAGAGCAAGGACACAGGACGCGCAGGGGCACGTCCCCTAAAAAATCCGTATATCGTTTGTACATAATCACGTAATTTAAATTGACATGCAATCACACAACACCCTATTGTAAAAACCCAGAAAATTTGATATGATATCATAGCATTATTATGCGAAAGGCATGGATACCACGATGACGGATAAACTGAAACTCTATGGGTTTAACAACTTGACCAAGGCCCTTAGCTTTAACATTTACGATGTGTGCTACGCTAAGACCCCCCATGAACAAAAGGAATATATCGCCTACATCGATGAGCAGTATAATGCCGAGCGATTGTTGGGGATTTTACATCAGGTGGTGGATATGATTGGAGCCCGTGTCCTCAACATTTCCAGCCAGGATTATGACCCGCAGGGGGCCAGTGTGACAATGCTCATCTCCGGGCCGTCTCTCCCGGACTTGCCCAGAGATACTACGGTGGCCCACTTGGACAAGAGCCATGTGACGGTGCATACCTACCCAGAGCACCACCCGGATCACTCGATTGCCACCTTTCGGGTGGATATTGACGTGTCTACTTGTGGAGAAATCACACCCCTGAACACGCTGGATTTCCTCATCGGCAGCTTTGATTCCGACATTATCACCATGGACTATCGGGTTCGTGGCTTTACCCGGGACGTGGACGGGCATAAACATTTTATGGATCACGAAATCTCGTCCATCCGTGACTTTATCGCTCCGAAGACCTTAGAGCGGTATGAGGCCATTGATATGAATTTAGAGGAACACAACCTGTTCCACACCAAAATGCTAATCCGTGAGATTGATTTGCGGCACTACCTCTTTAACACCGATGCCTTCGTTTTATCTCCCGACCTACAACGCTCCATTGCCGAGAGCCTGCGCCGGGAGATGGTAGAGATATACAGCGGGAGGAGCATTTATTGAGAACCCAACACAACGCACCCATTTACGAGGCCCTGTCCCGGTTTCAAGACGCCCGGGTGGTGCCCTTCGACGTGCCGGGCCACAAGCGGGGCCGGGGCAATCCGGAACTACAAGACTTTCTAGGTGAGCAGTGCCTGCGCGTAGATGTCAACGCCATGAAGCCCTTAGACAACCTGTGCCATCCCATATCTGTGATTCGGGAGGCGGAAGAACTCGCCGCTGACGCGTTCGGTACTCATCAGGCGTTTTTTATGGTAAACGGCACCACCAGCGGGATTCAGGCCATGATACTGGCGGTCTGTAAGCGGGGGGATAAAATTATCCTGCCCCGGAATGTCCACCGAAGTGTGCTAAACGCCTTGGTGCTCTGTGGGGCACATGCGGTGTATGTGAATCCAGATGTGGATAAAACCCTTGGCATCTCTTTGGGTATGCCCATGGCAGAGGTGCGCCGGGCGATTCTAGCAAACCCGGACGCAAAAGCGATTCTGGTCAATAACCCCACCTATTACGGGATTTGTTCAGACTTACGTGCCATTGTAGGGTTGGCCCACGCCCACGGCATGATGGTGTTGGCGGACGAGGCCCACGGCACCCATTTTTATTTTGGTGACGGACTGCCCTCTCCCGCTATGGCGGTGGGGGCGGATATGTCCTCGGTGAGTATGCATAAGTCCGGCGGCAGCCTGACCCAAAGCTCGTTCCTGCTCACGGCGGACACGGTAAGCCCTGGCTATGTGCGACAGATCATTAACCTGACCCAGACCACCAGCGCATCTTATCTGCTCATGAGCAGCCTTGACCTCTCCCGCCGGAATTTGGCCTTGCGGGGCAAAGAGATTTTTGCCCGTGTCCTCAAACTCTCTCAGTACGCCAGAGATGAGGTGAACACCCTTAACGGCTATCGGGCCTTTGGGGAAGAGTTGGTCAATAGGGACAGCGTGTTTGCCTTTGACCAGACAAAACTGTCTGTCAACACTCTCGGTATCGGTCTTGCGGGGATTGAGGTCTATGACATTCTGCGGGACGAGTATGATATTCAAATTGAGTTCGGGGACTTGGGCAATATCCTCGCCTATCTCTCCATTGGCGATCGCCTGCAAGACGTGGAGCGGTTAGTGGGGGCATTGGCTGAAGTTCGCCGCCGCTACGGTAAGCCCGGCACGGGACTGTTGACCCAAGAATATATTGAGCCTCAGGTGGTTATGAGCCTGCAAGACGCATTTTATGCCGAGAAAGAGGCACTGCCCCTCCCACAGGCTGTGGGTCGGGTATCCTCTGAGTTTGTCATGTGCTATCCCCCCGGTATCCCCATCTTGGCCCCTGGAGAGCGGGTGACAGAGGCGGTGCTGGGTTATATCTCCTACGCCCGAGAAAAAGGCTGTTCCCTCACCGGGCCGGAGGATGCGGATGTAGAAGTATTGAATGTGATTCGGTAAAGGAGTGTGGATTATGAAGAAGCTACGGACAGTGTTCATCGTAATTGTAAGTGGAGCCATTGGGGCGGGCATCGGACTTGTAGGAATGCGCTTCCTACACGCCTATCTGCCACATGTAGGGTGGGGTCAGCTTCTCACCCTCTTGGTTGTTGCGGTGGTTGCCTACCATCTCCATCTCATCGTACACGAAGCGGGACATTTGCTTGCGGGAAAACTCAGTGGCTACACGTTTGTGTCTTATCGGGTGGGAAGCCTGATGATTACACGGGAAAACGGCAAGCTGGTACGAAAGAAGTACACCGTAGCCGGTACCGCCGGTCAGTGCCTACTGTCACCGCCAGACATGGTGGATGGGAAGTTCCCGCTATTTCTGTATAACGCCGGCGGGGCGTTGATGAATTTCTTGCTTGGCGCCCTGTGTTTTGGCCTTTCGCTGTTGACCTCTGGATTGTTTGCTGTAGCACTTTTTGTTGGCACAGCAATCGGCGTGTTTATGGGCCTATTCAATATCATCCCCATGAAAATCGGCGGGATGCCCAATGACGGGTATAATATGCTGCTACTGGGCCGAGATAAAAACACCGCCACCCGCCACGCCTTTTGGGTCATGCTCCGCGCCAATGCGGCGCAAGCCAGCGGCGTTCGGCCTCGGGAGTTCCCTACAGAATGGTTTGACTGGGTGGACATGGACAACCTAAACGACTCTCTCATAGTCTCTGCCGCTATCTTGCGGTATAACTATCTACTAGACAAAGGCGACCTCACAGAGGCCAGAGCCTGCTTACAGTTTTTACTGGACAATGCCAAGATGATAGAGCTACTTAGAAACGAGCTGCTTTGTGAACTCCTATTCTTTGAGCTCATCAACGAATGCCGCCCAGAAGAAATTGAGCGCATTTACACCAAAGACCTCCAGGCCTACATCAAAGCCACCGCCACTTACGCCTCCCGCCAGCGGTTGTTATATGCGTACCACCGCCTGTTTACAAAAGATGCCGAGGCGGCGGGGCGGCATTTGATATTATTCTGCAAAGCCTGCGAAACCTCCGCCAGCCTTGGAGAAATTCCAGGCGAACAGGAGCTGATTGCGGTGATTGATAAGGCCACTGCCCCGTAGAGGACACCGCCCCCTACAAAGGATATCGGATATCGAAAGATTGCCCATTTTTGAGCACATTTCAATAGAACATCAAGCCGGCGGTGTCACCGCCCTTGACCATTGGAGTTTCGAGTACTATTACATCTGGCGTGAGGGCTTTTGCATCAGTACGGAGTATAAGGTGCAAAACCGTCGTCACTCTGCCCTTGACCTTGGCGGGTACATAGGGGCGCAGCCCCTGTGTTTCCTTTGCTTCTTTGCGAAACGGCAAAGAAGGCCCGCCCGGCAGGGCATACACGTTGGCGGTTCACGCCAAGATAGAATCGGCGGAACGCCGAACGAAAAGGTCAAAGACCGGGCGATTGATAATCGCCCCTACAAAGAACAATAACACCACCCAAGAAAGGAGCACACCCCATGCAACTCTGGTTCTCCGAAGCCCACTCCAAACACGTAAAATTCTCCATCCAAGTAGAAAAACAACTCTTCTCCGCCCAAAGCGACTTTCAGCGCATCGATGTGTTTGAGTCCCGAGAATTCGGCCGATTCCTCACCTTAGACGGGTATATGATGCTCACAGAGCGGGACGAGTTCATCTACCACGAGATGATTACCCACGTCCCCATGGCGGTACACCCCAACCCGGCGCATGTCCTCGTGGTCGGCGCAGGGGACGGCGGTGTGATTCGGGAGCTAACCCGGTATGATACTGTGAAACACATCGACCTCGTAGAAATCGACCCCATGGTGGTGGAGGTATCCCGGCAGTATTTGCCTAAAACCGCCTGCTCTTTAGACGACCCACGGGTGCAGATTCACTACGAAGACGGGTTGCGGCATGTGCGGCGGTGTGAGGATAAGTATGACCTGATTATTGTAGACTCTACCGACCCCTTCGGGCCGGGCGAGGATTTATTCACCCGCGAATTTTACGGCAGTTGCTATAAGGCCCTCAAACCCGACGGCATCATGGTCAACCAGCATGAAAGCCCCTTTTACCAACAAGACGCCGTTGCCATGCAACGGGCTCATAAACGGATTGTAGAAAGCTTCCCCATCAGCCGGGTCTATCAGGCTCATATCCCCACCTATCCATCGGGACACTGGTTGTTTGGATTCGCCTCCAAACACTACCACCCGGTACGGGACTTCTGTGTGGAGCGATGGGAAGCGTTTGGACTGACCACTGATTATTACACGCCGAGGCTACATATTGGGGCATTTTTGCTCCCGGCGTATGTGGAGAGGTTGTTGCAAGATGTTGAATAAAAATATTGAGAGCGCCTTCGGCTGTGCGGCCGAATATCAAGATGCCACCACGGTGCTATTTGGTGCGCCCTTTGACTCCACCACCAGTTTCCGCCCCGGTGCCAGATTCGGCAGCCGAGCCATCCGGCAGGAGTCTTACGGTTTAGAGAGCTACAGTCCCTATCAACAGGCGGACTTGGTTGACTTGTCCATATTCGACAGCGGGGACTTAGAACTCCCCTTTGGCGCACCGGAACAGGCCTTAGAGGCCATTCGAGCACGGACAGCGACGATATTAGCAGACGGCAAGCGCCCCTTCCTATTGGGCGGTGAGCATCTGGTCACACTGGGCGCCGTGCAAGCTGCGGCAGAGCGGCGCCTGGATTTGCACATCATCCACTTTGATGCCCACGCCGATTTGCGGGACGAGTATTTAGGTGTTACCCTCAGTCACGCCTCGGTGATTCGGCGGTGCTGGGATTTGTTGGGGAACGGGCGAATATCCCAGTTCGGCATCCGCTCCGGAGATCGGGCGGAGTTTGCGTGGGCCGAGGGCCGTGTCCATACCCAATTGTTTGACTTTACAGGGCTTGGGCATGTGCTAGACACCCTCACAGGCAAGCCGGTGTACCTCACGGTGGATTTAGACGTCCTAGACCCCTCCATTTTTCCCGGCACAGGCACCCCGGAGGCAGGGGGCGTGGGGTTTTCGGAACTGTTACAGGCTCTGCTTCTTGTCATCAGCCAAGCCAACGTGGTAGCTTGTGATGTAAACGAACTAGCCCCCGCCCTAGACCCCAGCGGCGTGTCCACCGCCGTGGCGTGTAAAGTGGTGCGGGAGATGTTGATTGCGTTGGGGTGAGCCATATTGAAAAGGAGTGTGACCCATATGCGTTTTACAGCCTCCCTCGGGCAAACGGTCTTTGCCCGCTATAAAGACGGCTATTATTACCCCGCTGTTGTGGATGAGGTGCTCGGCGAGCATATCAATGCCTCTTTCCTAGATGGAGACACCGGCGTGATTGCAAAAGAAGATATCATGGAATTGCAAGAGGGCTTTGAAACCTTACATTTCCAAGGCAATTGGCAGCATGGTGGTATCTTCTACAAGGGCAAGCTTGCAAGCCATCTGCCCATGGTGATGCACTACAATGACGGCGATGTGGAGCAGATAGAACTCGTCCAACTCCGCGGTAAGAGACCGGGGCCGGTAAAGAAACCCACAAAAAAGAACCCCGCAAAAAAGGAACCTGTCCATGTCCAAAGCGAAAAAGAGGCAATCAAAGAACTGAAAGCGTTACGCAAAAACGGTTTTATCTCAAAAGAAGAGTTCAAGCGCATGAAGAATCAATTGCGATAACAAATCTATAAAAGAGGTGTTTTATCATGGGAAAAGTACTAATCATCGGCGCAGGCGGTGTGGCAGGGGTTGCCGTCCACAAGTGCGCCCAAAACAGTGGCGTGTTCCAAGAAATCTGCATCGCCAGCCGTACCATTGCAAAATGCGATGCGCTCAAACAAGAGCTAGAGGGCAAAACCACAGCCAAAATCACCACCGCTACGGTGGATGCAAGCGATGTGGCAGACCTCACGGCCTTAATCGAGAGAGAAAAGCCGGATGTGGTGCTCAACTTGGCTCTGCCCTACCACGATTTGCCGATTATGGATGCCTGTCTCGCCACCAAGACCCACTACGTGGACACAGCAAACTATGAGCCGGAGGACACGGCGAAATTCGAGTATAGTTGGCAATGGGCCTACAGAGAGCGGTATGAGCAAGCCGACATCACGGCCCTCCTCGGCTCTGGCTTTGACCCCGGTGTGACGGGGGTGTTCTCGGCCTATGCCCTCAAACACTATTTTGACGAGATTCACTATATCGACATTTTAGACTGCAACGGCGGCGACCATGGCTATCCCTTTGCAACCAACTTTAACCCGGAAATCAACATCCGAGAAGTCTCCGCCAAAGGCCGCTATTGGGAAGCGGGCCAGTGGATAGAGACCGAGCCCATGGAAATCAAGCGGGTCTACAACTTTGACCAAGTGGGCGAGCGTGACATGTACTTGCTCTACCACGAAGAGCTAGAGAGCTTGGCCGAGAACATCCCCGGCCTCAAGCGCATCCGCTTTTTCATGACCTTTGGCGAGAGTTATCTGCGCCATCTCAAGTGCCTAGAAAACGTGGGCATGACCAGTATCGAGCCGATTGAGTTTGAGGGGAAAGAAATTATCCCGCTCCAGTTTCTAAAAGCCGTCCTCCCCGACCCTGCGTCTTTGGGGCCGCGGACGAAGGGCAAAACGAATATCGGTTGTATCTTCCAAGGTGTGAAAGACGGCAAGCCGAGAAATCTCTATATCTACAACATCTGCGACCATGAGGCATGTTTCCGTGAAGTAGGCAGCCAAGCGGTGAGCTATACCACCGGCGTACCCGCCATGATTGGCACGGCACTGGTCATGCAGGGCCTGTGGCAAAAGCCCGGTGTATTCAACGTAGAAGAGTTCGATCCCGACCCCTTTATGGAGGCACTGAACAAATGGGGCCTGCCGTGGCAAATTGATGAAAACCCCGTGTTGGTAGATTAAAATAACAGGAGAAAGAAGGGTGTATCATGCAAAAGCTAATATATATCAGCAATAACCGCGACTATGCAGAACAAGGGAATATCAATGAAAACCAATACTTCAAAGAAGTAAATAAACTGTTAGAACAAGGTTGGGCAGTCTCCTCTGTTAAACTGCCCAACCTGTACGAGATTCAACAGACACAAGAGCCGACAAAAGAACGGTTTCACTTGGAAACCCTAGCCGGGGTTATCGTGCTCGAAAAGCCGGATGAAGCGAAGTAACCTCCCCACCCCCTGCTATGTTGTCAGCGAGGCGAAGGTTGCGGACAACTGCCGCATCCTCCGGGGCGTCATGGAGCGGACGGGGTGTAAAATTCTGTTGGCGCAAAAAGCGTTTTCCATGTACGAATTATACCCGCTCATCGGGCAATATCTCAGCGGTGCGGCCTCTTCCGGCCTCTATGAAGCACGGTTGGCGCGGGAGCATTTTCCGGGGGAGAGCCATGTGTTCTCCGGGGCCTTCCGCCCTGATGATTTCCCGGAATTGTTCGGTTATGCGGACACGATTATATTCAACTCCATCGCCCAGCTAACCCGCTACGGCCCTGAGGCTAGGACGGTGGGCCTTCGTGTGGGGCTTCGGATTAACCCGGAACATTCTACGCAAGACGGCTCTGGCATCTACGACCCCTGCGCCCCCGGCTCTCGGCTGGGGGTGACGCTCATGCAGTTTGATCCGACGTGTCTGCCGCTGCTGGATGGGCTGCACTTCCACACCCTTTGTGAGCAAGATGCGGCCCCCTTGGTGGAGACCGTGGCGGCCTTTGAGGCAAAGTTTGGCAAGTGGCTCTCGGGTCTATCGTGGCTCAATCTGGGTGGCGGGCACCATATTACGAAGCCCGGATATGATATAGCAGCCTTAGAAACCACCGTCTGTCGGTTGCAAGAAACCTACGGTGTGACGGTTTACCTAGAGCCCGGCGAAGCCATTGCCTACCACGCCGGGTGGCTGGTGACCACGGTACTGGACATTGTTCACAACAACGGCGTGGACATCGCCATTCTAGACACCTCCGCCGCTTGCCACATGCCGGATGTGTTAGAGATGCCCTACCGCCCGCCTCTGGCGGATAGCGGTGAGCCGAGGGAGAAGCCTTACACCTACCGTCTCGGCGGCCCCACCTGTCTCGCTGGGGATGTTATCGGCGACTACTCCTTTGACCGTCCGCTGGCGATTGGCGATCGGCTCACGTTTGGGGACATGGCGATTTATACCATGGTGAAGAACAACACCTTTAATGGGATGCCTCTACCGACTATTGCAGTAGAGGGGACAGACGGTGTGTGCCGTATATACAAGGAATTTGGGTATCAAGAGTTTAAAGCTAGGTTGTAGGGGACGTGTCCCTGCGCGTCCCGGCCTTTGACCTACGCCCTTGGTAGGGGCTGCGCCCCCCTATGTACCCACTAAGGGCAAGGGCAGAGTGACGATGGTTTTGCACCTTATACTCCGCACTGGCGCCAAGGGTCTCTAGCCAGATGTAATCGTACTCGAAACCCCAATGGTCAAGGGCGGTAGTTGTCGCCGGTGGGATGTTCTATTGAACTGTGCTCTTGAATGGGTGGCACATCTCTACTTAATTCCAAACAACCGCTTCCCATTTTCCGTGGTGATCGTTGCCGCTTCTTCTTGGCTGATACCCCAAAGTTCTCCCACGGTTTTGGCAATTTCAGGGAGGTAGCGGCTGTCGTTGCGCTTACCCCGGTGGGGCACGGGGGCCATGTAGGGGGCATCGGTCTCAATCACCAGCCGCTCACGGGGCATGTATTCGATGACCTCGTGGCTTTTTCGGGCGTTTTTATAGGTGACGATGCCGGTGAAGCCCAGATACCAACCCAAATCCAAAATTAGTTTGGCAGTCTCTAGACTGCCGGAATAACAGTGTACCACGCCCTGCACGTCCCGGAAGTCCCGGAGTGTCGCCAAGGTGTCCTCTGCCGCTTCTCGCATGTGGACGATAGCGGGCAGGGCCACATGGCGGGCCAGCTCCATCTGTTCTCGGAACCGCCGCATTTGCACGTTCCGAGGGGAAAAGTCGTAGTGGTAGTCCAGCCCGATCTCTCCCACGGCCATCACTTTTTCGTGATGGGTAAGGGTCTCTAACTCTGCGATGTCCCCGTCTCTCATCTTTTTGCTGTCGTGGGGATGCACTCCGACTGCGGCATAGATGTGCGGATATTGCTCGGCAAATCCAACCGCCGTCCGGGAGGATGGCATATCTGCGCCGGGGTTTAATACGAGACGAATGCCCTGCTCCGGCAGACTGGCAAGCAGTGCCTCTCTGTCCGGGTTGAATCTAGGGTTATCGTAGTGGGCGTGGGTGTCAAAATACATGGGGAAATTCCTTTCGTGGATGTTTTTTCATTTTCTGCAACAATTATATAAAAAAGACTTGAAATTGTACAGAGCCTATGCTACAATATCCTGTACGACCAAAAGAAATTAAAGGGGATGACCTTGTCATGACAATCGCTCTTAGCATAATCCACATAATCGCCGCCGTATTTTTGATTACGGTAATTCTGCTCCAGTCTGGAAAAAGTGCCGGACTCTCCGGGGCGTTGACCGGTTCTGCCGACACGTTTTTGTCCAAAAACAAAGGCCGCTCATTAGACCGCCGCTTGGCACAGATTACCAAGTGGGTTGCCACCGGGTTTGCGCTGATCACTCTGGTGATTAACCTGATGCTGTAACGCTATACCCAACCATTATTCAGGGCAGACGCAATGCGTCTGCCCTGAATTTTTATCTCAGCGGGTCTTTTTGAATCCGTGCAAATCGCCGGGGATACCGCTCTGGCGTTGGGGCAACCTTGCGCACCACTACAATCCGCCGAATGGCTTCCGGCTCATTAGGGAGGGTGTAGTCATGATGGGCTTCCATCACACCGCCTAAGCACTCTGCCGCCCCTTTTGCGGCGTAAATTTCATCCTCTGAGCGGGCCGTCTTCATGGCGAGAAACGCACCGCCCACCCGGACATAGGGCAGGGTAAGTTCCAACAGCACCCGTAGCTCTGCAACGGCACGGCTGGTAGCGTAATCGTAGGACTCCCGCTCTTCTTCTGTCTGCACCCAACTTTCCGCCCGGTCGTGGATACAGCGGATGTCTTGTAGATCGAGGGCGTCAACCACCTCTTCCAAAAAATCCACCCGCTTGGCGAGGCTGTCTAACAACGTGACTTGTAAACTGGGCACCGCAATTTTCAGCGGCAGGCCGGGGAACCCGGCACCGGTACCCACGTCAATGAGCCGCTTGTCGGTAAAGTCCGCCACAGCCATGAGGGAGAGGCTGTCTAGGAAATGCTTTTCTATCGCCTCGTCTCGGTCAGTGATGGCGGTGAGGTTCATGACCTTGTTCCGCTCGGTCAGAAGCGTCCAATATGTTTCAAATTGGCGCAACTGGCACGGAGAGAGGGCGAGATGGTGTAATGGTTGCATGGGGTGTTTCCTTTTTATCCTTAATCAAACTGCAACGATGTAAAATAATGCTTCCGCAGCATTGCCGCATTGCCTCTGGCGGCCAACCACGATAGGTCTCGCTTATCATAGTGCATCTCAAATACACCCTCTTCCGGGAAATAGCGGAACTGGGCCAGATCCCGTTTCAAACAGTCGTCAAAATATGAATCTGCCAATGCAAAATCCCCTTGGAAAATGACCACGTCCGGGTTATAAACAAGCGCCAAATTGTGCAACGCAACCGCAAATCGGCTGGCAAGATGTGCCACCACTTTTCGCGCTGCCAGATCCTCTGCGGCACTGGCCTCAAACAGCGTCTGGAATGTGAGCGGGCTATCCCCGTTGACCAGTGGACTGTCTGGGCCTAACATGTCTGCAATCCGGGCTAGGCTAACACTATGCTCTAAACAACCGCTCTTGCCGCAAATACACTTACCCGGTGCCGGGTTTTCTACAATCATGTGACCGATTTCGCCAATTAGAGAGTCTTTTCCACTGAGCACATGGCCGTTTTCAATCAGACACGCAGACAGGCCCCATGTACAAAACAAACTCAACACACGCCGCTTTGTAAGCACCGGCGCATCTAATAAAATGGCACGCCCACAGGCTTTTCCTGCGTTTTCTAGGATATATTGGGGCGCTTCGCCGAAAATGGGCCGCAAGTATTCTTCTATATAGATATTCCGGCCCCAGCTTGGCGCCTTTGCATTGTAGAACAATAGATTCGCTTTATAGTCCACAATCCCGGACGTGGAAACCCCCACCCCATATAGATCAGACAAGGCCACGCCTTGGCGTTCTAAGTAGGGCAAAGCAAAACGCTCTAAGCTTGCAAACACATCCTCTAAGCGCTCTTCTGCGATATGCGGATGCTCTTCTAAGGCGTACACGTCACCTACTAGGTTCGAGAGTGCAAAGGTAACTGATGTGGGCCAAAGTGCGATGCATAAAATTTTTCTCTTATCCGAAAACGCAAAATATTCCGGCTTTTTACCGCCTACTTTTGAGGACGGCCCAAAGCCCGCTGACTCTACAAGGCCCTCATTGCAAAAATACTGCAATGTCCGCATAATGGTTGGCTTGCTAATCCCTGTTGTAGCACGGATGTCCTGCGCCGTACACTTCTCACCGGACAGCAAGTGCTCAAGTATCTTCATTCGGTTGACCAGTTTAATATCGGCAGGCACCGCAATCTGGTCAATTGTAATCTGTTTCGGCACGTAGTCTGCCCCCTATTGACAGTTTAGTTTTTTATGTTTCTTTTCTAATTATAACATACTCTTGCGACCCTGTCTATTTATAGTCTCACCACTTGGAAACAGTCTCAAACTTTTTGCGGATATTTTTTGTTCCGTAAGGCGGAGAACGCTGGCGGGCTGGTGCCCGGCAAGGACAACAACGTAGCGGAGCGGAAAATAGACCGAACAGATGAGACTGTTTTCTGGTGGTGAAACTCTATAATGGAGAAAGGCCCATGGCCCAGCGCATTTGCACCGGGCCATGGGTTTGTTGTATTACACTGGAACTGGGATTATTCCGACTGGATACGAATATACTTCCAGCTAATATCCCCTTCCCCATCTCTGGACAAGTAGTGGTCGTTCGCCGCACCCAGTACGGAGGCGAAGAACCAGTTGGTCACCGCTACGTCTGGGAAGGTCGCAGCACGCGCTTCCACATGCAACACTTCGTCCACTTCTGCTAGGTTCGCATTGCTGTCAATCCGGCCTAACATCCGGTTCACCGCTGTCGCGACCTCTGCACGCATGATGTTCTCTACCGGGCGGAAGTTGTTGTGTGTGTCACCAATCATCCAGCCTTGGCGGAATGCATTGTACACATAGACAGGTGCCCAGCTGCTGATGGTGCCGGCATCCGGGAAGTCCATCGTCGGGCCGACTGCTGTCGCTCTGTCCTCAACATCTAATGTACGCACCAGCATTGCAGCCAGTTGCTCACGGGTGATGAGCGCATTCGGGGCAAACCTGCCGCCGCCTACGCCTTGTACCAACCCTTCGTGATAGGCCCATGCTACATAGTGGTAGAACCAGTTGTCTGGGGCTACGTCGCTAAACTCGCCAAAGCTATCCATGCCTTCTGGCAATTCATAGTCGTCGGAGTGTACACTTGAGTCAAACTCGTCTATCATCGTACGGGCCAGTATCGCCGCTACTTGCGCACGGGTGATGTTGGCCGTCGGGTCGAAGTGGAGAACGTCGTTTCTCAACACCCCGACCATGTACGCTTCGTGGAATTCGCGTAACCCTTCCATCGCTGTCCGGAGGGCCGCTGTCGCCGCATCTACCTGCGCTTGTGTGGCGGTTGGATCATCATAGACCGCTTGTGCTGCATCCCGTGCTGCTACAAACGCCGCCCAGCTTGCATCTGAGTAGATGCCTTGCTCTTCTCGCTCTGCCGCATCCGCTAACGTGTCACGCAGAGCGTCACGGTTGACTTCCGATGGGTCTATGGGCTCTAGACCATCAATCGCATCCCGCAGGTCGGCATATGCTTCATCAATCTCGCCTTGCGTTGTTGCGTTCGCCAGCGCATCTCGCGCCGCCGCTAGGGCTTCTTGCAGGTCTGCCCAAGTTTCCGGTGTGAAGTCCGCAGCGTTGCGTGCTTCTGCATCTGCTATTGCCGCATTCAGCTCCGCCCGGTTCAGTTGCTCACCAGGAATTCTTGCTGTCAGCGCACCCATCGCATTGTTCAGCGCAGTAACTGCATCATCCACTTGCTGTTGCGTGACACCGTCACGGTTGGCTAACATGTTTGCCGCCGCTGTGCGGGCCGCTGCAAACGGGCCCCATGTGGCTGGCGTGTAATTCGCCTCGTCACGCAGATTTGCAATTGCATTTGCAATCATGAGTTCGGTAAAGTCCGTCACCGGGCCTGGTGTTCGTGTTACCAGCGCCTCAATCGCATCACGCAAATCTTCGTAGGCTTCATTGATCTCGCTTTGCGTTGTTGCGTTTTCCAGTGCGTACTCTGCTGCCGCCAAGGCATCTTGCAGGTCGGCCCAAGTTTCCGGTGTGAAGTCCGCTTCATTGAGCGTTTCTTCCGCATACTCGATCAGGTCTTCTAGGTCTTCTGTGTTGCGCTCTGTCTCTTCCCAAATTGCGTAGAGTGTCACGTCCTCTGTGTTGTGGGTGTGGAAGCGAGACAGTGCAAACGGTGCCGCCGGGAGGCCCGGTCTTGCCGGGGATGGCTCTGGCGTGAAGGACCAACCGAGGAATGTATACCCAGTCCGGGTCGGATTCTCAATCTCTTCTCTGTCAATGGCCCAACCGTAACGAACCACAAGGCTCTCGGTGCCGGCTTCGCCGCCGTTGGGGTTGAATGTAATGGTCGCAGTCGAATCC
Organism: Oscillospiraceae bacterium; assembly: GCA_009779845.1. Taxonomy (GTDB): domain Bacteria; phylum Bacillota; class Clostridia; order Oscillospirales; family Oscillospiraceae; genus WRAB01. The sequence continues at coordinate 28,135 of WRBE01000005.1, forward strand.
GCCAAGAACGCCACTACCTCCGGTCTCGCTAAGAAGGCATCCGGGTCAATAACTGCCCAGAAGGCAAGCTTCGGTTGATAGTACGTGTCAAACAATAGTGGCATCCCATTGGCTCTCCAACCGTGGTCATCTTCACGGCCCCAGAAGGTGGCGGCTTCGATGATATCGGCATGTGCGCGGTAAACCTGGAAGAGCTGTGCGTACAAGACCGCTTGGTTCATCTCTTGTGTCGGTGTCAGACGGCGGCCGTTGTGCTGATTATAGTAGGTACCCTGCACAAGGTCCAACTCTGTGACTGCCAAACGGGGTGTGATGCGGTTTGTAACCCCTGCAAAACGTGCCGCATTGGCCGGTTGTGCCGCCAGATAATCGAAGTAGTCGGATGTGTTCTCAAACGCCTCAACAAATACGTCAATGGACGCTTGCACGTCGGCGGGATCAATCCAGCCGGTCCAGAAGTGAGACTGCATCCCGATGACATCAATCAGCGGACGGCCCGGGTCAGTGTTCCGGGGATCCATAATCCAGCGGTTGTTGAACTCTTCTACCATCATGGCGATGGAGTAGCGCTTCGGTGCGACCTCTTCGTTGAAGTCGTTGTAGTAGGACAGCACATCCCCACGTCCGTTTGCAATCAAGGCGAGACGTGTGAACACAAATGCGTCATAGATGTAGTCAGCCGGGCATTCTGGGCGTTCTCCATTCGGGCCCGGCGTGTTGTACGCACGGAGCCATCTGCTACCGCTACCGCCAGTGCCGCCGTTACCGACACCACCAGAGACGATATCCCAGCTACGAAGACCTTGGCGCCAATCGCCGGTTTCACGGGGGTCAATCCCTTCGCCGTCTGTGTTGTACCAGAATACTTCATTGAGAACATCCCATGCCATGACGGAATCAGCAAAGCGTTCTACTACTGTGTTGATGTACAGCTCCATTCTTTCTTTTGCTTGTACATAATTTCCAACTCCACTGCCCGGCATCGGCCATGCCGGTGACTGGCTGTGCCAGACCAGCGTGTGACCGTGCAAGCCAAGGTTGTTTGCTTCTGCCCAAGCTTCAATTTGCCCTGCGCCGCCAGTTGCCGGGAATGGTTCCGCAGGCGGACCGCCCCAACCTTGTGGCTTCATGGCATTTTCCGCCGTGACCTGATCATAATGGAATACAAAATGGTCTCTCAAGTACCCGTGGGGGTCACCTGTAGCGGAAATCTGTGCAGGCTCCACGATGCTGCCGATTGGGAAGTAGTCTGCATAAGTTTCCCGCAGTGACGGCAAGTCGGATGGATGCAGCGTCCAAAGCTCAGTCCGATGGTCAACACGACCCAAGTTGTGCTGGTCACGGGTGATGCGAACATCGTCTACATACCAAATGAGCGGCATGTTTGTTGCCGTGCTGCCGGCGAAGCGGAAGTCGAAGAAGTTGATGGGCCCTTCTACAAACTGGGGCCGGATATCAACAACAAACTCGACCCACTCACCCATGGGAATCCAGTGGTAACTCGCACTTACAGTGGGACGCCCTGCGCCGCCTTGTCCGCCGCCGCCGGAACCATTGGGGGTAACGATGGGATGAATCACGGTGTTTGCGCCGCCTCTCGGTGTGGAGCGGTTCGGGTTACCGTCAATGGGGACGTAAACCATGGCACGGAACTCATAGGTGTACCCTGCCGATAGCGGGAATGGCGGCGTGATACGCACAGTGTTCTGCGCCTGTGTCCAGTTGGCGGGAAGCCCTTCTCTGTCAACACGAAGGACGTAGTTGTCGTCATACCCACGGTCTGGGCCGCTGACCCAGTTTACGTTGGGCGGTGCCGCCGTACCCGCTACAGGGCCGGGGTTAAACATGTCGATAAACCCTTCCCGGTCGCCCGGTGCGAAGGTCACTTCAATCGGGAATCCGGTACTTGCCCACATGGCATAGAACGTGGTAGGCCCTTGGTGGAAGCCGATGGCGTTGCCGAAGTTCCAGCCGTTGTTGGCGGCACTGTTCATCACAATGGCACCCGCCTCGTTGCGGAAGCCCCAGCCGCGGAAGACAAACCCATCTCGTGTTGGATTGGCCACACCTGTGGCCCCGGCTGTACCGGGCTGAAACCCGCCGGAGTTCGCCAGCACCGGCGCGATTGCCGTCCCCCACAGAACCTCTCTGGCTACGTGGACAGCATCTGTGCCGTCGTTTCGCATAAACCGCACATCGAATGTGTTGTCAGCTAAGAAGCCTGTCGGGTCTAAGAACGCATCAAAGGCCAGCTTCGGCTGTTGGAAGTAGTCGAACAGAACCGGCATACCTTGGTGCCGCCAGTGGAGATTGTCGGAAACGCCCCACAAGGTAACACGGGTAATATAGTCTGCGTGTTCTCTATACAGCTCCATGAGTCGGGCATAGAAGATGGCTTGCTGCATCTCTTCCAGCGGGGTCAGCAGTTGGGATTCCGCCTGTACACGGCCCCATGTGCCGCCGCCCCAGCTGCCCCAGTTGCCGATGGGTGCGTCTAGTTCGGTAACGGATGTGTATACGCCTGCTGTGCGGGCATAACGTAGGATGGCAGTCTCGACAGCAGCCAAACTATCGTGGCCGATAGCCGGTGCGCCGCCGGTCATAAGCCCTGTTGTCGGGTTGGGACGACCGGCCCAGAAGTGGCCTTGCATCCCTATCACTTCAATGAGCGGACGGGCGACATTGGTATTTCTGGGGTCTGCCGCCCAGCGATTGTTGAGCTCAAGCACCATCTGTGAGGTGACAATCGTTCTGGTATTGTTAATTTCGTTGTAGTCATTGTAGTACAAGATTGCATCCGGGTCGGCTAGGCGTGTGAATACAAACGCATCATAGATGTAATCACTTGGGTGTAGCGGACGACCATCTACATTTGCCGGTGCGCCTGCTGCATTGGTGTTGTATGCGACTTGCCACGGAGACCAGTCGCGCAATCCGCCTTGCCACCAGTTGGGGCCGACAGCGTCAAAGTTGAGAACACCAGGGGGTTGACCAGCGGTTATGCTGGCCGGTACGGTGAAGCCACCGGGGGGATTCACAACCTCATTTACCACATCCCATGCCGCAACACGACCTGCTGTGTGGCCCACGAAGTCACGGATGAAGATTTCCATGTTTCGTTGCGCCTCTGCACGGGTCAGCGGTGAGCCGTCTTCGTTCTGGTTGAGCCACCACGGGGATTGGCCAGAGTGCCAGACCAGTGTGTGGGCCTGAACCGGAATGTCATTGTCATCGGCCCAGTCTAAGAACTCGTCAATGGCGTCAAAGTCGGCGATGAGATATCCATCGTCACAGATGCCGAAGGCGTGATAGCCCGGCTTCATCACATTTTCAGGTGTGACAAAGTTAAAGTGGTGGGTGAACATGTCGGTAAACTCATCGCCTAGTTGGAATGGCTCGGCAATGTTACCAATGGGGAAATAATCCTCCCAAGCCTCCGCCAAGGACGGTACCGCCAATGCGGCAGACCAGCCAGCGGACGGAACGGTGGATGGAACGGTCAGGTCACTTAAATCAATGACTTCTTCTACCAGCTCGACACGGATGTTATCCAGATGCCACACTGCCGGGATCAGTCTTGCGCCACCCGGAGGCGGTGCGTCCCCACCGGGAGCAGTATTGGTGTGGAAGCGAATGTCCATCATGTAAATGGTCTCTAAGGTGAATCTTCTCATCTCACCGTCTACTAAGCCCATACCCGGTGTATGCAGGGTATAGGTAACCCATCTGCCTTGGGGTGTGGACGCTGTGCTATTGGGGCCTAAGAACTCTGTCCCAACAGTTCCCACTGGGTTCACCAGCGGCCAGCTAAATCGGTTGGCTTGGAACTCGTTGAAGTTCACGCCGGGCAAGGAGAAGGTCACACCCGGTGTGGTGGGGATAAAGATATCAAACGAAATCTCATACAGGTTACCAGCCGGCAACGGCGTGTCAAAGGTAAGCCGTACAGAGTTCTCCGCCGGGTCTCGGCGCAGTCTGTGCTGGCTCGGCAGTGTGTTGGTAACCCGGAGGAAATGGTTGTCGCCGGAGCCGTTGCCAACAGCCTGCTCAATTCTCACGTCGGCACCCGGTGACAGCATCTCTTGATGATGCTCCCAGTTGCCCGGTCTGAAGTGGATGTATAGCGGCAACGGACGCTCGTCAATGGAAGTCCATTGTGCGTACAGGTTCATATCACCTGTCACGTTCGTGCCGAAACGGAAGGGTTGGTTCCCGGCACGGTCTCTCGCCCAGCCGTCCAACCGATATCCGGCCGGTGCGGCGGGAACGGGGTAAGGTGCATATGCAGTGCTGTTGACCAACACGGTCTGGGTTGTATGGATCGTGTTGTCATCTGCGTTGTGGTTCCGCATAAAGGTGACTTCTGCGGTCTGTGGGATATCCTGCACCAAGATTTGGAAGGTTCTCGTAGTCACAACGTTTACATGGGGCGTTCCCGCTCTGACTGTGACTGTGAAGTTGCCGATCTGTGTCGGTGTCCCGCTGATGAGACCGTCTTCGCTAATTGTAAGGCCGGTGCCTGCCAGCGTATGAGAGACGACCTCTATCGGAACTTGGTTCGTCCACGGGCGTGCCGCCGGGCGGAAGATTGGATGGGTCACGCCGAGTTGCAGCGAAAACGCTTGGTCGATGTTTGCAGTATGAACCGTAGCAACCGGTGTAATCTCCGGCGCTTGCTGTGCTTCTTCTGCTACTGCCAGTACTTCAAAGAAGTTCGGTTGCGGATTATATGCTGCGTTGAAGGCAACCGGAGGTGGTGTCGGTCTCCAAGAGTGGATGTCCGCTTTCCCCCAGTTAATGACTGCGTCAATGTAGTCTGCAAACTCAAGGTAGAGGGACGTGAGGTTTCTCCACTGCTGTGCTTGTATCGCACGGCCAGACGCGAGATCTGCGTTGGGCGGGTTACCGAAGTCGCCGCCGTTACCGTCCCACTCTGTTACCGCAAGGCGAATCCCAAGGGAAGAGTACAGCTCTAGCGCTCTTCTCATGGGGGTAAATTGACCCAAAATTGTACCTGGTGCCATCGTGCCAACGTGTTGTTGCAGGCCGAACGCTTCGATGAGCAAGCGATAGCCGGCTTCGATGTACTCTTCCAGAGTCAGGGTCGAGTCAGCTTGCGGGTTGTTGGCATAGTCAGCCGCCCAGCGCTCATTGACGCCCCAAATCATGTTGGCGATAACACGTCTCTTCCCGATTTGCTGTTCGTTGTAGTCGTTGTAGAAGAGCATGGCTTCCGGGAAATAGTACCGTGCGTATACGTAAGAATAGTATACAAAGTCAGACTCGTGCCAATCTTCTTGACCCGGTACCGCAGGGTCAAAGTTTGAGAAGGCATGACGCCATTTCGATTGGGCATCCGGGTTTGTTGCGGTGGAAGCACGAAGGCTGTTTCTCCAATCACCCGGTCTCCAGTCTGCTGGATTCATATCTGTTCCGTTTGCGGTTGCACCCGCCAGTGTGGTGGCCACGATTTCATTGATAACGTCCCAAGAGGCGAAGATATCGGCACCGGGTCCGCCTGCGGCGATACCAAACTCTGGGTGGTTGTTGTAATGCTCGGCAACCGTCCTAAACCACCAGCGGAGGTTTGCGTCTGCTTGGTAACGTTCAAGCACTGTACCGTCTTGGTTGTGGGTCAACCAACGGGGTGACTGACTGTGCCATTGGAGGGTATGTCCATGTAGCGTCATATCGTGCTCAATCGCAAAGCGAACCACCCGGTCAGAACGCTCAAACACGATGGACTCTGTGACACCCGAACGGTAATAGCCGGCACCCGGGAACGGAACATCAGAGCCGGGGCCAACAGTAGCCAGTTCGTCCGGCTTATGCCAGTTCTCTGCGGTCATAATGCTGTATTGATGTGTAAAGAATTCTGTTGTGTTGCCGCGCATCATCTGCCAAGATACACAGTAGATGTTGCCCCATTGCCAGAACGGCGCAAACGCCTCGTCCAATGACGGCAGAGACATATCCCAGTGCGGGAGAGAAAGCGGGGCCGCAATGGTGGGATTCCAGTATTCAATCTCAATGTTGCGGATACGGAAATGTTCTGGTTGTGTATCACCTGAGAAGACAAAGTCAATGGTTTCCACATGGTTGGAAAGAGGCGCTCTGCTCCTCGTGGGCAATGTGATGCTCACCGGAACCCACTCGCCGGCAGGAATTTGCCAAAGCTCGGCATATGCCGGGTGCGGCAAATCCGGGAGGATAAATGCGTTGAAGGTCGGCTGTTGGTTATGGAAGTCAATAGTCTCCATCGGCGCACCAGTGTGGCGGTTGGTTGCAATGACTTCACGGTTCAACAGTACCTGCGGCATCGGCGCATAGTCCCGCACGATGTTTGCACTGCCGACAGGGTTCGCCCGCGGCACAAAAATTTCGTAGTTTAGCTGCCACGTCGTGCCCAGCGTGAGCGGCTCCGGTAAAGTCAGGCGGACGCCTGCGCCTTCTAAGGCAACCGGTGCCGAATACGCATCTGCGGCAACAGGGGCCGGAACAGCGTTGGGGTCAATAGACGCTTCAATTACGTTGTTTGCATTCCGCACCACCGTAGCACCCGCCGGATTGGTCGGGCCAAAGTATGCGTTATGCTCTATGATATTTTGGTCGTCCGTGTTTGGACGCTCGAACTCAGCAAAGGTCATGTGAGACGTCGGTGTCCACCGAGAAAGCGGGGACGCTGCTGCCGGGACGTTGTGAGACAGCGTAACATTATCCACGATGAACTCTACATGTTGCCCGGCAAGGGTGGTCCAGATGCGGGCGTGCATCCGGTCATATGCTTGGAATGCTGTGAGGTTGCCTGAAACAGAGAACGGAACCTCTGCGCCCACTACATTTGTTGCCGGGATTCCCGTCGAACCGGAGATAGAGGACGACTGCTGTGACCAGTTGGGGTTGATGCCGTCCATCTGCATCACCGTACCCGGGGGAATCGGCCCAATTGCACGGCCTGTGAATGTCACGGTGTAGGTGTATGCAGGCGGTTGCCCTGCACCGCCTTGGATGGGCGAGGTATGTTGTAGCCGCAGCGGACGCAGGCGAAGGTCAAGCCCTGCATAACGCACGTTACGGTTAGAGACACGAATCGAGTTTATACCATTGTGTTCTTCGACTGTAAGCACCGTGGACGCAATGGGTGACGTTGTCAGGTATGTCGGGGTACCGCCACCGAATAACGGGGCACCGTCAACGGTGTAACCAAACACTTCGTCTCCTGCGATTTGTGTGCCGTCTAACAACTCTTGTACTTCAGCATCATGTTGCATAGAGTAAAGTACGTTGGCTGGCAGATGACCAAGGGGAACCATCACCGCTTGCACTGCGCTCAACGGGCCATCCCGGTGTGTGGGCGGCTCGGCAGTGTTAATCGGGCGAATCCAAATATTATGGGTTTGCGGCTCTTCCGCTGTCCCGGCCAGATCTAAGTCCTGCGCAAAGAAATACGTGTCCGGCGCATGTACAATCGCCGGTGTGCCGTCTGCCCAGTCCGCTGGTTCGGGGCCGTCTGCGCCGGTTAGATAGATTCGGTATGCGCCTGCACCCTCTACTTCATTCCAGCTCATGCGGCCTTGATAGCTGCCCACGGGTGCAAATTGAATATTTGTCATTGCGCCCAAGCGGGGGAAAAACGTACCGCCGCCGTCTAGGGTGATTTGGCCGAAGCTCTCGGTGGTATTCCAGTTGTTATCAGCAGGGTCGCCCCAACCGAATACCGCACGGTTTCCACCGCCTGCGCCTGCTTGACCGTTAATAGAGATGTCAAACCCGATCAGCAGATCGTCTTCCAGCGTCACGTTTTGGTTCGGGCGGAACGGAACCGCTACTGTTACAACAGCATTCCCTTGCGAGTCCACTTGGCTGAAGGATTGCTGCACATTTCTACGTGCCGCATTGTTCCAAGCAAATCCGGCATTTGCCGCCGTTATGCTGCCGAATCCATCGCCAGAGATTGCGCCGAGAACGTTAACACGAAACTGTGCGCCAGCCGCTGTGTTCCCACTGCCACGGCCGCCACGATGGTTGGTTTCACTCAACCAAATTTCGACACAGTCTTGCTCGTGTGCGTTTCCTGTCGTAATCCAGCCATCCATACCGGCACCGCTGCCAGCGGTTCTGATCCACTCAACACGCACGTAGAGATTATTGTCATCCCAGAGCACCCGTGCAGAAGCGGCACTGACGTGTGCATCGCCATCGTGTTGCGGTGCCCGGCGCTGTGCAACGGGGAATGATGCTGCCGTTTGCCACAGCGGATGGTTGTTGTCAAGGAACCCATTGCCGCCGCCGAGAACGAAAGCCTCATCATTCACATGCATTGCAAATGCGTGGGGCAGGGCTGGATTGATCCCCAGTGGTAGAAGCCCAATGGTTTCATTGGGCAACTCCGCTTCTACCTCTAGCGGTGCCTCTGCCTCTGTTGCAAGGCCGGGGCTTACTAGAGAAAGTGCCATAATCACTGCAAGAAGCAAACATAAAGCTCGTTTGAAAGATTTTGAATGCATTTTTGAATACCCTCCTTATTTTTGACGCCATGCTTCTTGGTACATTACCGTGTATTGTAACAAGGCCCCCTTCCTAGGTTATAGATGCACACGATTTGAAGCGTAGCGTACATTGCGAAACTATTTTTTATGAACTGTTAAGTTTTACATGGCTATATTGTGCAATATGCACACTCGCGTTTGCGTAGCCTGTTAATAAACCCTGTTAACAAACGCATCATACACCTAAATTTTTCTTATGTCAAGAGATTTTTTCTTGTTCTATATCTTGATTGTACCTACCGCAAGTCAAGACGTACACGGCGATAGACAGGCTAGTTACAAGGAGCCGCCAACGACAAAAAATCGGCCCACTTACCAGTGTAAGTGGGCCGACTGCAACAAACGTGCGATTTATAGTCGTCTATCCACCAAACAAAACAGAGTTCACCACATTCTCCAGGTACTCTTGCCGACCAGAACCGGGGAGCCCGGGGTTTTGTTTCTCTTCGGCATAGGCGGCCAGCTCTTCTAGGGTCGCCTCTCCACTGCGAATTTTGGCACCTAGGCCGGTCTTGAAGCTGGCGTAGCGCTCGTCAATAAACCCGTCTATCCGGCCGTCCTCTAGGATGGCGGCGGCCTTAATCAGACCGAGGGCAAAGGTGTCCATGCCCAAAATAAAGGCTTGGAACATGTCCTCATAGGTATAGCTGGCACGCCGTGTCTTTGCATCAAAGTTTAAGCCGCCGGTCAGGCCGCCTGCTTTGATAATCTCATACATGGCCATGGTGGCCACATAGACATCCTTCGGGAACTCATCCGTGTCCCAGCCCAGCAACAAGTCGCCGGTGTTCACGTCTACGCTGCCCAACATGCCGTTAATGGCAGAAATTCGCAAATCATGCTGGAACGTATGCCCCGCCAATGTGGCGTGGTTGTCTTCAATGTTCATCTTGAAATCTTTGTCTAGGCCATATTGGCGCAAGAACCCAATGGCAGTGGCGGCATCAAAGTCGTATTGGTGCTTCATGGGCTCTTTCGGCTTGGGCTCAATGTAGAAATCCCCTGTAAAGCCGATACTGCGGCCATAGGCCACGGCCATTTTCATCAGTTGGGCGATATTTTCCTGCTCAAACTTCACATCGGTGTTCAGCAGAGTCTCGTATCCCTCACGACCGCCCCAGAATACATAGCCGCGACCGCCCAGCTTCACAGTGAGGTCTAGGGCCTTTTTCACTTGCGCTGCCGCAAAGCAATAGACATCGGCACAGTTGGTGCTCCCCGCACCGTTCATGAACCGGGGATTAGAGAACATGTTGGCCGTGCCCCAAAGGCAACGGATGCCGGTCTCTTTCATTTTCTCTAAGATATAGTCTGTAATCTCGTCTAACCGTCTGTTGGTCTCGTTAATATCGTCAGACTCCGGCACAAGGTCTGTGTCGTGCCAGCAGAACTCTTCAATGCCAATTTTTTGCATAAACTCAAACCCAGCATCTACTTTTGCTCTGGCGTGGGCCATGGTGCCGGGCTCCGTGCCAAAGGTCTTATCTGTAGATGGTGCGCCGAACATGTCACTGCCTTGCCCGCACAGATTATGCCACCAAGCCATGGCGAAAGGCAGATGCTCTTTCATTTTCTTACCGTACACCACTCGCTCTGCATCGTAAAATTTGAACGCCAGCGGATTTTTGCTTTTCGGCCCCTCGTAAACAATCGGCCCGATTCCTTTGAACATTTCACTCATGATTTTTTCTCCTTTATACGTTTTAGTAAAATTATAGCGTTGCTAGGGTAGAAAATTGGCCCTTTAAGGCCCCATAGACCTCTTGATATAGCTTATAGTACGGTGTGTAGGCGTCCACATTTTCCGCAATGGGTTGTTGCGCCGCCCCAAAGCGGAGCAGTTTTTTGCAGGCCGCCGGAACGCTTTCATACAGCCCAACCCCGACACCTGCGAGAATCGCAACGCCTAAGGCTGGCCCCTCACCCGCCTGTTCCGTTACCACGGGACAGTTGTAGTTATCCGCCAACATCTGCCGCCAGAGGGGGCTTTTCCCGCCGCCGCCGGTGGCCAGCATCTCCGTAAACGTCACACCCATACTACGCAGGACATCCAGACAATCCCGCTGGGAATACACCACACCTTCCATCACCGCACGGAGCATATCCCGCCGGGTATGTACCCCGGACAATCCAAAGAACACGCCACGGGTGTTGGCATCTAGCAGCGGACTCCGCTCTCCCATCAAAAACGGCAGGAACAACAGCCGATTGGCGCCGATTGGCACTTTGTCTGCCTGCGCCGTCATCAATTCGTAAGGGTCTACGCCCATCCCTTGCGCTGTCAACACTTCCGGAGTGGCAAAATTATTGCGGAACCACTGCAAGCTCCCTCCGGCGGATAAAGTGCAGCTCATCACCGTCCACGCATCCGGGACTGCGGCGCAAAAGGTATGCACCCGGCCCGCCGGGTCAATGGTCGCCGTGTCTGAATGAGCAAAGATTACGCCAGAGGTGCCGATAGTGGTAAACGCCCGCCCGGCCTCCACCACGCCGGTACCCACAGAGGCGGCAGCGTTGTCCCCAGCACCACCCACAACAGGGGTTCCAGAGGCAAGACCGGTCAGCGTCGCAACTCGGTCGGTGACGCCGCCCGTCACCTGATACGATTCATATAAGTCCGCTAACAGCGAAGGGTCAATCTCTAATGCGCTGAGAATTTCATCGCTCCAACACCGGCCAGGCACATCCATCAAGTTCATCCCTGAGGCATCAGATACCTCTGTGGCAAACACCCCGGTCAGTTTATAACGGATATAGTCTTTCGGAAGCAGGATATGGCGGCACTTGGCGTAAATCTCCGGCTCATGCTCTCGCACCCACAGGATTTTCGAGGCCGTAAACCCAGGCAAGGCAGGGTTTGCGGTAATCTCCATCAGCCGCTTTGCCCCCACTCGCCGGGTGATTTCCTCACATTGCGCTGTCGTCCGCCCGTCACACCAGATGATTGCGTTGCGAAGCACCTCCCTCGCTGCGTCCAGCATCACAAGCCCGTGCATCTGACCGGATAGACCAATCCCCGCGATTTGTTTGGCAGAAACGCCGCTTTTCGCTACCACAGTGCGTAACGACGACACCGTTGCATCCCACCAGTGGGCCGGGTCTTGCTCTGCCCAGCCATTTTGAGGCTGATACATGGGGTATTCCTCAGTGGCAGAAGCCACGGGCACCCCCGCCTCATCAAAGAGAACGGTTTTCGTGCCAGAAGTTCCCACGTCTACCCCAATTAAATAATGCATACTATATTATCCTTTCAAAAAAGAGTGTTCAAAAAATGTTCGCATGTTTATTAACCTTGTTAACTAACTCAAGGATACACCCTTTCTGCGCTCCGGTCAATTGTCGGATTCACCAATACTCTCACGTTGTTTTTGGTAAAATAGCCAATTTCGCCAAGTCTGCTTTTTCTGTGCTAGACCCTGTAAACAGCAAAACACCCCCGCAGTAACGACTGCGGGGGTGTTCGGTGTAATATATTATTTTGTTGAATCGATGTTGCTGGAAATAACCTGCTCGGAGTTTTTATCAAACAAATGTATCTTAGCGCAATCAATCGCCAACTTGAACTGCTCGCCTGTTCTCGGATTATTCCGCGGCGGGATAGTGGCGATGATGTCCTTGCCTTGCCAATTTGCGTACAGATAAATCTCAGCACCCATCAGCTCTGCCAAAGTCACATTTACATCAATCGCCGCCGTCGTGGCTTGATCCATGTAAATCTCCTCTGCGTGCATGTGCTCCGGGCGGATACCAACGATAATCTCTTTGCCCTCATAATTTGCAATCACACTATCATCCACCTTGCCCGGAAGGAGCGGCAACAGCGTATCACCAAACCGAGCGGCATAGCCGGCATCGGTCTTCTCTACCACAGCGTCAATGAAATTCATCTGCGGCGCACCGATGAAGCCCGCCACGAACAAGTTGCACGGATGGTCGTACAGATTTTGCGGCGTGTCCACCTGCTGGATGTAACCATCGTTCATGACTACAATCCGATCCGCCATGGTCATAGCCTCCACTTGGTCGTGGGTGACATAGACAAAGGTGGTGGCAAGTTTTTTATGTAGCTTCGATATCTCCATCCGCATAGAGGTACGGAGCTTTGCGTCTAGGTTCGACAGCGGCTCGTCTAACAAAAACACCGCCGGGTGCCGCACCATGGCGCGGCCTAATGCCACACGTTGCCGCTGACCACCGGATAGGGCCTTGGGCTTACGTTGCAGCAGGCTTTCGATATCCAGTATCTTCGCCGCTTCTTGAACCTTCCTGTCAATCTCGGCCTTGGATTCTTTCCGCAGTTTCAGCGCAAAGGCCATGTTCTTGTACACCGACATGTGGGGGTATAGGGCGTAGTTTTGGAATACCATAGCAATATCCCGATCTTTCGGTGCTACATCGTTGACTAACCTTTCTCCAATGTGCAACTCACCGTCTGTAATTTCTTCCAGACCCGCAATCATGCGCAGCGTCGTGGACTTCCCACAGCCCGACGGCCCGACTAGGATGATGAACTCTTTGTCTTCAATCTCCAGATTGAAATCGTGTACCGCAACGACATCCCCAGGATATACCTTCCGTATGCCTTTTAAGCTTATGCCTGCCATTTGTGTGACCTCCATTGCGTTCTTTCTTGCTAAAATAGCAGAAAAAACAGCCCATGTCAATGGCTTGTTAAAAATTAATGCATATTTCGGCCCCTTCCATCGAAAAGGCTTCCATGCTTTATCGTCTATATTTACCAAAAACAACATGCCAGTATTGTCACTTTTAACAATTGACCGGAGAGCCGAAAGAGTGTATTCTAATTGCAAAGGTGGTTTGTTAACAAGATTAATAAACTGACTTTGCTTACAGTCCCACCTGTTCAATCGCAGCTATCAAAAAAAACATGAAAAAGATGGAGGTACCAAACATGAAAAAGATTCTATGCCTATGTCTCGCCGTTCTTCTCCTCGTTGGCCTTGTGGCCTGCGGCAATGGCGGCGACACCGACACGACACCCGCTCCTGACACTGGTGAAACCACCACAGAGACAACACCAGAACCCGAACCGGAGCCTGTAGAGCCTACAGGTGACCAACAAGTTCTCAATGTCTGGTCATTCACCGATGAGTTCTACACCATGCTCAATCGTTTCTTTGAACTCAACCCTGAGTTGGCAGAGCGGTATGTCGTAAACTATACCGAAATCTCCACCACAGACGGTGCTTATCAACCGGCACTTGACATGGCACTTGCCGGCGGCGGTGCGGATGCACCGGACATCTGGTTGGCAGAGTCTGCTTTTGTATTGAAGTATTCACAAGGTGAAGCGTCTCACTTTGCCGCTACTTATGCGGATTTGGGTATTGATGTAGCATCTGCGATTGCGGCGGCCGACATCGCTGGATACACTGTTGACATCGGCACACGCCCCAGCGACAATCAAGTTGTCGCCCTCGGGTTCCAAGCCACTGGCGGTGCGTTCATCTATCGCCGTTCCATCGCTGAATCTGTATTCGGTACAGATGATCCCGTTGCTGTTGCCTCTGAAATCGGCCCCGGCTGGGATCGTTTCTGGGAAGCTGCCGAAACACTGGGCGATGCTGGTTACGCCATCGTCTCCGGTGACGGCGACCTGTGGCACCCCGTTCGTGGTGCTTCTCCTCGCGGCTGGATTGATGAGGACGGTTACCTGTACATCGACCCCTCTCGTGAAGCATTCCTCGACATGTCCATGAGACTCATGGAGAATGGCTGGCACAACGACACAGAAGACTGGTCTGACTCATGGTTTGCTGATTTCCGCGGCGAAGGCGCAAGAGAAGTCTTTGGCTTCTTCGGCCCCGCATGGTTGGTCAACTATGTATTGGGCCCCAACGCTGGCCCGACCTATGGTGACTGGGGCGTTGCAGTTCCACCGGAAGGGTTCTTCTGGGGCGGCACTTGGGTATTCGCAAACCGCGACACACCGCACACAGATGTTGTCCGTCAAATCATTGAGTGGGTTACATTAGATGCCACCACAACCGGCCTTCAGTATGAGTGGGCCAACGGCATACTCCTCGGCACCAAAGATGTTGTTGCCTCCGGCGTTGTAATGGACATTTCTGACGGTAGAGTTGACATCTTGGACGGTCAAGACATGTTTGATGTGTTCATCCCGGCCAACGACTATGCTCGGGCGGACAATATGACCGAGTTTGACGAGTCCATCAACCTAATCTGGCGTGACCGTGTACGTCAATTCACCGGCGGACACATGACCCGCGACGAAGCACTAGAAAGCTTTAGACAAGCGGTTGCCGACGAGTTGTTCATTTTCTCTCGTTAAGTAGTTGCTTCATTGAAATAACGTGATATACTGTAGGGGCGGGCGACCGATGTCGGTCGCCCCTGCGGGTTTTTTCTTCGGATTGGCATTGTGCCCAAGGGCGAGTCCTGCAAGTCGAATTTGAGCATGTTGCCAATCCAGAGAAAACCCTCCGCCATTATTTCCAGTAAAAACGGCCCGGAGCAAAAAGGAGTTTGCGAGGATGAATCCAAAGAAAAAATCATTTAGCTATGCCAAATATGGATACTTATTTTCCATCCCGTTCATTATCGTATTTTTGATTTTCACGTTCTACCCAACCATTTATACCGCTGTGCTGGGGTTTACCGATTCCCAAGGTCTCGGTAACATTAATTTCAATTTCTTAGAGAACCCCTTAGATAATTTCAGGGTCGTCTTAGCCAACCAAAGTTTCTTAAACGCCCTTTGGAATACGATTCTTATCTGGGTGTTAAATTTTATCCCACAGCTTGGCTTGGCCCTGCTCCTCACGGCGTGGTTTACATCCCGGCGTTCAAAACTGCGGGGTGTCGGCTTGTTCAAAGTTGTATTCTACATGCCCAATATTATCACCGCGGCCTCTGTTGCAATTTTGTTCTCTGCGCTATTTGGGCATCCCATCGGCCCCATCAACAGCTTGCTACAGATGCTGGGACACGATCCCTATAACTTCCTCAATAACCCGTGGGCATCCCGCTTAATCTTGATCTTCATCCAGTTCTGGATGTGGTACGGGTACACGATGATTATTTTGGTGGCCGGTGCCTTGGGGATCAGCCCCGACCTCTACGAGGCGGCGGAGATTGACGGTGCCACGGGGGTACAGTCGTTCTTCCGCATCACTCTACCCAACCTGAAAATGGTCATGCTGTTCGTGTTGGTCACCAGCTTAATCGGCGGCCTTAACGTGTTTGACGTGCCCCGGCTCTTCAACTGGGGCGGCCCCAATGCGGCCACGACGACGGTTGCGGTGTTTATCTTCAACTGGGCCTTTACCAACCGCTACATGTATGGCCTTGCCGCCGCTGCTAGTATGGTTCTGTTCGTCATCGTTGCCGTTATCTCGGCAGGCATCTTCTTTTTACTCCGAGACCAAGATGCAGCGAGAGAACGCAAAGAGCAAAAGCGGCTTAGAAAGCTGCATAAAACAAACCAGAACCGGGAGGTGCAAAAACCATGAACAAAGCGTTATTAGGCCGTGCTACATTTAAGACCGTCGCTTACTTCATCTGCATCGCCTTGGTTGCGTTGAGCCTGTTCCCCTTCATCATTATGATTATCAATGCCACACGAAGTACACCTGAGATCCAGCAAAATGCGATTTCTCTCATTCCGTCTACCAACTTCGCAACAAATATGGATGTGTTGACTGGTCGGATGTTCGACCCGTTGCGTGGGATATTCAATTCCTTGGTCATCTCAACCAGCGCCACCTTACTCACGGTTTATTTCTCCACGTTGACTGCCTTTGCCTTGGTGGCCTATAACTGGCGGATGCGGCAACCGTTTTTCACCTTGATTATGGTCGTCATGATGATTCCGGCACAGGTGAGCAGTATCGGGTTCTTCCAGTTCATGTTCCGCATCGGATGGACCAATAACTTCCTGCCCCTTATCATCCCCGCTGTGGCCGCCCCTATGGCTGTGTTCTTCTTGCGGCAGTACATGTTGGGGGCTCTGTCCATGGAGCTGTTAGAAGCCGCACGAATTGACGGTTCTAGCGAAATTCGTATCTTCAACCAGATTGTCATCCCCATCATGAAACCGGCCATGGCCACCCAAGCCATCTTCGCCTTTGTGGCCAGTTGGAACAACCTGTTCATCCCGTCGATCCTGTTAACACGGAGCGATATGATGACACTGCCCATCATGGTCTCGCTGTTGCGTGGGGATGCCTACCGGGTGGAGTTGGGGGCCGTGTATCTCGGCCTTGCTTTGGCGGTCTTGCCGCTTTTGATTACCTACTTCATCTTCTCGAAATATATTGTTGCCGGTGTGGCACTGGGCGGCGTAAAGGGGTAAGCCATGCAAACTGGATTTCCAACCGACTTTCTCTGGGGTGCTGCTAGTGCGGCCGCTCAAGTAGAGGGCGCTTATAACATCGACGGCAGAACGCCCAGTATCTGGGACGTTGTCTACCCCGGCAACACCGCCTTTGATGAGCACCCACACGTGGCCTGTGACCACTACCACCGCTACAAAGAAGATGTGGCGTTGATGAAAGAGCTGGGACTCAAAACCTACCGATTCTCTATCAGTTGGTCCCGTGTCCTCCCGAACGGGGTGGGTGCAATCAACCCCAATGGGATTGCCTTTTACCAAGATTTGGTAGACGAGCTGTTAGCCGCCGGGATTGAGCCCATTGTCACTCTGTACCACTGGGACTTGCCCTATGTCCTCCATCGCCAAGGCGGCTGGATGAATGACACCATGCCAGACTGGTTTGCGGTGTACACGAAAGTCATTGTCGATGCGCTGTCAGATAAGGTGCGCTATTGGTGTACACTCAACGAACCGCAATGCTTTGTAGGTCTCGGGTACGAACAAGGTCATCATGCACCTTTTTACAAAGAAAAGTCGTCTCTTGCGGCCATTACCCGCAACACACTACTGGCCCATGGCCGGGCGGTGCTGACCATCCGGGAACACGCCAAGCAAGAGCCCATCATCGGCTTCGCCCCCTGCGGCCAAGTCTTTCTGCCGGATGCGGAAAGCCCGGATGCCATTCAGGCGGCCTATGACCAGACATTTGGTGCGCCCAGAAACGCTTTTGACATTGCATGGTTTTGTGATGCGCCCCTGCTCGGCACCTTCCCACAGGCGGTATGCGATTATCTGGGCGTGGATGAAGTATTATCGACGGAGGACATGCACATCGTCCACCAACCCCTCGACTACTTCGGCTTTAACATCTATCAGGGCCACAGCACCACAAAACGGCCTGAGACCGGTGCGTTTGACGGTGCGTTCTCTCTGGGGTGCCCAGTCACCGCCATGGACTGGCCCATTACGCCGGATGTGCTCTATTGGGCGGCACGGTTTGCCCACCAGCGGTACGGTTTGCCTGTCTTTTTCACAGAAAACGGCATGGCCAACGCCGACTATGTCATGCCCGATGGCAAAGTCCATGACCCCCAGCGGATCGGCTATGTCCACAGCTATCTAAAGGGTGTCAAACGTGCCCTTGCAGAAGATATTCCGGTCATCGGTTACACCTACTGGTCCATTTTGGACAACTACGAGTGGGCATGGGGCTATAATAAGCGGTTTGGCTTGGTCTATGTCGATTACCAGACTCAAATGCGCACTCTGAAAGATTCCGCACTCTGGTACCGGGACGTAATTGCCACCAACGGTGCCGATATCTAGTTATAAGGAGAACTCATATGGATCGTATACAAGCAACAAAAAAAGCAACCGCCCTCGTGGCGCAAATGACGATAGAAGAAGCCGCCAGCCAACTGCGTTATGACGCACCGGCCATTGACCGTCTCGGTGTCCCGGAATACAACTGGTGGGGCGAGGCCCTCCACGGCGTGGCCCGGGCAGGGACAGCAACCAGCTTTCCCCAAGCCATCGGCATGGCCGCTAGCTTTGACCCGGATTTAGTGCAACGCCTCGGCGATGTCTCCGCCACGGAGGCACGGGCGAAGCATAACGCTTACAGCGCCCACGGAGACAGAGATATCTACAAGG
Organism: Oscillospiraceae bacterium; assembly: GCA_009779845.1. Lineage (GTDB taxonomy): Bacteria > Bacillota > Clostridia > Oscillospirales > Oscillospiraceae > WRAB01. Next base: position 46,693 of record WRBE01000005.1, read on the forward strand.
GACTCACCCTGTGGTCGCCGAATATCAACATTTTCCGTGACCCCCGCTGGGGCCGTGGGCAAGAGACCTATGGCGAAGACCCGGTGCTGACCGCCACATTGGGCTGTGCCTACGTCCGTGGTCTGCAAGGGGACGGGCCGGTGTTAAAAACGGCGGCCTGCGCCAAACACTACGCCGTCCACTCCGGACCGGAGGCACTTCGGCACTCGTTTAACGCCATCGCCACCGAGCAAGACCTTGCCCAAACCTATCTCCCCGCCTTTGAGGCGTTGGTGACGGAGGCGAAAGTAGAATCCGTCATGGGTGCCTATAACCGCACCAATGGCGAGCCGTGCTGCGCCAGCAAGTTTCTGATGCAAGACACCCTTCGGGACAAATGGCAGTTTGAGGGCCACTATGTGTCCGACTGCTGGGCCATCCGGGACTTTCACGAGCACCATAAAATCACAGACACCCCGGAAGAGTCCGCCGCTTTGGCCCTCAAAATGGGCTGTGACCTAAACTGCGGCAATACCTATTTGTACCTCATGAAAGCTTATGAGCAGGGGCTTGTCACAGAAGAAGACATTCGTACTTGTGCCGTGCGCCTGTTTACCACCCGCTATCTGTTGGGCATCATGGAGGGTAGCGCATTTGACCAAATTCCCTACACTGCGGTTGAGTGCCCGGAACACCTAGCCGCCGCCAGAGAAGCCACGGAGAAAGCCTGTGTTCTGCTGAAAAACGATGGCTTGTTGCCCCTTGATCTATCCAAAATTGACAACATCGCCGTGGTGGGCCCCAATGCCAATAGCAGACTATCCTTAATCGGCAACTATCACGGCACCGCTTCCCGCTATGTCACGGTGTTAGAAGGCATTCAGAACTTTGTGGGCGATGATGCGAGAGTGTTCTATTCTGAGGGTTCCCACCTGTTCCAAGACCGAGTGGAGCACCTAGCAAGACCGGGCGACCGCTTGGCAGAGGCGAAAATCGTAGCAGAGCAGGCCGATGTAGTGGTCGTAGTCGTTGGTCTTGATGCCACCATTGAGGGAGAAGAGGGCGACACCGGCAACGCCGCCGCCGCTGGGGATAAGCTAGACGTGCTACTACCCCAGTGCCAGCGGGACATGCTAGATGCCGTCATGGAAGTGGGCAAACCCACCATCATCTGTCTCACCGCAGGCAGTGCCATTGACTTGGGCAAACCCGGCGAACAGGCAAATGCCGTGTTAAACCTCTGGTACCCCGGTGCCCGGGGTGGTGAGGTTGCTGCGGATATCCTCTTTGGCAAAGTCTCTCCTTCCGGTAAGTTACCGGTGACATTCTACCATAATGCGCATCTGGCCAATATGCCGGACTTTACGGACTACACGGTGAAAAACCGTACCTACCGCTATCTGGAGCAACCCGCCCAATACCCCTTCGGCTTCGGCCTTACCTATGGCGATGTGTATGTAGATGCCGCCACAGCAGAGCAAGACGGCGACCATGTCACGGTCTGCGTGGAGGTAGCAAATGCGGGCACTGTGGACACAGAAGATGTGGTACAAGTCTACTGCGACACCATAGACCGCACAAACGGGCCGAATAACCCTTGGCTGGTCGGATTCGGGCGTGTTTTCTGTCCTGCCGGGGGCCGGGCAACCATTGAAGTTTCCTGCCGCATCTCTCATTTTACCGTGGCAGACCAACAGGGCGTTCGGACTCTGGAGGGCAACCCCGTCCTATACGTGGGCACCGGCCAGCCAGACACCCGCACCGCCGAACTCACCGGCCGCAGTGCCATGAAACTCTCTCTGGAACTCACATGAGACCGGGGATAAACCTAGACCATGCCGCCACAACCGCTCCGGATCCCGCTGTGATCCGGGCGGTTTGTGCGTGTATGGAGCAATATGATGCCAACCCCTCCGCCGCCTATTCCGCCGCCGGACATGGGCGGCGGGAAATCCGGCTGGCCAAAGAAACCCTCTCTGATATGCTAGGCGCAGACCGGACAGAACTTGTCTTTACCTCCGGTGGGACAGAAGCCAATAATCTGGCCCTTCGCCAAGCTGCTGGGCGACATGTGGTACTCTCTGCCATTGAGCATAAGTCCGTGCTGGAAGCGGCAAGCGCACAAGGTTGTCAAATCACCCTCGTCCCGCCGGATAACTGCGGCAAGGTTGATCCCGCCCACATCCAAGCCGCTATCCGGCCGGATACTGCACTGATCTCTGTGCAGTTCGCCAACAACGAAACCGGCGTGTTACAGCCCATTGCCGAAATCGGTGCCATCGCTCGGCGGCACAAGGTGTTCTTCCACACGGATGCGGTACAGGCTTTCGGCCACATTCCTATCAGCGTGAGCGATGCTTCTATTGACATGCTAAGTGCCTCTGCCCATAAGCTCTATGGCCCCCTGGGGGCGGGGTTCCTTTATATCCGCCAAGGTGTCCCGGCACGGCCCCTCATCGCCGGTGGCGGCCAAGAGGGGGCCTTGCGTTCCGGCACGGAAAACATCCCTGCCATCGCCGGGTTCCGGGTCGCGGCAGAGCTTGCGCAAGCAGACATGCCGTCTCGTGATGAGCGGCTGCGGCAGCTTACGGATGCGTTTCTGCAACAGCTTCGGCAACACCGCCCAGAGATTTCAGCCATTGCCGAGTGCTCTGACCGGCTCCCCGGCATTCTCGCTCTGCACCTGCCCGGCGTATCCAGTGAAGCGGCCATTGCACGGCTGGACAGTGCAGGAATCCGTATATCCGGCGGCGCCGCCTGCGGTGTGGGTACTTCAAGCGCCAGCCATGTGCTTACCGCCATGGGGCTTCAGCCAGAACAGGCCAATGAAGTCATCCGCATCAGCCCCGGTCGCCATACGACAAGTGTAGAAATGCAGATGGCCGCTGAGTCGATTTGCGCACTGCTGTAGAGTATGGGTGGCCTGCGAATGCAATGAAATCTATCTTAGGTTCTTGGCGTGTACCAAACACCAAACTGTGCAAAGGCTTGTCCTAGCACGGTTTTTTGTTTCTTGTCCTTGTCGTAGAGATATGCTATACTAGGATGGCGCTGGGAGGCTTCCGCCTGTCCAGTGCCATCGCATTTTATTCCGAGAAGATTAAGGGCATCGTCCCCTAACAACGGCACACCCAAACACATTAACAATTCCCCCCTCCTTTGCATAGGATACCTCAAGGAGGGGAATTACCTTGGCAAATTTCCTACACATCCCTATCGTCTTGGGGTCGATTGCAATCATCTTTTGGGTTATCTGGTCTCTGTTCGGCTCTCTCAGAACTCCGGTGCGCCCCGGTGAAAACACCGGTGTCACCACCGTCATCACCGTCCGGGACAACGGTGAGGGGTTGGAACAGACCTTAAAAAGCCTCATCTGGCTCCAAGAAAACGGTACTGTACCGGGCCAGATTATTCTGGCGGACGCAGGGCTCAACAAAGAGGGCAAAATCTTGACTCGTCTGATTGTAAAAAAATACACAGGCGTAGTCGTTTGTAACGCAGAGGAAGTGGCACAGTGGATCGTGACGGCATCAGAGAATACCCACAAGACAACCAAATAACAGGCACAGTGGCGGCGATTATCTTCCAAAGCGAAGACAGCGGCTACACCGTATTGCGCTTAGACACGGACGAGGATAGACAAGTGACCGCCGTTGGCACTCTGCCCTTTCTTGCGGCGGGGGAAAGCCTTTGCGCTACAGGAACCTGGGTATCCCACCCCAGTTATGGGGAGCAGTTTAAGATTCAAACAGCGGAGCGGGAACTGCCCCGTACGGAACGGACTGTTCTCGACTTTCTCGCCGGGGGTACCATCCGGGGCGTGGGGCGGGCCACGGCAAAGGCCATTGTAGAAAAATTTGGGGCCACCGCCCTAGAGGTCATTGACGAACAGCCTGAACAACTGTCGAATCTCAAAGGCATCACCTTGAAAAAGGCCCGTGAAATCGGGGCCGAGGTGCGGCGGCAAGCGGCCCTGCGGCTACTTATCAGTTTCCTCACCCGCCACGGGTTGTCTGCGGGCTTGTCAATCCAGCTTTACCAAGCCTTCGGCGATACGGCCCTCACCACAGTACGGGACGACCCGTATCTGTTGGCCGACCCCATGTTCGGCGGGGACTTTCATCAGGCGGATCAATTGGCCTTGTCCCTTGGCTTTGATGCGGACAGCCCCCGGCGGCTACAAGCGGCAACGCTATTTACGCTAGAACACAATCTTCAAAACGGCCACTGCTTTATCCCACGGGACAAGCTTGTCACCGCCGCAGCGCAGACCTTAGATGTACCACAGGCGTTGACGGAAGAGGCCCTTGATACCTTAATCGACCAAGAGCGCGTAATTTCTGACACCCTGCGGGGTGTGGATGCCTGTTATTTAGACTATGTTCACGAGGCGGAGCAGACCGTAGCAAGCACCATTCGGGCCATGGCGGACGAAAAAACTGAGAAAATAGCAGATGTGGGCACACTGTTAGAGCAGATAGAGGCCGACATGGACATCACCTATGCTCCGGAACAACAAGCTGCCGTAGAACAGGCCGCCACTGACCATGTACTCGTCCTCACCGGGGCACCGGGGACAGGGAAAACCACCGCCGTCCGGGCCATCTTGGCCTTGTTTGACCGGCTAAAACTCCGCACCGTTCTCGCCGCACCCACGGGCCGGGCCGCCAAGCGGATGAGTGAACTCACCGGCAGAGATGCCGTGACCATCCATCGCCTTCTGGGTGCTTGCTATTCCGGCGAAGATCAAGGGATGTCCTTCGAGCGGGACGAGGCAAACCCCCTAGAGGCAGACGCCGTTATCTTAGACGAAACCAGCATGGTGGACATCCTCCTCGCTCGCGCTTTAGTCCGGGCCCTGCCGCCCCAATGTCGGCTGGTGTTTGTGGGGGACGCAGACCAACTCCCCTCTGTGGGGCCGGGGGTGTTTTTCTCTGACATGATTCGCAGCGGGGCAGTCCCTGTGGTGCGGCTGACAGAAATTTTCCGACAGGCCAAAGAAAGCGGTATCATCCGAAACGCCCACGCCATCAATCAAGGGCAGATGCCGGATCTAGCTCGGAAAGAGAAAGACTTTTTCTTCCTGCAACGGCTGGGGGCCATGAACATTGTAGACACGGTGGTGGATTTAGTCGCCCGCCGTCTGCCGGAGAATATGCAGATTGACCCCCAAGACATCCAAGTTCTCTGTCCCTTCAAACGGGGCGAAGCGGGGACAATCAACCTGAACATGCGCCTACAAGAAGCCCTAAACCCATCAGCAGAGGGTAAGCCGGAGCGACGCTTTGGCGACTATGTGTTTCGCCCCGGCGATAAAGTGATGCAAATTCGCAATAATTATGATATACTATGGGAACAGCCGGATGGCACAAAAGGCTCCGGCATCTTCAACGGCGACATTGGCCGGGTGGTGGGCATTGACCCTAGAGAGGGGACAGTTACCGCCGAGTTTGACGGTAAGACCATCGTATACGCCGCCGAACAACTGGGAGAGCTGGAACCCGCTTGGGCCATGACCGTCCACAAAAGCCAAGGCAGCGAGTACCGTGCCGTGGTGTTCGTGGCCGCCGAGGGGCCACCGATGCTTTTGAACCGCACCGTCCTCTATACCGGCGTGACGCGGGCGCAAGAGCTGTTGATTATTGTGGGGGCCAGCGGGGTTGTTTCTACTATGGTGGAGAATATCCGCCAGCAGAAGCGGTATAGCGGCCTAAAGCTCAGATTGGCAGGTGAGTAGATTGGGCCTTTTGACTCTCGTGTTAGACCTGTTTTTCCCGCCCCGGTGTGTGTTCTGCCGCAGATTTTTGCCACGCGGGACACAACCCCTCTGCACTGCATGTCAGAAAGACTTACCAGCACCAGAGGGACAAGCTGTGTTCCAGACCGGGGATTTTTACTCTGACTGCATCTCGCCCCTCTATTACGAAGGGTCTGTACAAGAGAGTATTCATCGGTTTAAGTTCAATGGGTCACAGTGGTATCATCGCACTTACGGGCCGATTTTGGCGGCGTGCATCAATGAGCACTATGCAGAGCGGTATGATATCATCAGCTGGGTGCCTGTGAGCAAACACCGTCTCCGCCAGAGAGGATATGACCAAGCAAAGCTACTGGCATTGTCTACAGCAAAAGCCCTAGATGTAACGCCAATGGCCACGCTGTCTAAGGCAAAAAACGTAGCGGCCCAGTCGTCATTAGGGGGCAAAGACCAGAGGAAAGCCAACATTTCCGGGGCGTATCAGTGTCTTGATGCAACCCTTGTGGCCGGGAAACGGGTACTACTCATTGACGATGTGGTAACTACCGGCGCAACCTTGTCAGAAAGTGCCCGGTGTCTGCTCATGGCAGGGGCGGAAGAGGTGCTTTGCGCTACACTGGCACGGACAACCGCGCAGGAAAAAGTTTAGAACCAGAAATTTCTGCCGATACTATATAAGGTCTGTACATTCTAGGATTTTCCAACACCCCAAGGAGGGACGGCTATGTTTTTCGGACGTGATATTGGAATCGACTTAGGCACCGCCACGGTGCTGGTCTTTGTGCGGGGAAAGGGGATTGTACTTAGAGAACCCTCGGTTGTGGCCATGGACAAAAACACAGGACGATTACTCAAAGTCGGGGAAGAGGCACAGCGGATGCTGGGTCGAACCCCCGGCAACATCGTGGCCATCCGCCCCCTGCGGGAGGGTGTGATCTCTGACTATGACATGACCGAGCGGATGCTCAAAGAGATTATCCGTAAAGTCACCAGTTTCTCGTTGTTCAAGCCCCGTCTGGTCATCTGCGTTCCCAGCGGCATCACGGAGGTCGAAGAACGGGCCGTCATTGACGCAGGCATCCAGGCAGGAGCACGGAAAGTGTTTCTCATCGAAGAACCCGTTGCGGCGGCAATCGGCGCAGGCATTGATATCGGCAAGCCTGAGGGCCATATGGTGGTAGACATCGGCGGCGGCACAACAGACGTGGCGGTCATCTCCCTGTCCGGCGTGGTGGCATCCGAGTCCATTAAAATCGCCGGGGACAGTTTTGATGAGGCATTGGTAAAATATATCAAACGCAAACACAACGTGCTCATTGGCGACAGCACCGCAGAAGAACTCAAGCGCACCATCGGCTGTGTGTTCCCCCGGCCTGAAATGGTCTCCGTAGACGTAAAAGGCCGCTGTCTCATGACCGGCCTGCCCCGAATGGTGGCGGTGAATTCTAACGATATGATTGAAGCTTTTGAAGAGGTCTCTGAGCGGATTTTAGAGACCATTCACTTGGTCTTAGAGAGCACGCCGCCGGAACTGGTGGCGGATATTTCCAACAACGGCATTGTCATGACTGGCGGCGGTAGCTTGGTCTGGGGGTTTGATAAGCTAGTAGAGTCCCGCACCAGCATCACCACCCATGTGGCAGATGACGCCGTGAGCTGTGTGGCCTACGGCACCGGCAAGGCGCTGGAATCTGTCGGGGATATGCAGGATGGGACGATCAACCTGTCCCGGCGGCGACAGATGAGTTGATGTATCATAAAAACCTCCAGTTGTAGAAAAATAGCTACAACTGGAGGCTTTTTTTGCTCTGATGCTACGGCTTCTTACGCCCTCGGCCTTTTGCATGTGCTTCCGGTTTGACCAAGCACCACTTATGAAATCCGATCAAATCCTCTCGCCCGGCTTTGCGGAGGGCTTCTAGTACTTGCTTTTTCTTCTCCGGACGGCGCCATTGGAGGAGGGCCCGTTGGAGGGTACGCTCTCGGCCTTCTTTGGCGACGTGGACGGGTTGCATGGTGTGGGGGTCTAGCCCCGTGTGGTACATGCAGGTGGACACGGTGCCGGGGGTGGGGTAGAAGTCTTGGACTTGCTCCGGGTGGCGGCCTTGTTTGTGGAGGGCTTCGGCTAAAGACACCGCATCCTTCAGGGTACAACCAGGGTGACTGCTCATAAGGTAGGGGACAAGATATTGCTCTTTATCATATTTTTGGTTCAGCCGCCGGTATTTCTCACGGAATTTGTCGTAGACCGCCGCATGGGGCTTCCCCATGCAGTCTAGGACCCGATCCACAATGTGCTCCGGGGCCACCTTGAGTTGACCGGAAATGTGGTAGTGGACAAGTTCAGCAAAACACTCGCCGCTTGGGTCTTGCAGCAGAAAATCATACCGGATGCCGGAACGGACAAACACTTTCTTCACCCCCGGAATTTGCCGGAGTTTACGAAGCAGTTGCAAATAATCCGTATGGTCGGCGTCTAACGCCTTACAAGGCACAGGGGCGAGACACTTTTTGTCTTTGCAGAGACCGTGTTTTTTCTGCTTTGCACAAGAGGGCCGCCGGAAATTTGCCGTGGGGCCGCCCACATCGTGGACATAGCCTTTGAATGACGGGTGCTTAGAAAACGCTTCCACTTCCCGCACGACAGAGTCATGGGTACGGGCGGACACCATACGGCCCTGATGGAAACTGAGCGAACAGAAATTACAGTCCCCGAAACAGCCCCGGTTGTGGATGACGGAAAACCGCACCTCGTCAATGGCGGGCACTCTGCCCAAGGGGGCGTATACAGGGTGGACTTCTCTGGTGTAGGGCAGATCATATACCCGGTCCAGCGCAGGGCCGTCTAAAGGCGGCATGGGCGGATTAACGACTAACAATCGGTCACCGTGGCGTTGCAGTACTGCCCGGCCCCGCACCGGATCGTGCTCCGTGACTTGCATCCGGGTGGCCTCGGCGTAGGCCTGCTTGTCGGTTTGCACTTTCTCAAAGGGGGCACATTCCAGCATGGAAAACGGACAGTCTGCCCCATCTTTGGCGATATAGGCGGTACCCTTGATATCTCGTATCTCCGACACCGGAGTACCGCTTTTTAATCGGGCGGCGATGTCCGCTGTGGCAGCCTCTCCCATGCCGTAGACTAAGAGGTCGGCTTTGCTGTCAAACAACACACTGCGCCGCACTTTATCCGACCAGTAGTCATAGTGGGCAAACCGCCGCAAGCTGGCCTCTAACCCGCCAATAACCACAGGCAGACCGGGAAACGCCTCTCTCGCACGGCCTGCGTAGACAATGGCGGCACGGTCAGGGCGCAGGCCCGCTTTGTTGCCGGAGGAATAAGCGTCCTCGCTCCGTGGTTTTTTGGCAGCGGTGTAGTGGGCCACCATAGAATCCAGATTCCCCGCTCCAATGAACACGCCAAAACGCGGCCTTCCCATTTCTAGGAAAGCCGCCGTATTGTGCCAGTTTGGTTGTGCCAAAATTGCCACCCGGTGTCCTGCGGCCTCCAACACCCGACCGATGACCGCGGCGCCGAAACCGGGGTGGTCGATATAGGCATCCCCGGAGACTAAGAGGAAATCATACTCCTCCCAACCCCGGTCGGCCATATCAGCCTTGGAGATGGGCAAAAAGTGTTGTCTGTCCATGGCCGCTATAGTTCCCGCACCCGGACACGGATATCTAACGCCATCACCCAAAGGGGGCAACGGACACCCTCGGTTTCGCCGATTTTTTGGAACCCGAACCGCTCATAAAAGCGGATGGCGGCAGTGTTGGTCTCGGCCACATGGACGGTGATGTTCTCCCGCCCTAAGGGACGGTATACGCTGATGGCATGACCGAGCAGTTGGATGCCCACGCCTTGCTCTCGAAATCCGGGGGCGACATAGTAAAACGAGATATGCCCAGATTTTTCTGCGGCCCCTTTTTGTGGGTTTAGCTCTAGCAGGCCAAAGGGCGTACCGCTGATAACCCCCTCTACCAGCGCCAGCGGATGGGCGTGGACATGGGCACGGGCTAGGTCTAAATATTCATCCGTAAAGCCCGCCAAGGTGCCATGGACTTCGCCCCAAGCCTCTTGCCGGTACGATAGATACCGCCTCTCGTTTTGGTCTATATCTAAGGGCAAAAAGTCTGCATTTCCTGTCTCTGCCCCCTCACTGCGCCACCAACTCTGGCGGGCGAGGGTGCTCAGGCCCCCTTCTAAGTGGCTGGCATCGTTCATCCAGCGGACAGTGAGGTCTTGCCCGTCATGGACTTCCAGTAAGGTCACGGCGGTGTTGTCAAGGTGGGGCAACTCGCCGTAACGCTCGGAGGGTAGCTCTAGGATATGCGCCAGTAGTGTTCGGATGGCGTGACCGTGACTCACCACACAGACGGTTTGTCCGGCGGCGTGCTTTGTGATGTCCATGACAGCCTCTACCATGCGGTGCCCAAGCGCTTGATGGGGTTCGTTGTCGCCGATGTTCCAGCGAACAGGGTCTTGGTTAAAAAACTGCAATTGCTGGGCCTCATGTTGTTCTAAATGCGCCCAAGTCAAATCTTCCCATCGGCCCATACCCACTTCTCGCAGTTTGGGTGTGGTGAGAATGTCCAGTTCCCTCGGCACACTGATGGCTTGGGCTGTGGTTACGGCCCGCACCAAGTCACTGGAATAGACCGCATCCACCGGCAAAGCGGAAAACCGCTCACTCAAGGCATGGATTTGCCGCATCCCCAGCTCGGTGTTGAGGCTGTCATATTGACCGTGTACCCGGCGGTAGAGGTTCCCTTCCGCTTCTGCGTGGCGAATCATATAGATTTTGGTAATCATGCGTGTAATGCCACCTTTCCGGTGAGTTCTGTGACTTGGGTGATATTGTGCCGAGCTAAATAATCCGTCAACCCCTGTTTTGCGGTCAGGGGAGCTAATGGGTCTACAAAACAAGCGGTACCGAGGGCCACTAAGTCCGCTCCGGCCAGCATCATCTCTACCGCATCCGCCCCGGTGGCCACGCCGCCCATGCCTAGGATGGGCAGGTTTACAGCACTGGCTACCTGATACACCATCCGCAGGGCCACAGGCAACACTGCCGGGCCGGACAGGCCGCCCATGTTGTTACGGAGAATGGGCCGCCGGGTGTGAATATCAATCCGCATCCCCAAAAGAGTGTTAATCAGACTAAGTGCATCCGCCCCTGCATCCTCGGCGGCTCTGGCGATGGCGGCAATGTCTGTCACGTTGGGGGAGAGTTTCACCATAATCGGCACGGTGCTGTTCCGGCGCACCATTTCCGTTACCGCTCTGGCCCCTTCTACTGTGGTGCCGAAGGCGATACCGCCTTCTTTGACATTGGGGCAAGAGATGTTGACTTCTAACAGGTCAACCCCTGCATCGGATAATTTTTGGGCCAATATCCCATACTCCTCCACCGTGTTGCCGGAGAGGTTGGCGATGACTTTGGTATTAAACTGCCGCAACCACGGCAACTCGTCCCGGATAAATGCATCCACGCCGGGGTTTTGCAGTCCCACGCTGTTGAGCATCCCCATGGGGGTTTCTGCAATCCGGGGGGCAAGGTTCCCCGCACGAGGGTGTAGGGTGAGACCCTTGACACAAATACCGCCCAGCTCGTTTAAGTCCAGATATTCTTGATACTCCCGACCAAAGCCATAGGTGCCGGAGGCCACAACAATGGGGTTTGCAAACGCTATTCCGGCAAACGATACACGTAAATCACACATCCCAGTTTACCTCCCCGGCATCAAATACAGGCCCATCGGCGCAGGCCCGGAGATTGTCTCCGTTTCGCATGGTCACAGTACAACCGAGACACGCCCCCACCCCACAGGCCATCCGCTCTTCCGTGGAGACTTGACAGGGGACATTGTACTGCGCTGCCAAGTTGGCTACCGCCCGGAGCATGGGCTTGGGGCCGCAAGTCAACACCATGTCATAGGTACCGGATTGGAGTTCGTTCTCTAAGGGCCCTGTCACCTGCCCCGGCTCCCCTGCACTGCCATCATCGGTGGTGAGGATGACGTTATCACAGATGGTTTGGAACTCATCTTGTAAAATCACTTGGCTACGTGACCCAAAACCCAAAATTGCCGTGGTGCTACCTTTGGCGGCTCGTGCGGCGTAGAGGAGCGGGGGTGTACCAATGCCGCCGCCCACCAACAGAATATGCTGACCCTCTACCGAAAACCCGGTACCCAACGGGCCTAAAATATCTAGTTGCCCGCTGGTTTTTTCTGCCAGCCAGCGCGTTCCGGCGCCTTTGACCTCGAACACAATCTTGAGCGTCTCATTCTCAGCATCACAGACGCTAATGGGCCGCCGAAGCAGCACATCTCCGCCGCATCTCACATGGAGGAACTGCCCCGGCTGGGCAAGCCTGCCCAGCTCACCGGCCTCTAGGGTTATGGCATAGATATGGTCGGTCAGTTGTTGGGCGTGGATAATGTCGCATAGACGTTGCATAACAATCTCCTAGAAAAATATTGCGAATAATCGGAAAAATGCTTGTACGACTTTCATATGAAAAGGCCGCTGTTGCCAGTGGTCTGCGTTGATCTCTGTGGATTGGAGCAGGGTATTTAGAAAATCCGCCTTGATGTCGTCAATGACCGGTGCGCCACACATCCAGACAGCATTCTCATAATGGAAAAAGAAGCTGCGGTAGTCCATGTTAATGGAGCCGATGATACAGTGGTCATCGTCCGACAGCACGGTCTTTGCGTGGATATAGCCGGGGGTGTACTCGTAAATCCGCACCCCTGCTTGGAGCAACTTGTTATAGTTGGACTGGGTGACCTGATGTACAAACCACTTGTCCCACTGGTGGGGCGTGATAATCCGCACATCCGTACCGCCTAGGGCGGCAGTGCAAAGGGCCTCTATCATGGTGTTGTCCAAAATCAGGTAAGGAGACATGATATATACATAGTCCCGGGCATTGTATATCATACTGCGGTACATGCTCTCCGCTGGGTTGTCCGGGTTGTTCATGGGCCCATCCATGAAGGGCTGGTAGTACCCCCCGTCCCCTGTGGACATGGTACTGCGGGGCCGGTAAGCGTAAAAGGACTGTTGTTCACCGGTCTGCGCCTCCCACATTTGTAGAAACGAGACTGTCATACTCCAAACCGCATCCCCTTCTAGGCGGATGGCGGTGTCTTTCCAGTGGCCGAATTTTTGAATGTAGTTGGCATACTCATCAGATAAGTTTGCCCCCCCGGTGTAGGCCACCTCGCCGTCAATGATACAGACTTTCCGGTGGTTGCGGTAGTTGATATACAACCGGCTGGTGGAATAGTGGATGGGGTTAAACACCAAGACGTGAATCCCAAGGCGGCTTAAGTCTTTCGCCAAATCGTCCGGGACGGAAAACAAGCTGCCTAGGTCGTCATACATGACCCGAATTTCTACCCCCTCTGCCGCCTTTTGGGCCAGCACCTCCCGGAACTCTTGCCAGAGTTTGCCGTCACTGAGGATGAAATACTCCAAAAACACAAACCGCTTGGCGTTACGAATGTCCTCCAGCATAGCGGGAAACTGGTGGTCGCCTAGGGTGTAGTACTGACACTGTGACCGCTCGTATAGCGGGAACCCCATGCGGCCCAAGTAGCCGCCCAACCGTTTGCGATCCGGGTGCTCCAGCCCGAAGGCGTGATACACCGCCGGATCCTTGCGAAGGAACGGCGTAGTACGGGCCAGCGTTCGCCGCATTCGCCGGTGCTTGGTTCTGCGCCCCCAGAGAACGTATAGGACATGTCCCGTTACAGGAAGCAGTAAAATTAACAACACCCACGCCATGGTAAACGATGCGTTTTGATGCTTGCCCACTAAGATGAAAATATCCACCACTGCGATGCCTTGGATAAAGAAATAAACCCACACTGCCTGTTCTTGCAGTAGATTTACCAGAAACATCACAATTGCCACTTGTACCCCAACGGCCAGCACTACCAAAAGGATGCGGAGAAAATTGCCTGCCCGGCGGGTCAGCTGGCGGCGCATCGGTGTTGCGGCAGAAGTGTACCCTCTAGGCATCCGAGTGCTCCTGGCCAGGGTGCCAAACGCCTTCGTCCCGATAGGGTTCTTCTCCTGTATCAGGCGCATCCGCCCAGCTTTTCCGCTGGGGGGGCTGGTCTGTGAATGCATTCGCAGGGCGACCGGAAAGGGCCAGTTGATACACCAGCACCGTAGCGGCCAACGCCAAGAGCACCACCTGCTCCGGCATACTCCAACTACTATCCGGCAGGGTAACAAGCGTAAAATACACCGCAGCGGAGGACGAGAACATCAACCGTCCCGGTCGCTCTTGTAAAAAGGCGTAACCTGCGATATAGTAGAAGCTGAGAAGCAATGCCGCTAAGGCAAACAACTGATAGACATAGCTGAGTAACACAGGGTTTGCGGCCTGTTCCCCCACATGGGCGGCCACCAGCCACAGGCAGAGCCAAAAGACCGGCACCACCGCCGGGATAGCCGCACGGTTCCCTTGTGCGCCTAACACCGCCATGAGAACAAGGCCCACAATCCCGGCGGCAATCGCCACCAACACCCGTGCAGCCTGAAGCGCCCCCAGCTCTGAAAGACCCAATAACTCCAACGCAGAAAATCCGCTGGCGGCAAGCCCCGCAAGAATCAGCAGTACCCGAACAAACACATTTCTGCCAAAGGCATCAGAAAAGCTGCCTGCACGCATCTGCCGCACACCAAACGACAGGGCAAACAACGCCCCCATCGTCAACACAGAAAGCCCCATAAGGGCAAAGGAGATGGGCGCACCCCGCACAGCGAGGCCGGAAATCGGGTCAAACACCGTTTCTATTTCTTGCGCCCGGAGCAACGCACCCCCGGTTCCAAATATGACGGCCAACAGGGCCATGAGAAATCCAAATTTTCGCATAAGCTTGGTCTACTTTCACATACAAGTAATAAATATGAATCACAATGAATCACACTATTCTACCATCTAACCCCCACATCCGTCAATCAAATAAAACCGGAGGACATTATGCGACGTATTATACCCATCTCCCTACTTGCATTACTCTTGGCCATACTGTTGCCGCTGTTTTTGGTCTACATGCCGGAACCTCCTGAGCCAGAGGAGGTGCCCGCTGAACCCGCGGCAGAGCCTGTAGCCCAGCCCGCACCTGAGCCAGAACCGCCGGAACCGGAGGCCGCCCCATTGCCCGACGGGTCATTAGATGCAGGATTTACACTTTCGGTTTTGTTCGGGGATGAAATTCGTGAAATGACCATGGCGGACTTTCTGCAAGGGGTGGTGGCCGCCGAGATGCCCGCTTTGTTCC
Organism: Oscillospiraceae bacterium; assembly: GCA_009779845.1. Taxonomy (GTDB): domain Bacteria; phylum Bacillota; class Clostridia; order Oscillospirales; family Oscillospiraceae; genus WRAB01. The sequence goes on from WRBE01000005.1 coordinate 61,736, forward strand.
ACGAAGAGGCTCTCAAAGCCCAAGCCGTAGCGGCCCGAACGTATACCCTCCACCGCAAGTTGGTGACCCCCACCCCACGGCACCCGGAGGCGGATGTGTGCGGTGATTACGCCTGCTGTCAGGCTTACGCCAGCGTGGACAGGCTACAAGAACGTTGGGGCGAGGACTTTGACTATTACCGTGCTCGCATTGCCATGGCCGTCCAAGCGACCGATGGTCAGGTATTACTCTACGATGACCAGCCCATCTTGGCCGCCTTCCACGCCGCCTCTTACGGCTATACAGAGGCCAGCGGGGCCATCTGGGGCGCAGTCCCCTATCTCCAAAGCGTCCCCTCTCACGAGGGGGCCGACCAAGTGCCGCGGTTTTATTATGATGTAGAGATAACTTTCTCCCGGTTTCGAGAGACCGTTCTCTCCCACCACCCGGAGGCTGTGCTGGACGATGACAATATCCCCTACTGGATATCAAACATCGTGTACACGGACTCTGGGCGGTTGGACAGCCTCACCATCGGCGGGGTACTCGTACAAGGGGCAAGGTTCCGACAGATGTTTTCTCTGCGCTCGACAGCGATTCGGTTCTCCTTTTCCGATACGGGGATGACCATCACCACCGGCGGCCACGGCCACGGGGTGGGCATGAGCCAGTTCGGCGCAAACACCATGGCCACGGCCGGGTATCGTTATCGAGAGATTTTGGATTGGTATTACACGGGCGTTGTGTGGTCTGATGTTTCTGAGTTGGTTTTGCCGTAGGGGACGATGGCAATCGTCCCGCAAATCACGAACGGATTGCTATTAGTGGCAATTTTTTGAAATTTGTCTAATTTTGTTGGTTTTTTCCTTGACATTGCACATATACGCAGATACAATTAGTCCCAAATACTTGCAATTGCAAAACCCAAGGCGGGAAACCTAGTGCCCACCTTGGGTTTGTCGTTTTTTCCCATGTCAAAATCCGTACCCACCTTGTCAACAGGAGTTCCCATAAAATATATATAAGGTCTTGTGACATAAAAAGTCACAAGACCTTGATTGCAAAAAATAGGGTGGTAGGTATCGTAACGAAATTGGATACCCACGTATGAGGGGGGCTATTTTTGTGCTACTGTACTTTTGCCATTTCAAACCCATAGCGGATATCGGGGGTGTCGTTTAGAATTTTAGCAACAATTATTTCCCCCTTCTTTAACACATCAGCGATATCATTAATATAACGATTGCTAATTTTGCTAATATGAATCTGTGCGGCCTCTTTGTGATCAATTATTTCAACATATGCAAATGATCTCCCCCAACCAAACACCTTACATTTGAATTCGTTGCCTCTTTTTAATTCTAATAGTTCTCTATTGACAATGATATCTTCTACACTAAATTTTATCAGTTAAGCGGGACAGATGGTTACCGCCTATGAATGGGCTTTCATATGTTTTAGCTACACTATCAATCACATTTATGGCATTTTTGATTAATAGTTCAAACTCCGCTGTTTCTTTAAGGTGCTCATAAAGTTTTTGACATAGTGCCTTCATCTCCCTACTGTTAGCTTTTGGAATTTCATTACCAGATACCATCACTCTGCAGAGTAGTGCAATGTGGTATTTATACGATAACCTATAGTTGCGGTCATAACCATTATCTCTCAAATATTTATCAATAAAAAACGCATACATTGAGGCTATGCAATATTGCTCTTTAATGTCCTCATCTTGATAGATTTTTGTTTTATTGGATTTTAAAAGTTCACCGTAATATCTATGTGTACTTTGTGGCTGCCCCAAAAACATTGCCACATATGCAGCTGTCTGTGACGGGAATGAAACCACTTTGTTTTGGCTGACATTTTGAAAGTCATACTGTTTAGAGCGACGCTCATAAAAGAGCCTGTGCTGTACGCCATAACTTCCATATACCGTTTCAAGGTCTTTGTGAAAGTCTTTTAATGTCTCAAACGCTTCATCAACGATTAGTGTCTGACTATTTGTAGTTTTAACAATGGAGTCAATCACACCTTTGTCAGTTGAGGAAATTAATTTAACCGCAACATAAGAGTCATCACTCAGTTTTTTCCGGTTTTCATAAAGCACAAAGCTAGTTTGACATCCATTAACAATTTGAAAATCTTCAATCACAAAATTATCGCCTGTGCGGCGAATTTCTTTCGCAATTATTGTTATTCCATTATTAAGTAGTGCAAATGCTTGTTGTTGCTGTGGGTCTGCAATAGTTCCAAACATTTCACTATTCACTTTGTTACGACCTTGATAATATCTCACATTGTCTTCAAAAAGATGTGTGAGCAAAAGTCCATCATTATTTGTAATAAGCTCAACATAATCTTTGCATTTGACCGTGCCAATAAACGATTCTATAACATTGTCAATAGAAGGGAGTGTTGAATAGTTCTTGATAGGTACTGTCTTTTTTATGCTTCTCTTTATCGAACGGCACGCATCCGTAATTTTTGTAGAATCATAAACATTACATTTTACTTCATCGAAAACTCCTTTCCCTTCAATTTCCTTTCTAAATGTTTCAAACGTATTTTCTGCCATGCTCACATTAAACATTCTTCCAGTATAGGCAAAAACAATGTGACAATCTGGATTCTTGGACAAATGGGTAGGATGTCCTAAAATATATTTATATATTTTTGAAATTCAATATATCTTTCGTTTGTTTCATTTATCTTGCCGTCTCCAATGAAATCAAGCACAGATGTACAGAAGTGAGAAAGTTCATTTAATTCAAATTTTTCACTGGTTTTTGCCTGCGTAAATATAATAGATACAGAGATGTCAACATGCTTATTCCCATTTTCGTCAACAAAAAAACTTTCTATTCCGTGTGAATCAGATACTAATATCCCATTAACAAAAATTCCTATACCATCAAGCCCTACCTCACCCTTCCCTAAAGATGCCTCGGCAGGGTCAAAAGTTTTTGATGAATATTCGCGCAAAGCGATATAATTTACTAGATGCTCGAATTTCTGTGAATCGTCAGGGTTGAGTTCAAACCTTGTTGCATGTTCGTCAAGAAAAGGCTTAATAACACTATTCATATCCATCCTCCTATTTAATTGAACATCTATGAGCAAGTAATAAAAACATAAGTTCAAATCCATATACTACGGCCAGTATATCAGACAATCCCAGATAAATCAACAAATCCACCCAAAAAAAGGTGGATTTTTCATATATACATTTCACATATCCGATAGACCAGCTATAAAATGTCAAGCACAAATTTTATGATTTCGGAGGTGCCGGTAGATATGGACGATTTTCACGAAGGATAGCGAAAATGATATTGCAGAGTTTTCTGGCAACCGCCCC
>WRBE01000006.1 GCA_009779845.1 Oscillospiraceae bacterium
CCTAGGCCGCATCGACAGCCGCGCCGCATTGGAGGCGTTGGAGGAGCTAGACATAGCCGATGCGCGGGACTTCCCGGATGTGGCAGACGATGCATGGTACTTTGCGTCCGTGCTAGGTGCTACGAATGACCACTATTTGACTAGAGGTGGTGAGAGCGTTAGCGGGAAGGCGATTGTGGGGCAGTAAATAGTAAGACAGTGTAATATACAACAACCAGGGCCCGGTGCTTCCGCACCGGGCCCTGGGGGGTTTAGAAGGGTGTGGGGTGTCCTAACGCAGAACAAAAAACAAATTATTTTTAATATGACACACATCTGTCACATTGTTATGCTATAATATCCTCGGTGATATAATATGCAAACAAAGCGACTATTTGAAATCCTCTACATCCTACTCGACAAAAAAAGCATCCCCGCCGGGGAGTTGGCGGCGCATTTTGGCGTGTCCACTCGGACGATTTACCGTGATGTTGATGCCCTTGGCTTGGCGGGGATTCCCGTATACACCGAGAAAGGCAAAGGCGGCGGGATTCGCCTGTTGCCTGATTTTGTGTTGAATAAATCCATACTCAGCGCAGAGGAGCAAGACGAAATTTTGTCGGCGCTACACGGCCTGTCTAACATCAAGACCGCCGACACCAATCAAATACTACAAAAACTGTCCACAGTGTTTAATAAACCTACCACCAACTGGCTGGAAGTCGATTTCTCCGGCTGGAACCACGAGCATGACTTTTTTCATGATTTCAAAACAGCCATACTAGAACGGCGAGTTGTCCGGTTCGACTACTACAACAGCTACGGTGAAAAACGGCACCGCCATGTTGAGCCAATCCAGCTTTGGTTTAAGTCCAGAGCGTGGTATCTCAAGGCATTCTGTCTCACCAAGCGGGGCGTGCGATTGTATAAGTTATCGCGGATCAAAAATCTGACAGTGACGGACGAGATATTTGAACCCCAAGATTTCCCCGAGCTGACAGACACCCCGGACGGGGCAGGGGAGAGGGGGCAAGAGATGATCGCCCTGCGACTTCGTATTGCGCCGGAGATGGCCTATCGGGTGTTTGACGATTTCTATGAAAGCATGGTAGAGCGGCAGCCGGACGGCAGCTTTCTCGCCACCGTAACATGGCCGGAGGATGAGTGGGTCTACGGGTTCCTGTTGTCCTTCGGGGAGTCTATTGAGATACTGGAACCAGTGCATATTCGGGACATTATAAAAGAAAAAGCTCAAAAAATTGCAGAGAAATATTTATAATGCGACACGCTGTTGTCATATTATAGGTGTTATAGTTTGGATGTAAGAAGCAAAAAATGAGAAAGGAGGCAATCTATCATGTCAAATGCTATTTATTTTGTTTCGTTTAAGTTGAAAAAAGGGGCATCTGTGCCGGATTTTTTACTTGCGGCGGAAAAGCTCAATGATGAGTTTATATCGAAGCAACCGGGTTATGTTTCATGGCAACAAGCTGTTGACGGGGAAACTTGGGTAGACCTTTGCACGTTTGAAACCATGGAAGACCTGAAACGGTTCGAGGAAGCATCCAAAAACCCTAGTGAGCTGGCATTGCAATTTTATTCCTTTATCAACCTCAATAGCTGTAAGGGTCACAAGTTTTCTGTACAAAAACATTACAAAAAGGAGAAATAACAATGAACGAAAAACATTGTCAAAGCTGCGGTATGCCAATGGGCGAAACAGATGAGCTTTACGGCACAAACAAAGACGGCGGGAAAAACGAAGATTATTGTGAATACTGTTTTGTAAAGGGTGTGTTCACAGAGCCAGACTGCACCATGGAAGAAATGATTGCATTTTGTGTACCTCATATGGTGGATATGGTGGAATCCAATGCCGGTATGAAGGAAGATGAAGCCAGAAACATGCTACGTGAATTTTTTCCTACCCTGAAACGCTGGAATGCGGCCTCATGAGCACACAAACCAGATGCCCTTGGGCGGGAGATTTGCCCATCTACATCAATTATCACGATAAAGAATGGGGCCGCCCGGTTCATGATGACAGAAAACTGTTTGAGATGCTGATTTTAGAAGGGATGCAGGCCGGGCTTTCTTGGATCACCGTGTTAAAAAAACGGGAAACGTACCGGGCGGCCTTTGACGGGCTCGATCCACATAAGGTCGCCTTATACGACGAGGTGAAGATAGAGGAACTGATGGCAAACGAGGGCATCATCCGAAACCGCCTGAAAATCAAGTCTGCCATCACGAATGCGAAGCTGTTTTTAGACGTGGTGGAACAGCACGGCAGTTTTGACCGATTTATTTGGTCATACGTAGGCCATAAGCCCATCGTGAACCGTCTGGAAACCATGGACGACATACCTGCAACGACGCCTGTATCGGACAAAATGAGCAAGGACTTAAAGAAAATGGGATTCAAGTTTGTAGGCTTGACCATCCTATACGCGTTTATGCAGGCCACCGGGATGGTGAATGACCATCTGGTTTCGTGTTTTGTTTACGACGAATTAGCAGGTTAGCTCTCCCCGCTTGCACAAAATTTTTATTTTGTGCAAGTCCTTATGGACAAGCACAAGATGACATGATATACTGTATGTGGTCATTTGGCCACATACAGTTTTCGTCTGGGCCTCTGCCCTAGGCGGCTTGACCCTATCTTGCCCATAAGGAGCGACCATAATGGACTACCGCCGTGAAGCGTCCCCGGTTTTGTTGGAATTCCTCAATTACCACGAACATATCCGTAGCCACTCTCGTAAGACCATTGACGAGTATTTTTTAGACCTTCGCACCTTCTTTCGGTTTATGAAGGTTCACCGGGGCTTGGTACCTGCAGACATGGTGTTTGAAGAGATTCCGATTTCTGACATTGATTTGGTGTTTATTCGGTCTATCGCCGTGACGGATGTCTATTCTTTTTTAAACTACCTGTCTCGTGACCGGGCACTCAATGTGCGGAGTAAACGCACAGGCTATGGTCTCAGCCCCACCTCGCGCGCGCGGAAAGTTGCAACGATTCGGTCATTTTATAAATACTTGACAACAAAAGTTAAACTGCTAGACCAGAACCCGATGCAAGAGTTAGACGCACCAAAATCCCGGCGGACACTGCCGAAGTTTTTGACATTAGATGAATGCATTCAGCTCTTATCTTCCATTGACGGGAAATATGTAGAGCGGGATTTTTGTATCATTACCTTGTTTCTCAATTGCGGGGTGCGGATATCTGAGCTCATTGGCCTCAACCTCACCGACATCCGGGGAGACCATATCCGTGTGGTTGGTAAGGGCAATAAAGAACGGATTATCTACTTAAACGATGCTTGTACAGATGCGATAGAACACTACCTCCCAATCCGGGAACTCCAGCGGTGTGAAGAGCCAAACGCTCTGTTTGTGTCCCGGCAAGGCAACCGGGTCAGCCGCAGTACGGTGCATCATATTGTGAAAAAATGCCTCTTGATGGCGGGGTTGGACAGTACACAATATTCCTCCCATAAACTGCGCCACACGGCGGCGACGTTGCTACTCCAAAACGGCGTGGACGTGCGGACACTGCAAGAGGTGCTGGGCCACGACCATTTGAATACAACCCAGATTTACACCCATGTAGACAACAGCGAACTCCGCCTAGCAGCGAAGGCCTCTCCCCTCTCCGGGGTTCGATTAAAAGATGAGGGAGAGTAGAAAAACCATCCATATACCATCTATTCAGAATATTTTCGTTGACGACAGTCGTTTTCCATGTTATACTAACTCCAATAACCATCCATTTGGATGCTAGGAGGAAGATAATATGTCAAACGAAACGGAAAAATTAACAATCAATTTGGGTGTGGTCGAGTTGGCGCAAGTAGATGTTTTGGTAGAACAAGGCATCTATTCCAATCGGTCAGACCTCATCAGAACAGCCATTCGGAAACAGTTAGAGACCCATAAGGAAGATATCGAACGCACTCTTACGCCCATTGGAAGTAAAAAGAAATGGGACTGGGCGGTTGGCATTTGCGGGCTTGACAAAACAGTGCTGGAAGAATGTGCTGCAAGCAATGAAAAACTGAATGTCAGCGCAGTTGGTATGCTGATTATCCCCAAGAACATTAGCGCAGAGCTGTTTGAGCAAGCGGTTGAGAAATGTATCATTCGCGGGAAATTGGTCGCATCAGATGAGATTAAAGAAGCAATTAAAAGAATAAATTCAGATTAAAATCATGCAAGGCCAGAGCCGCCGAGGGCGGCGGCCCCTACGAAGGACATGAGCAAAACCCACTGGAAAACATTTGCCATTGCCCCAACCCACGGTCAACCCGTATAATAAAAACAAAAACCCCACGGGAGACCACTATGACAAAACTAAAACGCCTACGCAACCGCTTAGACGGCATGGCCACCATTACATACAACATCCTAAAAATCGCCCTGCTGGCCACTTGCGGGATGGCATTTACCGCTCTGGCACTCTTTTACTCCGGCGGCGGCTCTGTCATGTCCAGCCTAGACGCCAACAAAATCGCATGGGAACTTATCACCACAGGCTCGGTCACGCTTCTGGTGGCTACCATCGTCTCTGTGGTGGCGGAAGAGATTACAATGAAGAAATAATCCCTATCCCCTCTTCATAGGAATAAAGAACGTTGAGCATGTCTAACAGTCCGTTTGCCGTGAGATTTTCCGGCAAATCCAGTTGTTTTAATAATGTATGTCGCCGGGCTTTGCTGTCCGGCCTGCCGGATAGACCCGCTTCAAAGAGGTGGGCCTTGGTTAGTTTACGGCTATCCCTCTCCCCTGCCTCTTCCCTGCCCTGAAAAGTGGCCCCGGCTCGGCGGAGGGCCGTGAGCAAGGTTTCTTTGTCCATACCCTCAACACCTAATTTCCCCTCTTTACCAGGGGCGTGTTTACGCCGCTCTTTCCCGGGGCGGTCTGGGATATAGGCGTGGAGGATGCGCCCCTCCGGCACTTGGCCTTTCAGGTGGTTGCGGATGAGAAAACCGGCGTTGTCGCTGTCTGTGAATATAATCACGCCCCGCTCTTTGGCTAGGCGGCGGATCAGTTGTAGTTTTTGCTTATCCGAGAAAATCCCGTACCCGCTGGTCTCCAAAATGGTGGCGTTTACCACTTGGGAGAGGGTATTTTTGTCGTATCTACCCTCTACGAGGATGACTTCTAAGATTTCTTCCATCACGCCACGCTCCCGGCGGCCAGTTGGATGAGAAATTCTTTCAGCAGCTCTTCCCCATCTCGGCCGGTGGATTTCATCTGCAAATCCGTCCGGGCTGCGAGGAGTACGGCCTCTTTGCACCACACCAAATCTGCCCGCCGGGCCGCTTCCATCAGCAACCGCGCCGGGTAATCGTGGTGGATGCCCCATAGTTTTTTGAGATACGCCGCATCTTGCCCCGCTTCTGCCACCAGCTTGGCGGAAAGCAACTGCCGTAGTTGCCGCCCGGTGACAGCGAGGAGCATAATAGGACTCTCCCGCATGAGCAACAGTTCCCCCATGACCTTGGTTGCCCTTGCCATGTCTCGCTGACCCAATGCATCCGTGAGTTGCCACACCACGGCATCCAGTACGGGGGTGCCCACGGCGTTAATATCTTCTTTTGTGATGGCGGGGCCTTTGGCATAGGCCGCAATCTTTTCAATCTCACCCAATAACCCTGTCATAAGTCCGCCAGAACGGAACATAAGGTACTCCGCTGTGGGGCGGTCGATTTCTTTGTTTAAGGCCGAAAACCGCCGCCGGAGCCATAGGGTCAGGTCTGATTGATCTTGCTTCCCGAACTCAACGGATAAGCCGGCGCCTTTGGCAAAGTGCCGATGAATCTTCATCCGGCCATCGGGACGAAAACCGGGGTCGGTAAAGACAAACACCAAAACGCAATAGTCCGGCAAGTCGGTGAAAAGTTCATCCAATGCGTCCCGCTGGTCGGCGGTGCCTTTGTAGAAGTCAAAGTCCCGCACCTCCACCAGCTTTTTCGGCGAGAACACCGGCAGGGCCTCAACGGCTTCCGAGATGGCGGCGATGTCTGTACCTTTGCCGTCTAGGCGGAAGTAGTTGAATTCCGCCAATCCCTCCGGCAGTAATAATTCTTGCAGTTTGCCGAGGTAGAATTCCCGCAAATAGTCCTCTTCCCCCCAGAAGAGGTAAAGGGAACGGAGTGTTTCGGCTTTGAACTCCTCCCGGAAGGTTTTGTAGCCTTGGTTGGTTGGTTTTTGTTTTGCCATGGACTCACAGTAAATTCGCCCCTAGGCTTCTGCCGCCTAAGAGGTGGAAATGCAGGTGAAACACGGTCTGTCCGCCGTCTTCGCCGCAGTTGGTGATGACCCGGAACCCACTGTCTAGCCCCTCGGCTTTGGCGATTTGCGGAATCGCCGCAAAACATGCCGCCACTAAGTCGGCATTCTCACCCGTCACATGGGCAGCGGTGGCAACATGGGCCTTTGGAATCACCAAAATATGAACTGGCGCTTGGGGTGCAATGTCCCGGAAGGCCAGAACATGCTCGTCCTCATACACCTTGTCCGAGGGGATATCTCCCGCTACGATTTTGCAGAACAAACAATCGGTTGACATAACAACTATCCTCCCAATTTCTCTTGTACAAATGCCGCCATGCTAGACAGAGCCTCGTCAATCTTCCCGGCATCCTTCCCGCCGCCCATGGCGTTGTCGGGTCTGCCGCCGCCGGAACCGCCGGTGAGGGCCGTTACATGCTTAATAATGTCCCCGGCCTTTACCCCTTTTGCGATAGCGGCCTTACCGCAGACGGCGAGGAAGGTAATCTTGCCTTCATTCTCTCCGCAGAGTACCGCTACCACGTCTTCGCCTTGGCTTTTGAGGGCGTCCCCCATGCCCCGCAGATAATCGCTGTCTGTATCTTTGAGCCGTAGGGCAACCAGACGAAGGTCTGCGGTCTGCACTGCGCCCTCTATCAACTTCGCCGCCTCTTCTTTAATCTGTCCACGACTGAGGGTTTGGAGTTCTTTTCTCATGCCTTTCATCTCGTTTTGCATCTGGCCAATTTTCGCCATCAGCTCACCGGGGCTGGTTTTGAGCGCCGCCACGGCCTCATTCAACATCCGTTGGACATCGTGGAAATAGGTCAGTGCCGCCGCACCGGTCACCGCTTCCACCCGGCGCACGCCGGAGGCGATGGAAAACTCGCTGGTCAGTCGGAAAGGCCCGATTTTCGCCGTGTTGGTCAGGTGCGTCCCGCCGCAGAGTTCAGTGGAGTAGTCCCCCATGGTCAGCACCCGCACAGTGTCGCCGTATTTCTCGCCGAAGAGTGCCACGGCCCCTGCCGCCTTGGCATCGTCCATGGTCATCTCTTGGTTGTTGATAATAAGGTCTGCTAAAATCATCTCGTTGATTTCCCGGTCAACCATTACAAGCTCGTCTGGGGTCATGGCTTGGAAATGGGTGAAGTCAAAGCGAACCGTGTCCGGCCCGACAAAGCTACCCGCCTGCTCTACATGGGTACCCAGCACGTTTTTTAAGGCCCGATGGAGTAAATGGGCCGCACTATGTGCCCGCATGACAGCCATTCGGCGGGGCGCATCCACCGCCGCCGTGACTTTGGTGCCTTTGGACACCTGTCCCGCTTCCACCACGCCTTTGTGCATGATTTTGCCGTCTTTGGTTTTTTGCACGTCTTCCACCCGGAACACAAAGTCTCCAGCGGAGAGATAGCCAAAGTCCGCCACCTGACCGCCGGCCTCGGCGTAAAATGGGGTGGTGTCTAGTACAATCGTTGCCGTGTCATCCGCTTTGGCAGTGTCAGAGAGGGTACCACCCACTACAATGGCAAGTACCTCACCCTCTGCTTGGAGGTGGTCATACCCCACGAACACAGTTTCTACGTCCCGGTCGAGGCCTAAATCCAACCCCTCCCAGCCGAAATCGCCGAGGGCCGCTGTGGCAGCTCTGGCTCGTTCTCTTTGCTCTTGCATCAGGGCATCGAACTGCGTTCGGTCTACGGTTTTGCCCTGTTCTTCCAAAATTTCCACCGTCAAATCAATGGGGAATCCGTAGGTATCGTATAGCTTAAACGCATCGTCTCCAGACAGGGTACTCCCCTCCCCTAACGCCGCTAACATTTCGTCAAAAATCCGCATTCCGGCATCAATGGTCTTGGCGAAGTTCTCCTCTTCCACTTGGATGATTTTTTTGATATAGTCTTGTTTTTCACTTAGCTCCGGGTAGGCGGCAGTGCTCTCCGCAATCACCGTATCTGCCACCTCATGGAGAAACGGCGTATTCCGTCCCAGCAATTTCCCATGCCGGGCCGCACGGCGGAGCAGACGGCGCAGCACATAGCCTCGCCCCTCGTTGGAGGGTAACACACCGTCACAAATCATCATGGTAGTCGAGCGGATGTGGTCGGTAATCACCCGCAGACTCACGTCCTGCCCCTCGGATTTCCCGTAAGGCACGCCGGTCAGTTTGGAGATATGGGCCGTGATGGCACGCACCGTGTCTACATCGAATAGACTTTCTACGTCTTGCATGATACAGGCCAGACGCTCTAGGCCCATGCCTGTGTCGATGTTTTTATGCTCTAGCTCTGTATAATTATTCTCCCCATCGTTATAAAACTGGGTGAACACCAGATTCCAAAACTCTACAAATCGGTCACAGTCACAGCCGGGGGCGCAAGCGGCCTCGCCGCACCCTCTAGCCTCACCCCGGTCGAAGTAAATCTCGGAACAGGGGCCGCAGGGGCCTTGGCCGATTTCCCAAAAGTTGTCGGCTTTCCCCAAACGGCTTACCCGATCCGGGGCAACGCCCACTTCGTTGACCCAGATATCGTGGGCCTCGTCATCGTCCAAATAGACGGTGATGTAGAGCTTGTCTACAGGGATGCTCATCTCCCCCACCACAAACTCCCACGCCCAAGCGCAGGCTTCGCGCTTAAAATAGTCCTCGAAAGAGAAGTCGCCCAGCATCTCGAAATACGTCCCGTGGCGGCTGGTTTTCCCCACCCGCTCAATGTCCGGAGTGCGGATGCACTTTTGGCAAGTGGTCACTCGCTTATTGGGCGGCGTGACCTCCCCGGTGAAATAAGGCTTTAGGGGTGCCATGCCGGAGTTGACCAGCAACAGGCTATTGTCCCCTTGCGGCAATAATGGGAAACTGGGCATCCGCAGGTGCCCCTTTTTCTCAAAAAAGGAGAGAAATCTCTCCCGTAGTTCATTTAATCCTAGCTTTTCCATGGCATGAATCGCCTCCGTGTTTTGATTTTCTTGTTTGATTTTATCACAGATGTTGGGAAATCACAATACCGTTTCATAGCGATGTAGGGGCGGATGGCAATCCGCCCGTGGTTGCGGGCGCGGGACGATTACCATCGTCCCCTACACCGTATGCGGAACGCGTTGGGCCAGTATTATCCCGGTGTAGACCGATAGCGAAGAGACTGGACAATTCCGGCGATTCTCTGTACTTCGCGCGCTACAGTTTCCCGCTCTTCCGAACTAATCGGCGCATCCCCATAGCAGGCTTTGGCGTATATCTCCAATGTCTCCAACGAGGGGAGCAATTCGTTTGACGAGCCAAGCGCATCCGCCAGTCGCCGGTAAAACTGGAATATGGTCTCTGTTTTCTTCATTGGTAAGCGGAGACGCTTGAAATATTTCAGCAGAATCGAGATGTTGTAGTACACGGATTCCCGATTATCAAATTTCCGTACTTTTTCCTTATGCAAATAGGCTCGTACCACCCAAAACAGAAGAGCAATCACTGCCAGTGCAACCAACAAAAGTAGGGGCACCCAAAATTGGCCTTGTGCAATAGTCGCAGACCCGGTGTCCGCCGGGGTTGGCGTGGTGGGTTCCGGCTGTTCTATATCCGGTATTCCGTCGATGGGTGCGCCCATGACGGGGACATCCTCTTCCTCCGGCGGGTCGGAATCAGCGGCCGCAGGGGTTGGCTCAAACCGCAGCCAGCCGTATCCCTCCAGATACACCTCGCCCCAAGCGTGGCCCATGCTGTTTAACACACGGATATACCCTTCGTCATCCGGGTCGCCGGTGACGAGGAACCCCTCTACATAGCGGGCGGGGATGCCGAGGCTCCGCGCCATAGTGACAAAGGCCGTTGCGAAATAGGTACAGTACCCGACCAGAGAATCAAAGAGGAAATAGTCCACGAAATCTCTCCCGGCTGGCGGCATACCCGGTGTTAGGCTGTAGGTAAATTGGGTGCGTAAATATGTCTCTAGTAGCTGGGCTCTCGCATAGTTGTTCTCGGCGTCTGCGGTAATACTGCGGGCCAGCTCCCCGATTCGGGCGGGAAACTCGTCCGGCAGGGCGGTGTAGGTTTCGTAAATCCAGTCTGCACGGGGGATAAGGTCGTGTTGTAATATGAGTTGGAGATTCGTGTATATACCTCCATCATCTGTGAAGGAAAGCATCGGTATGAGCTGGTCTTCAAATTTTGCGCTGACCTCACGCATGATGCCGCGGTGGGAGTAGTGCCGTAGCCATTCCACAAACTCGTCTACATCATAATATAATGGGTGGTAGGTCAGGGTATACCAAGTATCGGCTGGCATGAGTTCTCTTGTCACAAGCTGACCGCTTTGTTCTTGCAGTACTGTAAACTCTGCCGGATATGCGTCAAAACCCTGCACAAACCCTTGGTGGAAAATTGTGTGGACACCCCTGTTTAAGCCCCCAATCAACATGGTGCGTTTTGGTAGGAAGTCATCGGCTCCAAAACTGATTCCCAATTGAGCCAGATTAGGATCCGTAAAATTTTCATCATATTGAGCCAGGTGATAGATCCATGTCGTAAAAGATTCGTATCTAGCCGCAAAATCCGGCAAACTTTGCTCCCTCAACTGATTCTCCCAGCTATAGCCTGTGTAAGTGTCCATGATAGACCCGGTCAAATAAATGGGCGGGGGCGATTCGGTGCGGATTCGCATAAATAGCCCGTCATTTGTGTTTATATTTCCGCCCAATCGTCTGCTATCTCCCCCACCGAAGCCCGTTTGTTGGAGGCCAAAGTAGTGGGGGCGTGTCATAAAATCAGGCCCGTCCCCCATGCGGCGGAGAGAGGCGATAAGATCTGCCTGTGCAATCTGGTAAGTTAATCCCCCCTCCTCATCGCTCGGTATCGGGATAAATCCGGCCAAAACAACACAGACCAGCGCAACCGGCAGAGCGAGGTGTAGAAAGAATTTGTGGCTCAGATGTTTGATTAACAGCACGAGACTGCAACAGATGAACAGATAAAACAGGAAAAAATAAGAAAAAAAGTAAATGGAAATCAATACGCCAAATATCCCGGCGAATACAAGGAACACCACCACAAAGTTTGGCCGCCAATAGACAAGCAACACCGTGAAAAGCCCGATAAAACCAGCAAGCAACCAAATAAACGTCCGCTCATACAACAGGTTATGTTGTCCATGGCCACTCACATATTGCACCACCGCCGTAACAAAGTCCGCCATCTCATTTGCAAGCCTCGGCTCTTCCGGCGTGGTGAAAAATCCAATGGCAAGCAACGACAGCCCGAACATGAACAGTGACACAGCCGTCCAAGCCAAAATTTTGTTGGCAAGCAAGAGCCGAAACGCCAAGATCACCACAAACATTTGCAACAGGCTGGTAAGCTGGCCTTGCACAAATCCGCCTATATGCAGGGTGGCGGAGAATCCGCTAAAACTCAACAGGGTTCCGATGGTCAAAAGAAACACCGTGTCATGCGCTCTATGTATTTTCATCGGCCGCTTCTTTCTGTATCACGTTGCAAAAATCAAGGCAGGTCACCCCTGCTTGTTGCAACTGTTTCATGTGTGCCGTTTCTACCTCGCCAAAGGAGAAGACAAGCACATGCTGCCCTCTGGCACCATATGATTGTAGCGCAGAAACCGTGGCGGGCGTGAGTTCTTGTAACAATAGAATAAGATTTGCGCAAGTTCTGTAAGTATGTAGAAACGACAGCAAATACCCATCAAAATTTCCGCTACCGTCAAAATCCAGATGGGCAGCGGTTTGGAATAGGCGATGAAAATCCGCCACCGGTGCCGGGTTATGGGCACCCATGTGGTGCAAGACTGTGCGATAACCCCGCTCGGTACAATGCGCCATGACAGAGACCAAGGCATCCATCATCTGGTCTTCCAAGACCAAAGCCGCCTCATCAGAACCCTGCATGACAGAGTTGTCGATACAGAGGAAAACCGTATGCGCCCCTGTGTCTTGAAAGTGCTTACTAATTAGCTCGCCCCGCTTGGCACTGGCCTTCCAATGGATGTTGCGGAAGCTGTCGGAGGGCCGATATTGTCTCAGGTCGGATATCTCGCTGTAGTCCGCTTGCGGAATTTGGTTGGTTGCCGCCGCCTCACCCCGGTGCCCCGTATCCAGCGGGAGAGCCGAGATCGGGTAAATCCAAGGAACCACACACAGGGGGCGTGGAGGCGGTAGCCGTTTCTTCCATCGAAACAGCCCCAGACAATCATATAAAAAAATAGCGTCCGGCCCGATAGCATAGTTGCCCCGATAGTTGGAGCGGACAGAAACCGTGGCCGAGGCACATTTGCGGGCCGGCACGAACAGAGAGGATTCCCTACAATCAACGAAAAGGGCCGCTTGTTCCACTTGAAAGCAAACACGTACACAAAAATGTGGAAAAATGGAATGGTTTTGAATGGTGAGGGTATAGCGCGCCAACTGGCCCTTTTCCACCTGACTAGAGTCAAGGGCGGCGGTCATGGCAAAGCCGTGCTTCCTGCTCTGTAATGAACTGACCAGCGCAAAGAACAGAGAGACCAGCGGCGCAAGCAGCACAGCATACAGTGCCCAATAGGTCATGGGCAGCGGACGCAGAAATATAAAAATCAGCAAAGTGAACACCACCATGCCGTACACCAGCCAGTTTTTTGCCATGTTAAGGAACCTCTATCCTGGAAATGATACGTGCGATCACTTCTGTGGCGGTCAATTGCTTGGACTTCGCCTCTTGCGTTAGGACAAGCCGGTGTCCCAGTATCGGTTCAGCCATCTTCACTGCGTCATCTGGCAATACGTAGGTTCTGTCGTTGTACATGGCCCACGCTTGCGCCGCCCGGAACAGGGCGAGGGTAGCCCTTGGGCTGGCACCTAACACGATATCTGCGTCTTCCCGGGTTTGACGCACGATGCTGACGATGTATTCATTGATGCGCTGATCCACATATACTTGCTCCACCAGTGCTTGCATAGCCACAAGCGCTTTGTCCGTTGATACGGGTTTTAAAGTCTCCAGCGGATTTTCTTCTTTGAAGCGGGTTAGCAAGGCACTTTCTTCTGCGGCAGAGGGATAGCCCAGAGAAATCCGCATGAAAAATCGGTCTAATTGCGCCTCCGGCAGAGGGTATGTGCCCAGATATTCGATGGGGTTTTGCGTGGCGAACACAAGAAACGGCCGGGGCAGGTCGTAGGTATTGCCGTCCACGGTGACTTGCTGTTCTTCCATGGCCTCCAATAAACTGGACTGGGTTTTGGGTGAGGTGCGGTTGATTTCATCCGCTAAAATAATCTGTGCCATAATCGCGCCGGGCTTGTACTCGAATTCGCCTGACTTTTGGTTGTACATGGAAAATCCCGTGATATCCGATGGCAAGATATCCGGCGTGAACTGAATCCGCTGGAAAGAACAGGAGAAGGATTTGGCAACGGCAGACACCAAACTGGTCTTCCCCACACCGGGCATGTCCTCAATTAACACATGCCCTTTGCAAAGCAGGGCGCACAAAGCCAGCTCAATCGCCTCTCGCTTGCCGACGATGACCTGTTCCACGTTGGAGACAATTTTGCCCAGTGTGTCTGAAACGAGGCGTTTTAGCTTTTCCGCATCTTTTTGCATCAGCCGTTTCCTCCAAAAGTCTAAACTTATAGGTTATTATAGCACAAATGTGGATTGAAAGAAATCCCTCTGCCTTTGCAGAGGGATTTCTGACCTTTGCTCTTTGTAGGGGACGACGCCTTCGGCGTCCCGGCCCCTGACCTTACACGTCTGCCTTTGCCGCTTGCACGGCTTCTTCGGCGTTTGCGTTTGCAAAACCCTCTTCTGCCGCCATGGCTTCTTTCATGGCTTCGGATTGTGTAAATTGTGCTTCTGCCTCTTTATGGGTCATGGGCGTTAGTTTTTTGTGGCCCAAGATTCTGTTCAGATACAGCGCAACCGCACCGTCACTTGTGATGTTGACCGCTGTGCCAAGGCTGTCTTGTGCGAAGTATAGAACCATCATAATGGCCATCATCTCGCCGCTAAAGCCGAGTGAGACTTCTATCGCACCCAAGGCCGCCATGATCGCACCGCCCGGCACACCGGGGGCCGCAACCATCATGATACCCAACATGAATATGAACGGTAAAAACGTGACCAGACTAACTTCCATCCCAAACAACACCATGACGATCACGGCGCAGGACACAATCGACATGGTACTTCCCGCAAGCAAAATGGTGGCACCAAAGGGTACGATAAAGTCTGTGACTTTTGCGTTGACACCAATCGCACGGACGTTGATGTAGTTAATCGGCATAGTAGCCAGAGAGGACTGGGTACCCAGTGCTGTTAGATATGTCGGAATCATTTTTCTCATCAAACTAAACGGATTCGCCTTATAAAGACCGCCGCCAATGGCGTACAGTACAAATAGGAACAAAATATCCGTAATGATAATCATGATAAACAGTCTGACGAATACGCCCATGGCTGCTGCGATTTCGCCCTGATAGGCCATGATTGCAAACAGGCCCGAGATGTGGAACGGCAACACCGGGATAATGATTTTCGTAATGGCTTGTTTCATTACATTCTGGAAATCAAACGCAACTTTTTTCAGCGTATTTTCACCCTTCATGTTCGTGAGGAAGATGCCGACAATAAAGGATGTTGCAAGGGCAGTAATAACGCCCATCAGTGGCGGAATGGCTAATGTAATAAACGGTTCCGGCGCATCCACGCCATAACCGAGTTGCTCTAACGATACACCGGCAACAATCAAGTTAGATAATGCATCGGTCATGAAGTATGCGATAAGGCCCGCTGCAAATGTCATCGCATAAGCAAATGCCGCAACGAGACCGACCATTCGGCCTGCATTCTTCCCGATTTGCGTGATACCCGGAATCAGGAAGCCCATGATGATAAACGGGATTAAAAAGACAAGCAATTGTTGGCCGAACAGGTGGGTAATGGTTGCGTAAATACGCATAATAACGTTCCCGATCAATGCCCATATGCCTGTAATGTCTGCCGAAGCAAATAGGCCAAGTGCAATACCGACTGCGATACCAATGCCTAGCTTAGGCAATAAGCCGAGTTTGAATTTCTTTTTGGTGTTCTCCATGAGACTGTCTCTCCTTCTTAAGTTTGGAAATATTGTTTCACTTGCACGGCTGTGAGTGTCGTTCAATTCCTAGAAAAATCCCCCCATTGGTTTCCTGTGTTCCTGATAGTTTACCACAGTAGTGTGAGGAGCGCAAGTGTTAACCATTAAATTCTATGGGCTTCTTTGCAAAATGGAGAAAACGCCGTCAGGATTCGCAAAACCTTGTAAGAATTTCTTGAAAAAGCGTGGATTCCGTGGTAATATTAACAAAGTGTGCGAAAGCAACCGCCAGTGCAAGGAGGGCAATGTAAAAGTGGAACATGTAATAGAGAAAATCGGAACAGTTTCTTGGAAAGCAAATATCAAGGCACGCCTCGAAAAGCTACCGCGAAAAAAGCAGGTTCATTTTGCGTGGTTATGCACTGTGCGGGTGCTTCCTTATTTATCGCTAGACTCTAATGAGGAGCCGTTTTCATACTGGGGTGCTGAAAAAGACGAGTATTTGACATCTGTTCTGACGGCATTGGATATCGCCGCAAAAGCTAGCTTGGACCGAAACATCGTGGATACCTTGGGCGGCTCCGACAACGTCTACGTTGTTGCCAACAATGCCTACGCTACTGCCGATGCCACCTACGTCGCCATCGACAACACCTACGTTGCTACCGATGCCACCTACGCTGCCGCCGATGCTGCCTACGCTACCGCCGAAAACGTAGCCAAAAATGATGAGTATTTCTTATCTGTAATTCAGCGAGATTTGCAATATTTAGAAAAAGGCGGTGCAAGGACGCCCCAGCAACCAGAAAGGTATAAAGAGAGACTATCACAATTTTTTGCTGACCTGCGCAAGGTGGGTTTTGGTTACTGGGCATCTTGGTATGCGCAGTTGTTTGCGAATGGCCTTGTTCTCAATGGAAAAAGGCTTCAGGAAATTAACAACCGCCTGTCCTTGCCCGTTTTGCAAGAGGACGAATCTAAGGAAAGCGAGACTGATACCATGCCAAACGACATTAATTTCCGCAGCTTAGAGATAACCGAAGATGAGTTGAAAACACTTTGCGAAGCGAGATATACGGTCATCGCAGGTGAGAACGGTTGTGGTAAAACACGGTTGCTTAGAATATTAGAACAATACATCACCAAGGAAGAGCCGGAAGCAGTTCCAATTTTTGCGGATTTCGCAAACGCCTATTTCACGTTTGAAGAAGCGCAGGACGGTGAGAGCAATCTTATCCGATGAGATCATAGAAATCATGCTGGACATTGCCGCAGGCACTGCCTTACATGACATGTCCGTATGTAAGAATTTCAACACTCTGCTTGCATCGGGATTAAAGTCATTTTTGACATATCTGCTCTCAGAAAAAGATACGCATTACAAAAAACGTGATCTGGTGAATGTGAAAAGAGTTTTCTATGTAAATTACGTAAAATTTTTTGAAGTTCCCAATGAAAACGAACAAGTGACGGAGCACTTGCAGGAGTTTCTGGAAAACTTTTCACGAAAGTCTCCGGGACAAAAAATGCTTTGCTATTTTGCCCTATTGGTTTCATTGATGCAAGTAAAGGGAAAGAAACTGTATCTATTGGTTGACGAACCGGAATCGCATTTGCACCACGAGCGAGTGACTGCGGTTATAGAAGCTTTGCGCGACTTGCAAGAGAACTCGGCGCAAGTGAAGATAATCATTGCGACACATTCCCACTATATTGTTTCAACAAGTGCGTTTCACGAATTGGTGTTTCTCCATGAGAAACAGATTCAAAAGAAGAGTCATACATATAAGATAGATATGCTAGAAACATTGATGGGAAAATCAAATGAAAATCTACTTTATGATATATATGCAGACGCATTTTGCGAATTTGTCGCTGAATGCACGGAACCGGCGCCATCGGAAGGTGCAAAGAAAACAAGAGCTTATGATGAGCTTCGGTCAGAGCTACATGGGCTACCTGTTGGTCTATGGCTTGATTTTGGTGCCGGACAGGGGCGTTTAGCTGTAAACCTTTGCTCTATCTCCGGCAGGGAAAACTATGCAGAAACCAACTGTGTCGCCTATGAAATTGGAGGTAGCCCACAAAAAGTCCAAGAGGTGAGAAAAACCTTGGAGCCGTTATACAAAGAAGTGCTGATTAACAATGAACTAGAGCAATACGTAGCGAATGAGGAAAACAAATTCTCGGCGGTGTTTTTAATCAATGTTCTGCACGAAATACCGATAACAGACTGGGTGGAAACCTTTAAAAAAATAGCAAACTCACTTATAAAAGACGGACGTCTCATCTTTTGTGAAACTATGATTTTATCAATGGGTGAGCAAGAGAATTTCCTTGTGCTGGATAAGGATGCCATTTGTAATCTGTTCAGTGTCAAGAGAGAGCGTGTGGGCATTTTAAAAGGTAAGGTTATCTACACAAGCATCAATGCCGAACAATTGGAGCGCGTTTCTAAAGAAAAGATACTGGAAGAACTCCTGCAAATGAGAGTGCGTTATAAAGATAGGTACGAAAAGATTCGTTCACCAGAGGAAAGTCGCAAAAAGGCGTTTTACGGTTGCTCTTGCTTGAATATAGAGAAAGCGATAGGTGAACTGAATAGGTGAACTGAAAAAATCCATGCAGGAAAGTTAGTACATAGCCAAACAAAAATTCCCTCCGCTGAAAGCGGAGGGAATTTTTTAAGTTCAGTTTACTTCACAGCAATAACAACGCCAGAGCCAACAGTCCGGCCACCCTCACGGATAGCAAAACGCAGACCTTCTTCGATGGCGATGGGTGTAATCAGCTCAACGTCCATCTCGACGTTATCGCCAGGCATACACATTTCAACGCCTTCCGGCAACTCGATGATACCGGTTACGTCTGTGGTTCTGAAGTAGAACTGGGGACGATACTTGTTAAAGAACGGCGTGTGACGGCCACCCTCTTCTTTTGACAGGACGTAAACTTGGCCGCGGAACTTGGTCAGCGGTTGGATAGAGCCGGGCTTGGACAAAACTTGGCCACGCTCAACTTCTTCTTTCTTTACGCCACGGAGCAGAACACCTGCGTTGTCGCCAGCTTCTGCGTATTCTAGCATTTTATGGAACATTTCGATGCCGGTGATAACAGTCTTACGACGCTCTTCAGTCAAGCCGACGATTTCAACTTCATCGTTGATTCTGGCTTGGCCACGCTCAACACGACCAGTGGTAACAGTACCACGGCCAGTGATGGTGAACACGTCCTCAACAGGCATAAGGAAGTCCAGATCGCTCTTTCTCTCCGGTGTGGGGATATAAGCGTCTACGTTTTCCATCAACTCTTTGATGGGTGCATAAACTGCATCGTCCGGGTTGTCCGGGCCGTTGAGTGCTTGTACAGCAGAACCTTTGATGATTGGAATATCATCGCCGGGGAACTCGTACTTAGACAGAATCTCACGGATTTCCATCTCAACAAGCTCAAGAAGCTCAACATCGTCAACCAAGTCAGTTTTGTTCATGAACACAACGATGGCGGGCACGCCAACTTGACGGGCGAGTAGGATATGCTCACGAGTTTGCGCCATGGGGCCGTCAGTAGATGCGATAACCAGAATCGCACCGTCCATTTGGGCAGCGCCGGTAATCATGTTCTTGATATAGTCGGCGTGACCGGGACAGTCAACGTGGGCATAGTGACGGTTTTCTGTCTCATACTCAACATGAGAGGTGTTGATGGTGATACCACGCTCTCTCTCTTCCGGTGCTTTGTCGATGTTGGCGTAGTCTTTGAACTCTGCGCCGCCTCGCATAGCGAGGTACTTCGTGATTGCCGCAGTGAGGGTGGTTTTACCGTGGTCAACGTGACCGATGGTACCGATGTTTACGTGGGGTTTGTTTCTTTCAAACATTTGCTTTGCCATGATAGGATTGCCTCCTTAATATAATTGCTTTCAAAATTGTTTTTTTTAGATAGCGTTAACACTATCAGATGATGCGAACATTGTATCGCATATTTTCAGGATTTGCAACAGTTTTTTCCAGAGAATAATTATTTCACTCTGCCTGCTGCAATTGTCTCCTGAATACTTTTCGGAATCTCCATGAAATGGCTGGGCTCCATGCTGTAGGTTGCACGGCCTTGGGTCTTACTCCGCAAGTCCGTAGCGTAACCGAACATCTCGCCGAGGGGCACATGTGCCTCTACCTTGGTGATTCCGTTTTGGATGTCTGTGGTCACGATTTGGCCACGGCGAGAGTTTAGGTCGCCGATAACATCACCCATGAAGTTCTCCGGTACGGTGACCACCACACGCATGATGGGTTCTAACAGGATTGGATGCGCCTTCTGCATGGCCTCTTTAAATGCCATGGAACCGCAGATTTTAAACGCCATCTCAGAGGAGTCAACTTCGTGGAATTTCCCGTCATAGAGGGTAACTTTCACGTCAACAACCTCATACCCTGCCACTACGCCGGCCTGCATGGCACCTTGGATACCCTGGTCAACCGCCGGGATATACTCTTTCGGCACCGCACCGCCTTTGATTTGGTCAATGAACTCATAGCCCTTGCCGGACTCGTTGGGTTCGACCTTAATGTGGACTTCCGCAAACTGGCCCTTACCGCCGGACTGGCGTGAGAACCGGTGGTCAACGTCAGCGCTGTTCTTGATGGTCTCTTTGTAAGAAACCTGAGGTGCGCCTACATTGGCCTCTACCTTAAATTCACGGAGCAGACGGTCTACGATAATCTCCAGATGAAGCTCGCCCATCCCGGCGATAATCGTCTGACCTGTCTCGTCGTCAGTGTAGGTCTTGAAGGTGGGGTCTTCTTCCGCTAGTTTTACAAGGGCCAGACCCATCTTTTCTTGACCGGCTTTCGTCTTCGGCTCAATGGCAACCCGGATGACAGGCTCTGGGAACTCCATGCTCTCCAGAATAATGGGTGCCTTGTCGTCACAGAGGGTGTCGCCGGTGGTGGTGTGCTTTAAGCCAACGGCGGCGGCAATGTCGCCGGAGTAGACTGTTTCGATGTCTTCTCTGTGGTTGGCGTGCATCTGGAGGATGCGGCCCATCCGCTCTTTTTGACCCTTGGTGGCGTTTATTACGCCGGTGCCGGCGTTTACTTTCCCGGAATAGACCCGGAAAAAGCTCAAACGGCCCACATATGGGTCTGTGGCAATCTTGAAGGCCAACGCAGAAAACGGCGCATCGTCAGATGCAGGGCGCTCGTCTTCTTCACCGGTCTTGGGGTTCACGCCTTTAATCGCCGGGATATCCAGCGGTGAGGGCATGTACGCCACAATGGCATCTAGCAATAGCTGGACACCTTTGTTCTTGTAGCTGGTGCCGCAGACCACGGGAATCATCTTCACGTTCACCGTAGCGGCACGGATGGCGGCACGGATTTGGTCTACTGCAATGGATTCACCTTCCAGATAGAGCATCATAATCTCATCGTCGAAGTCCGCAATAGCTTCTAACAACTTGACTCTGTACTCTTCCGCAAGGTCTTTCATGTTCTCAGGAATCTCGGTAATCTCGATTTCTTGCCCTTTGTCATCTTTATAGATGCGGGCATTCATCTCGACTAAGTCAATGAGTCCTTTGAAGTCCGATTCCGCCCCAATGGGAAGCTGAATCGGCACAGCGTTTGCTTTCAGCCGGTCATGCACCATGTCTAAAACGTTGAAAAAGTCGGCGCCCATAATGTCCATTTTATTGATATAGATCATCCGGGGCACGTTATAATTGTCCGCCTGCCGCCATACGGTTTCCGATTGCGGCTCTACCCCGCCCTTGGCGCACATGACGGCTACACTGCCGTCTAGTACACGAAGGGAACGCTCAACTTCTACCGTGAAGTCAACGTGGCCTGGGGTGTCGATGATGTTGACGCGGTGGTCTTTCCAGAGACAGGTAGTCGCAGCGGAGGTGATGGTAATGCCCCGCTCTTGCTCTTGCTCCATCCAGTCCATGGTGGCGGTACCTTCATGGGTCTCGCCCAATTTGTAGTTGACGCCGGTATAGTAGAGAATCCGCTCGGTGGTAGTGGTCTTCCCTGCGTCAATATGGGCCATGATACCGATATTTCTTGTATTCTCCAATGAGATTTTTCTAGCCATATAGTACTCTCAATCTTTCTTTCGCTCGCCGGCGTCTTTTACCAGCGGTAGTGAGCAAAGGCTTTGTTGGCCTCCGCCATTTTATGGGTGTCTTCCCGTTTCTTAACGGCCGCACCGGTTTGGTTCACGGCATCCATCAGTTCGCCAGCCAGCCGCTCACGCATGGTTTTCTCACCACGAGAACGAGCGTAGGCGGTCAGCCAACGGAGTCCTAAGGTCTGGCGGCGGTCTTCTCTGACCTCGATGGGCACCTGATAGGTGGCACCACCGACACGGCGGCCTTTGACCTCTAGGGTCGGCATAATGTTGTTTAGGGCTTCCGTGAATACCTCAATGGGCTCTTTCCCGGTTTTGTCTTTGACGATGTCAAATGCACCGTAAACAACCTTCTGCGCGACACCTTTTTTTCCGTCTAACATAATGCTATTAATCAGACGGGTTACCATGATTGATCCGTACAGGGGATCTGGTAACACTTCACGCTTGGGCACATTACCTCTTCTGGGCACTGTACTTCCCTCCTTCATAAGGATGATTTCATCGGTACTCGAAAACAGGCACAATTGCACCCGTTCCCGTAAATGCCTGCCGGTGAGGTAACATACATGGGAAATGCCAGCCACCGTTTCCAATAGCTGCCGCCCTATATATATTCCCTTCAGGTCAGGCCGCAGACCCTACCCATGGGTCCGCTACGTTACCTAAAGTTTGTGGGTTCTTACTTGGGTCTTTTTGCTCCGTACTTACTTCTGCTCTGTTTGCGGTCTACAACGCCTTGGGTGTCTAGGGTACCACGGATAATGTGGTAACGCACACCGGGTAAGTCTTTCACACGGCCGCCGCGGATCATGACAACGGAGTGTTCCTGTAGGTTGTGGCCCACACCCATGATATACGCCGTGACTTCGTGACCGTTTGAAAGCCGTACTCTGGCAATCTTCCGCAGGGCAGAATTGGGCTTTTTCGGGGTTGAGGTACGGACAGCCGTACACACGCCGCGCTTCTGGGGACTGGATTGGTTTGTCTCCCGGTTTTTCAGGGTGTTCAGTCCTTTTTGCAGCGCAGGTGATGTAGACTTATGCGTCGTCTGCTCCCGGCCCTTTCTGACGAGCTGATTAAAAGTTGGCACAGTGTTCCTCCTTTCCTGTTTGGTTATCTTTCACAGGACAGCCAAGGGCTATTCTGTGAAAGACATGCTGTGACTATCGCACAGGGGGAAATTATACTACAATTTTGGAGATTCGTCAAGGGTTTTTGTTGTTGTTTTGGGGTAGAGATTTTTATAAATCGGAACTTGCGGAACTTGACAAATTACGTTTGTTGTGATAAGCTACGTCAACATAGACCATGAGGGAGTAGTTTGCGTGACCTTTTGCGTGGCAAGTCAACATACTGGCTGATGATTGAGCCTGGCTTGTCTTAAAAAACGAGACTCATGTATAGCTTCTTGCTGTACATGATTTTCCCTGAACTATCTGGAACTCATAAACAGCAAAGAGCTGTTTATGAGTTTTTCATTATTTTAGAACAAAGAAAGGGAAATCAAAATGAGTTGGAAACAAATTGAAATGCCGAATGGAGCGACAAATATTTTTTGCAATGCGTATATTACAGGTAAAACAGCTATGAATATTATCGTCACGCACACGCCGATTTGCTCGGCAACACTTCTACAACCGGCACTGGAACCCCTAACCAAACACCACGTAAATATCTTTCACTTTGACTTTAGTGCAACAGGACAAAGTGAGGGGACGGACTTTTCGGTAAAGACAACAGTCTCAGACATGAACTTAGTTATTGATTATATTTCCAAAAACTTTTCTGATAACATACACCTATTAGGTTACACGGGTATCGGTGGAATCTTTGCCCAATATGCAGTCCATGCGGGCATAGACGCAAGAATTAAAAGTTTTGCTCAATTTGCATGTGTAATCCACAAAGACCCAAGCCCCATGGAAAAGCCGATATGGCTACTCAAAATAATGTATGGTGTTGCTAAAATATTCCCTAATGTAAAAATAACCTTTGATGTCCCAAAGTTTGTAGGATTTAATGCAGATAAGGATAATGCCTTTTATGAAGAACTTGAGAAAATGGCACCAGGTTCTATGCGAACAAAATTGAAACTGATGTCCACAATGATTGGAAGTGCTATTTTCGATAATAGCGTTATGCAGAAGCCTATAAAATGCCCAACTTTGGTGTTCAAAGTCCTGCATGACAGATACTTCCCTGCCGAATATTTTGACAAATACTATGCCACGCTTAAATGTGAGAAAAAACTTGTGGAAATAAACGATGCCCACAACAGTTATTACTACAACGCTGAGCTATTTTGCGAACCTGCATATGAATGGTTTGCGGCACACTCTGATGCCGCAAAATAAGCAGATAGCATCGCACAGCTCCACTCCTGCCCTAGTAGCTTGATAAAGAAAACCCCCTTTGAAACAAGGCAATTTCAAGCCTTATTTCAAAGGGGGTTTTGGTTTGGAAACCTTGAATTTCCAATGGGTTGGTGCAATTGAAGTTTGAATAAATCTGTGATATAATAAACCACACGTTGTCCCTCGTACAGAGAAACACACAGGAGGTTACAGTTTTGAAACGACTATTTACCATACTTGCGGCTCTGTTATTCTTGTTCGCTATCCACGGTTGTACCGCAACTCCGGCAAGCGCACCCGAACCTGCGCCTAGCCCGGTGGCAGAAACGCCAATGCCCACCCCTGCCCCACCACCAACACCGGAACCAACGCCTGAACCCACACCGGAGCCCGAACCCGACCCGATTGAAATCAGGATTCAGTTCGCCGGTGACATTCTGTTGCACAGAGGCCCGATAGACGCAGCTAGCACCGGCGCAAATACCTATGACTTCAGGCCCTTTTTGCGAGACATCAAACCCTTCATAGATGGAGACCTCGCAATTGTCAACATGGAGACCCCGGTAGACGTGTTGGGCGAGAATCGAGACATTACAACCTTCCCCCTGTTCAACGCCCCGTTTGAGATACTGGAAGCGTTGCAGTATGCGGGGTTTAACCACCTGATCGCCGCCAACAACCACTCATTTGACCGTGGCTTTGACGGTTTGTTTGCCACTGTGCGTAATTTTGAACGTGTGGGGCTTGCCTTTACCGGTATGTATGTCGATGAGGCAGCGTTCCACGTTCCGACAATTCTCAATGTAAATGGCATCCAAGTGGGCATCATTGCCTATACGGACTCGGTCAACGGTCTAGAGTCACTCGTCCCGGCAGAGATGCGGCCCTTTGCCGTGCGCCGGTTTCGCTCTGATGTGATGGACGATGTGCCCGCCATGGCAGAGGATATTGCCAATTTGCGGGCGGCGGGTGCAGAGGTGGTCATTGTCTCGCTCCATTGGGGTGCTGAATATGTGGACGCACCCACCGAGATGCAGCGGCAGATAGCCAGAGCGTTGAGTGATGTCGGGGCAGACGTGATCATGGGCAACCACGCCCATGTCATACAGCCCATCGAATGGCGCCAGCGGGAAAGCGGCGGGCGAAGCCTCATCATATACTCACTGGGCAATTTTTTAGCCGATCAGACTAGGCTAAGTCCACCCATCGCCAGAACGCAGTTCGGAAAACTAGTTAGCCTGCAAGTGGTGAAAGAATCAGACGGCACAGTCCGACTGGGTGGGTGTGAAGTGTTGCCAACTCTGTGTATGCGGGATACCTCCGGCGGTACACTGGGCATCGTCAACGGTATCAGTGTGATGCCGCTTATAGGCGGGGAGTTGCCGGAATTTGTGACGAATGAGTACCTGCGTGATTGGGGCAGGCGCGCTTATGAGCATGTGGTGAGAATCGTGGGCGAGGAGTTCATCGCACGTCCCACCTCTTGACCTTGATGGCCCTTATTGTTATTTCAAAATGTATATGGTATATTGTTGATACGCAAAAAACAAAACAGACAGGAACCCCATTATGACAAACACCCAGATAGCAGAATTTATCGCCCTCCGCCAAGCCATCATCAAAACCGAATTCATGAACCTCAACGAAAAACAACAAGAGGCCGCCCTCACTACCGAGGGGCCGCTTTTGCTTCTGGCCGGGGCCGGCAGCGGGAAGACAACGGTGCTGATTAACCGTATCGCAAACCTCATGCTTTACGGCCGTGGCTCGGATTCTGACCAAATGCCGGATGGAGTGGGCGAGGCAGACTTGGCCTTCTTGCGGCTATACTTAGAACATATTGAGAACCCCGCCCTCAAAGCGGCGGGAGAGAAACGAGCGCAGGCCCTCTGCGCTCAAGACCCGGTGCGACCTTGGGAGATACTGGCCATTACCTTCACCAACAAAGCGGCAAACGAGCTGAAAATCCGTCTGGAACGGCGGCTGGGGGCGGCGGCACAGGATATTTGGGCCATGACGTTTCACGCCGCCTGTGTGCGGATTTTACGGCAATATATTAACCGGCTGGGTTATAACCCTGACTTTACCATCTACGACACCGCCGACTGCCAGAGCCTGATGAAGCGGATTTTGTCTGACCTGAGCCTTGACGACAAAACCTATCCGCCCCGCCGGGTATTGTCTGAAATCAGCAGTGCCAAGGATGCCCAGCTAGAGGCCAAAGCATTTCTAAATAAGGCAGAAGAGGAAGGCGACCACCGCCGGAAACAGATGGGCAAGGCGTACATGGAGTACGAAAAACGCCTCCGCTCTGCTGGGGCGGTGGATTTTGACGATTTGCTGTTTTTGACGGTGAAGCTGCTCCAGAGTAACGAGGACGTGCGGCGACACTACCAGCGGAAGTTCCGGTACATCCTGATTGACGAGTATCAGGACACCAATAACCTCCAATACCTGTTCGCCAGCATCTTGGCAGAGGGGCACCGCAACATCTGTGTGGTGGGGGACGATGACCAGAGTATTTATAAGTTCCGGGGTGCCACCATTCAGAATATTTTGAACTTCGAGCACCAATACCCCGGTGTGCGGACGATTCGACTGGAGCAAAACTACCGCTCGACCAGCCATATTCTCAATGCGGCGAATGCCGTCATTGTCAATAACACAGGCAGAAAAGGCAAACGCCTCTGGACGGACTTAGGCGAGGGCGAACCGCTGACCCACTACGTGGCCCAAAGCCAAGAGGACGAGGCCAGTTATGTGGCCCAATGCGTACTAGAGAGCGTTGGCAACGGCGGAAAATGGAGCGACCACGCAGTATTATATCGGATGAGTGCCCTTTCCAACCAACTGGAATTTGCGTTCAAACGAAATGCTATCCCCTATAAAGTGGTGGGTGGGATGCGGTTCTTTGACTATGCGGAAATTAAGGATATTATCGCCTACCTCTCCGCTATCGCCAACCCGGCGGACGATTTGCGGCTGCTCCGCATCATTAACGTCCCCGCCCGTGGAATCGGGCAAACTACGGTAGAGCGTCTGCGAGAGGCCAGTATCATTGCCGGACGGCCCATGTCCGAGATGCTGTTCTCAGCGGGAGATATCCCAGAACTGGGCCGGGCGGCGGCCAAGTTAAAGCTGTTCGATGCGCTTATGCTCGACCTGCGGGAAAAAGCGGGTTCTATGCCCTTAGACGAGTTTTATGAGTATCTGTTGGAGGGCACAGGCTATCTCGCCATGCTCCGAGAAAAACCGGAGGAAAACATGGCCCGGATTGAGCATATTCAAGAGCTTAAAAGTAACATCATCAGCTATCTCCAACAGAGCGAAGACGGCAGTTTGAAAGGATTTTTAGACGAAATCGCCCTCTATACCGACCTAGACACCCCGGAGAATCAAGACGGGGTGGTACTCATGACCATGCACAGTGCCAAGGGGTTAGAGTTTGACAATGTGTACTTAGTGGGATTGGAAGAGGGTATTTTCCCCGGCCACCGCAGCATCGGGGACTTAGAGGAAATGGAAGAAGAGCGGCGGCTTTGCTACGTGGCCTTGACGAGAGCCAAGCGGAAATTGCACCTAGTTAGCGCCGGACAACGGATGCTATTTGGCCGCACCACCGCCAACATGCCCTCTCGGTTTTTAGAAGAGATTCCCGATACCCACATGGAGCAGGCGGGCCACGTCCGTCCGTCTTACCGAGAGCACAGCTCGGATATCAGTTTTGACGACGAAGAACATTTTGGCTATCGTGCCCAACGGTTGGCTGGGAATAAAACGACAGCCGAGCGGAAACAACCACCCATCCGCCGCCCTACCCCGCCCCTCAGCGGCGGCGATAAGGTGTTGCGGGCTTATCAGAAGGGTGACACGATCTCCCACAAAGCCTTTGGGCAAGGTGTGATTACCGGGTTTACCCCCATGGGCGGGGATGCGCTGGTGGAGATTGCCTTTGATACAGTGGGAACGAAACGGTTGATGTTAAAAGCCGCATCCCAGCATATGAAGAAGGTATAGCGCATGAGTACAGGCACTTGGTGTCTAGCGGCCCCTTTGCCCTGCAATGGAATCCGCAGTATAATGCATGGTAAGATTTTGTTTCCTCATGGCAGTAAGGATAAACTTTATGGTTATACAACCGGCGAGACATGTTTGATTCGTTGTGCGTGTTGCTGACCTCATTGGATGGCTGGGTCGCATTCAAACAGATTGTTGGTGATGTTAGCGAGTTTTTGTTACCTAAAAATGTTGATTTTTTCCATTCGGACTGGTTCTATTTTAATTCTAAAAGAAAATTTGGAAAAAAGCGTGTTGCACAATATTTGCAGAAGCAGTCGGAACAATCACCGTATATCTGTGTTTATTATGAAACCGCGAAAAAATGGAATAATTATTTTCAAGTTCGAGAAGATATCCCGATCCCAGCACTAGACGAAGTTCTTGATGCGGCGAAAAGGCCGTTTGGCGGACGCGGAATTGGGATGCGCTTTTCGCGAAACGCAAAGCCGGAGGATTTGGAGAAACTGGCGCAAGCGGCGATGAATGAGTTAGACGCTGGGGTTCAAACGGAACTTTTATGGGGATTTCGGCGCAATAGTAGATATGCGCTCTCTGATTCAAAGCGGTATGGATATTGAAAACGGCGTCTTTTTGTTGGCTAAAAATCTCTTGCCGGAAGATGAAAAATTGCTGTATGACGCAGTGAAGTCCTTTCGCCCGCATAGAAATAAAGGGGACTGGCATGGGGTTTATATAAACGCAAGAGATGGAATAGAAGCCATGCGTGGCAAACCAACTGATGAAATTTTAGGCGAGTGCCGCTTTGACGCAAATGGAGATATACGGGTATTTGCAGAACGGTTAAATCGGAATCGCAATCGAAGCAAATAAGCATTTCTAAACTTGATACAAGAAAAACCCATTGCGTAATAGTCCAAGCTAGCCACAGCACAGAGCACAATCACGCTCTGTGCTGTTTTTATGTTACACACCTTGACAACGTGAGGGCGAGGCTTCGTCTTTTGTGTGAAAAGCAACACGCTTTTTTCTTGCGGTATTTGTAGTCAAACGTTGCTTTTAGAAATTTGTATTTTCATCTACCAAAAAATGTGCTATACTATATGGATATCATAGATGTTTGAAGGATGCCACATATGTTAAAATTACTGGCCCCGGCGGGGTCTCTTGAGGCGGTGAAGGCGGCGGTGCAAAACGGCGCTGACGCAGTTTACCTCGGGCTGGAAGGCTTTAACGCCCGCCGCGGTGCGAAAAATTTCACAGAGGATACACTGGCCGAGGCCGTCCGCACCTGTCATGTGCGGGGGGTGGAGGTGTATGTTACCCTAAATACCCTAGCCACAGACCGAGAGTTGGTGAAAGTAGAGCTTCTCGCCAAAACAGCTAGTCGTGCGGGGGCGGATGCCCTCATCGTCCAAGACTTGGGTGTGGCGCAGATGGTACGCCAGACGTTGCCGGATATGCAAATTCACGCCAGCACCCAGATGAGTATTCATAACCTAGATGGCGTGCGCCGGGCGGAGGCGTTGGGTATCAACCGGGTGATTTTAGCGCGAGAGCTTGCGATTTCCCACATGGCCTATATCGCAAAACACACGGATATGGAACTGGAAGCCTTTGTCCACGGGGCGTTGTGTATGAGCCATTCCGGCCAATGTTACATGAGTGCCGCCCTAGGGGGGCGCAGCGGAAACCGGGGGGTGTGCGCCCAGCCGTGCCGGTTGGAGTATAGCATAGACACCAACCCAGGGTATCACCTGAGCTTGAAGGACTATTGTCTGGTAGAGCATTTGAAGCTGTTAGAAACCGCAGGTATCCACACCATTAAAATCGAAGGCCGGATGAAGCGGCCAGAATATGTGGGCGTGGTGACGAAA
This sequence comes from Oscillospiraceae bacterium, assembly GCA_009779845.1. Lineage (GTDB taxonomy): Bacteria > Bacillota > Clostridia > Oscillospirales > Oscillospiraceae > WRAB01. The sequence goes on from WRBE01000006.1 coordinate 29,698, forward strand.
ATATACCGGCAGTCCCTTGACACGGGACAGCCCCCCACAGCAGAGCAATTGGAACAACTGGCGGCAGTGTTTAGCAGAGAAGGATTCACAGACTCCTACCTCAAAGGCGAAAAAGGCCGCCATATGATCGGTGTGCGGACCGAGGCGGACAAGCGGGCCACCCGCCAGTTGCTGAATGCCAAAGATGCCTATTCCAAAAAAGAGCTTCAGCGGGTGCCGGTGAAAGTTTACGCCTTGATACGCCGAGGCGAGACCGCTAAAGTGGCGGTATCTGACGAGCAAGGGAATATTGCAAAAGTAGAAGGGTTACGTCCGGAGACGGCCCTGCGCCAAGGGATTACCCAAATGGGGGTTCGTCTGCAACTGGAAAAAACCGGCGGGACACCGTATTTGGTGCAAGATGCAGAGGTGATTGTGGATGAGGGCATCGCCCTGCCGGTGGCGGAGCTAAACCGCCTGCGGCGGGCCGCCTTAGAAGAGCTCACCAGCTTACGCGCCCAAGTGCCCACACGGACAGAGGGGTTGTTCCGGCAAGGAGAACCCGCCCCGCAGCGAGGGCTTCCGCCGCAGCTCAATGTGTCCCTGTTAAAAGCAAACCAGTTAACGGAAGAGTTTGCAGACCTGCGGCCTATGCTGATTTATTTACCGCTACCGGAACTGTTAGACAATGCACGAACCCTGCAACCTTTTTTAGAGCGGGACGAGTTAACCTTCTCTGCCATCTTACCCCGGGTAATACTAGATGACGAGAAAGACAGGGTGAAGCGGCAATTAGAAACGGTGCAAGAGATGGGGATTGACCAGTGCCTTGCCGGAAACATCGGCCATATTGGGCTGGCCCAACGGCTGGGACTGACGGTGCGGGGAGACTTTGGACTCAACGCCTTTAACAGCCCGACACTCACAGTATTAAAAGAGATGGGGTTTGCCTCTGCTACGGCGTCATTTGAACTGAACATGGCCCAGATTCGGGATATGGACAAGCCCTTGGATGTTGAACTCTTGGCTTATGGTCGCTTGCCCCTGATGGTAACAGAAAACTGTATCATGAAAAACGTACACCGCCAGAGCGGCTGCGACATCTGTACAGAGGGCATGACCCTGCGGGACTGGAAAGGGATGCAGTTCCCCGTGGTGGCGGAGGCGGGTTGCCGCAATGTGGTGTATAATAGTTGCAAGCTATTTTTAGCGGATAAGGCGCAGAACTACATGAACATTGGCCTGTGGGGCGTACGGCTTTGTTTTACCACAGAAAACCAGCGGGAGTGCAAAGAAGTGTTAGAACGGTATCTAGAGCTCGGTACCTATGAGCCGGGGGAGTTTACTCGGGGATTGTATTATCGAGGTGTGGAGTAATGGCGCATTTGATTTTAGCGTCCGGCTCGCCCCGGCGCAAGATGTTATTGGAACAGGTGGGGGCAGATTTCATCGTCCGGCCCGCTCTGAGGCCGGAGCCGCTGGCAAAAGAGGGGCAACCGCCGGATGAAGCGGTGATGGACATCGCCCTTGCCAAAGGGACAGAGGTTGCAAAAACAGCAGAACCGAAACAATTGGTGTTAGCGGCGGACACCATGGTTTGCCTCAATGGGGAACTATTGGGCAAACCGGAACATGAGGCGGAGGCGGCTGTGATACTAAGCCGCCTGTCCGGGGCCAAACACACGGTTTATACCGGGGTGGCACTGCTCTTAGACGGTCAAGTCCAGACCGCTTGCGAGGCGACAGATGTATATTTCCGTCCCCTCACGGACGAGGAAATCCGCCGTTATGTGGCCACCGGTGAGCCGATGGACAAGGCCGGGGCCTATGGCATCCAAGGCAAGGCCGCCACCTTTGTCCGCCGAATAGAAGGAGATATCTACAATGTCATCGGTCTGCCGCTATGTTTGGTGGCAGAGCTATCACGGGAAATGGGAGTTCAAATAGGTTGAAAAAGTATTTGAAAACAAAAGGGGCCGTCATTGGTGCGGCGGCTGGAGTGTTTGTCCTCATTGCGCTGTTGTCCGTGTTGTTGGCAGCGGGGCGGGTGAGCTTTGTGCAAAACGGCATCCATGCCGCAGGGCGTTCTGTGGAAACCGGCATTCGGAATTTTGTCGGTGGGTTAGAAAGCCTGTATGACCGGATGCACAACTACGACCAACTGGAGGAAGAGCACCAAGCCCTACTCGACCAATTGGCGTACTACCAGTACTTGGCGCGGGAGGCGACGGATGCACAGGAAGAAATCCGCCGTTACCGGGAACTGCTGGGGCTAACGGAAGGCGTTCATAACGAGCGGTATCTTGACGCCTATGTGCTCACTTGGGATCCCTCCAACTGGACATCGGCCTTTACCATTGATGCCGGGACAGATGTGGGCATTGAAGTGGGCGATGCGGTGATAAACGAGCGACGGGAATTTGTCGGGATTATCCGCCAAGTGGGAAGAAACTGGGCCACGGTGCAGACGGTGATTGACCCCGGTGTCCGTATGGGCGGACAGTTGGGCACCGGCGTGGCTGCTGTGGCTGAGGGGAACTTTGCCCTCATGCAAGAAGGAAATTTGCGCTTGAGTTACGTACCCAGCAACGAGGTGCCGCTGTTATACGATACCGTTACCACGTCAGGATTGGGCGGCGTGATTCCTCAAGGGCTTGTGATTGGCCAGATTGTGCGGGTCGGGTTAGAGGGTACCGGTATTTCCTACTATGGGGTGATTGAACCGGCGGCGGATATCAGCCGACTGGTGCAAGTATTTATCGTACAGCGGATAGACACCCCCGACCCGACAGACAGTGAGGAATAGTTATGTCAGACTCCACCAAAAATTTGATTCTTCGCATCGCGGTTCACGGGGCGACATTGTTTGTGCTATATGCCTTACAGGCCATGGTGTTCCCCCATCTGCGGATTTGGAATGTGGCACCCTTGATTTTGCCTTTGGCTGTTGTAAGCGTGGGGCTGTTTGAGGGGCCGACTTGGGGCGGCTGGTTCGGTCTTGCGGCGGGAATTTTATCCGATGCGGCGTTCTCGGACACCACGGTCATGTTTACTGTTACGCTGGCCGCTGTGGGGCTTTTAATGGGGCTGGCGTCAGAGTATCTGCTCAGTCGGGGTTTCCCCTCGTATTTGGTGTGCTCGACGCTGACGTTGATGTTGATTGCTTTTTTCCAGATGTTCGGTCTGCTGGTGTTCCAGCGAGAGAACCCGATTGTGCTGTTGCAGGTGGCGGGGTTACAGATTGCGTATTCACTGCTGTTTGCACTGCCGTTTTATTATGTAGCAAGAAGCTTGGGCCGCCGGGTACGCACCGTTTAGAAGGGAGTTGCTATTATGAAAAAACTAATAAGCCCTTTCCGTTTGGCCATGGTGATGGTGGTCATGGTGCTGGTGTTTGCCATTTATATAGTGACGCTCTATGACATGCAGGTCATCCACGGGGCCACTTGGACCCATTACGCAGAAAATCACCGGCTGGTGGGCCGCACCATAGAGGCCACCCGTGGCAGAATCCTCGATCGCAACGAGGTAGAGTTGGTGTCTAACCGCTCAGTCAATCATATTGCCATTGATTGGGTGACCCTAGCCAACAGCCCAGTGAATAATAACGACACGCTGTTAAAACTGGTGGCTGTCACCCAGAATATGGGTTATATCCATACAGATACGTTAGGCATCTCTGCCCCCCCGTTTGAATATCTGGATAGCATGGGCCAGACCCAAATCAACCACATGAACGCCTTCATCTCCACCCATGAGCGGGCCATTCGGAACATGATTCGCAACATGAGTGCAGAGAACTTTGGTCTCTTAGCACAGGAAGAGGACGAGACGCCCCCGGCAGAGACACCGGAGCCGGAAGAGTTGTCCATTGAAAATGTCACAGCCGTTCAGCTCATGGCCTTTTTGCGCCAGCACTATAACATCAGCGCCGAATATACGGCGGAAGAGACCCGCATCATTGCGGGAGTGCGGTTTGAGATTGACATCCGCAACATCATCGGTATGGCGGAATATTACTTTGTAGAGGATGCAGGGGTGGCCTTAATCAGTGCCATTGTGGAACACAACATCCCCGGTGTGTTCGTGCAAGAGAGCTCTGTCCGCCGTTATAACACCACCGTGGCATCCCACATCTTGGGTCAAGTGGGGCCCATGACGGCAGAGGATGTGCCATTATTTCCTGACTACCCCTCGGATGCCTATATCGGCAGAGACGGACTGGAGCGGGACTTTGAAGCGTTCCTCCACGGCGTTAACGGCCGCATGGTGCAGACAGTGACGGCGGATGGGGTGGCCCTCGGGTCGAATATTGTGCGAGAACCTCAACCGGGGGGTAATGTGATTTCCACCTTGGACACGGGGTTGCAAGCCGTGGCGGAATCCGCCTTGCGTTCTACCATTCGGTCTATTAACCAAGGCCGCCGCCCGGCCCAGCATTCTCATGCGGGGGCCGCCGTGGCCATTGACCCCAGAAATGGGGAAGTGTTGGCCGTGGCCTCTGTCCCCGGCTTTTCGTTGGAGAATTTTAACCAGCAGTTTACCCGTCTGGAGACAGACCCTACCCTGCCCATGTTTAATCGGGCCACCGGCGGCACCTATGAGCCGGGGTCGGCTTTTAAGATGGTGACGGCACTTGCCGCTCTGTACGAGGGGCGTATCACAGAACACACCCTGTTCTTTTGTGATGGAGCGTTCCGTCAGTGGGAAGAGGAAGGTTTTATCTATCGCTGTATGGGCATCCATGGCAATATCAACTTGCGGGAAGCCATCGCTCATTCCTGTAATGTCTACTTTTACTATTTGGCGTTGTGGTTGGGACTGGATACCATGGAGGAATTTGCTCAAAAATTTGGGTTAGGGGAACTCACCGGCATCGGTTTTGGTGAGGCACCGGGTCAACGGTCAGTCGAAGCGAACATGATGGATCCGATTTACAACACCGTACTCCACGGCCATATGATTCAAGTGGGCATCGGCCAAGGGGCCAGTTTGTTCACGCCCGTTCAGCTCGCCAACTACGCCGCCATGATCGCCTCCGGCGGGGTACGGTATCGGCCCCAGTTGTTGCGGCAGGTTCGCAGTTACGACGGAACCATGACAATCTACTCCCCCGAGCCGGAAGTGCTCATCGACATGCGGGGCATCAACGCTGAAATTGATGGCCAGTTCCGCGCCATCGCAGAGGGGATGCTTCTCACCTCCACCCACGGGACGGCGGCTAGTCAGCTTGCAAATTTCCGGGTGCCGGTGGCATCGAAAACCGGGACGGTAGAAATCGGCACCAGACGAGACGCCAATGCGCCCTATTCCCATGGTGTGTTCGTGGCGTATGCACCCTTTGACGACCCGCAAATTGCTATTGCCGTGGTGATTGAACACGGTGGGGCGGGGTCTGCGGTTATTCCTGTGGCGTATCAAATGTTGGATCATTTCTTCCGTGCCGATACGGTGAATCAGCAGATGTTGTTTGAGAATGTGATGTTGAGTTAGCTGAAATAGAACAATCTGTATGGTTGTTTTATAAACTGTCAGTATGCACACCGCCCTTTGTAGGAGACGTGCCCCATGTTGTTCTACAATGTACAACAGACGCATTCCTTGATAAATTTGCGGTTATAACATTAAACTTTCCACTCAATCTGAACACGTTCACTCGTAGCTTGGATTTTGGCAATCAGCCCATCCAGCACAAGCCGCTTGTCCTCAAAACTGACATCTTCCCAATTCGTGAGATAGCCGGATATGCTGTTTGCGTGTTCCGGCGAGAGGGTCGATGTCCTCATATCGGCAATCGCCTTCATAAGCGATTGCCGTTTTGTGTCCAGTTCTTCAATCTTACTGTTGGCATACGACAAAAGGGCAGCGTTCGCACCCGTCAGGTTATCCAGCAGTTTCTCAATCTCGGTGTCCACCTGTGCAAGTTCCACATTCAGTGCAGTTAGCTTCGGGTTGACCTTTGTGGAATCGCTTTTCGTCAAGATTTGGAAGCCTCGGAGTTTCTTCACCATTTCGTTGTGAATGGATTCCTCAACCTCATGTACCCGGAGTGTCCCGCAACCTTCACAGGTCTTTGCATCCGCCCGCTTTCGACAGCGGAAATAGGAAATGCCATTGGCGTTATGGATACTCATCAGTGCCGCTCCACACCTGCCACATTTGGTTTTCCCGGCAAGCCATGTGTTTTTGGCCTTATGCGAACCCGGAAATGCTTTGTTGTTTAACATCTTTTTCCGGCAGGTAAGCCATGTGTCTGATGACACAATCCCCTCATGGGGCGCAAGCACTAGAGTATGGTCTTTCAAGTCGGCTTTTTTGCTTTTTTTTGCACCCCGTCCTGTATAGAAATAACAGCCGTTTGTCCCCATAAAGTCTGCTGCCTCATTGGCAACATCTGCTCCGTGACCTTTGAAAAACTCGTAGACATCAAGGTCAGCTTGCACGTAGGCAGGATTTTTCAGCATATAGGAAATCTGACTTCTCGTTAGCTCTATCCCGTCTGTAGCAATTCCATTCTCCATAAAATGACGAATGATATCGCCGAAAGAAGCGCCGGGTTGGGCGTACATCTCATACATCAGCCGTACATGGTCGGCGGCTCCTTGGATTGACAGTCATCTTCTTAGTGCGGATACCGTCCATGGTGGTAGGCTCTAGGGTGTACCCATAGGGTGCTTGACCGCTCATAAAGAAGCCTTTTCTGCACCGAGAGTGAAATGCATCCTGTACACGCTTCTGAATTGTTTCCCGCTCAAGCTGGGCGAATACAATACAGATATTCAGCATCGCTCGTCCCATTGGGGTTGAGGTGTCAAACTTTTCCGTTGCGGAGACAAACTCCACGTTGTACCGTTGAAACAACTCCATCATCTTCGCAAAGTCTATAATCGAACGGCTGATCCGGTCTAACTTGTAAACGATCACCGTTGAGATAAGCCCCTGCTCAATGTCACGAATCAATTCTTGGAATTTCGGACGGTCTGTGTTCTTGCCGGAAACCCTTTTGTCGGTGTATGTGCGGTAGTTCTCCCCCTTTAACTCGTATTGGCAAAACTCAAGCTGACTTTCAATGCTGATGCTGTCCTGTTTGTCAACTGATTGTCTGTCGTAAATCGCTTTAATTCTTGCGTTCATGTTTCGCTCCTTTCTAATCAGAAACGGAGCTAACCTACGGTTGCAGTATACCATAGGTAGCCCCGATTTTCAAATGAAACAGCGATTGTTTTATGAGTTTATTGATTCTTGTTCCCATACTTGCTAAACACATCAAATAGGCAACTCTCAACTTCACGCCTCCGCCTTTCCTTGTCCTTTGGAGAGAGGATCGGCGTGAGGTTTTCGATCCGGATCGTACCGTTTCCGAGCGGCACGGTTTTGACTTCGCTCTCAAATTTAACAGGTATTGTCAAGCTGTTTCCCTCCTTTCAGAAATCGGCAACTCCAAACTCGCAGAAAGAGCAGCATCAATCGTTGCCTGCGTCTCACTATCAATTCGCCCAATGAAGCCGTCTAACCTTGTGCGGTCTATGGTGCGCAACTGTTCGCATAGGGCGATGGAATTAAAACGAAGCCCACCCATGCGTGTAATCCGCACATGGGTGGGCATATATGCCTTATTGCTACCGGTCAACGGCACGACCACTACTGTGGGGCTGTGGATGTTACCGATGTCGTTTTGTACAATTAGGCAGGGCCGCACACCGCCTTGTTCACTGCCCTGCACAGGGCCAAAGTCTGCATAAAATATGTCGCCGCGCTTTACTCGCATCATCACACACTCCAAACTTTACGCGGGCGGTTGCGAAACTCGGTGTTAAAATACATATCGTGGTACTTCATCTTTTTACAAAGCGCACACTTGATGATGTTGCGCTGTCTCCAAAGATACGGCGGCAAGTGATGGACTAAGTAGCCTTGTGCTTTTGTTTCTTTGGCGCAAGCCTTGCAAATTGGTTTGTTTGGATTCATCTATAAATCTCCTCGCACATGAAAATTTGTAGTTTTGGTTTTGCCAGCCATTTCCTGTGATGCGGCCCTTCTCGGCGGCCCCTGCTTTGTCCGGGGACTTTTTTCAACGACACGTTAGTGAGGGGTGTCCCCCTTACTTCAACCAGCTATCCCTTGCAGACCCGCCCCGTGGTCTGTTCCCAAGAAACTCACCGATTGTGGTGGCTTGTTTGCTATTCAATTTTGAAGGTTCAGTGAGGGAGAGGTTTGCTCCCCCTCACTTACTGTCCATTGGCAAAAATGGCTTAACAGGGTGAAATCTCAATTTCTCAAGATATTTTTTAATTTGGCCAGAATCCGTAGCTTACGCTCATTGACACTTTGTTGCTTAATTCCAAGGGAGTCAGCGTATTCCTGCTCTGTCATATCCTGAAAAAACAGTGCATGGATAAGATTGCGCTCCGATTCAGGCAGCTTATCTAGTGCTTCGTGTAGCTCCTCCACCATAAGGCCAGATAACACGGTGGATTCAACGGATTTTTGCACAGCGGCAAACTGCTCACCCGCATCTATCAGCCGGTCAAGAGAATCTTCTCGTGTGCCATTCACACGGATAAAAAATTGCTTGTACATCTTGTACCCTCCTAGATTTTTTGATTGGGTGGAACGAATCAAAAATCTAGGAGGGCGGGCCACGGGCTTTCGGTGTTATTGGCATAAAAAGTGCTCCTTGTCTGCTGACAAGGAGCTTAAAATCGCACAAAAAGAGCCTGACATAGCAATTAAGCTACTTGTCAGGCTCGTGCGTCGTGTTCAATTAGTCGCCCTGTTCAGGGTTCTATGCGCCGCACTCAGTACGAAGTGAGTGGGTTGATATTCAGTTTTGAAGTTGTGTTGCAATTGCTGTCTATGATGCGCCCGGCACAGCAAGGGCACCGCAAACGGGAGCGGTTTAGAGGTTTTTGTATTTTCTGTCGCATGGTTCATATTCTCCTTCGAGGGTCATCTATGACAGCACCAATGCCGTCAAGCAGTTCATAAGGATCGTGGGTTTTATACCGCCCGGCCATCTCTTGTGATATTCTAAAGATATAATCCATAGGAGCCACCTAACTATCGGAAGGTTCCGGCGGCTTGCGGTATCTCTTTGGCGTAAACTCCTTCCTTGCCCGATCCAAACCCCGCTTGCCGTATTTTTCAGATACGGTCTGCAAAAAGGCTTCATCTTCTGTCAAAAAATAATTTACATGTATTTTCTTAAAGTCGCTCCTCTATCGCCCTTCATTGAAGATATTCCTGTACATCTCAAAATGCCGATCTATATAAAGAGCCAACTACTCCTCTTCCCCCAAAAAATTTGTCGTAAAAATGAGCCGCAACTATTGTCAAACTGTGTCTGATATGATATATTGCCGAAGGCAAAATGTTGGAATGTAATGATTAATTCTTCATTAAAAACATTATATATTCCAATTGAGTAAATCATTTTCGTGCAGTAAGGAGAAGTGTCTATGTTGAAGTTAAAGGCATCTCGGATGATATCATTTATTCTAGCGATTCTAATGCTAGTTGGTGGAGTCCCACCAACTGCTTTTGCATTTGAGGATTCAGATTTTACAGATAACTACTATGATGCCCTGCCTGTCTACATGCCAGAATTAGAGTTCATTCCTCCTGCTTATGAGCTTGAACATGACGATTTAGTTGAGTTTCCGGATATCTCTTTTGATACGCCAGAGTTAGAGGAGGATATGGTAGAAGAGGAAGAGGCGGCTGAACTGCCGCCCTCTCACATTGTGGTTATCCGCGCAGACAGCGCGAAAGCGTTTGTCAACACAGATGTCGTCCCCATGTCGGCCCCAGCTATGCTCAAAGGGGCGCATATTTTTGTGCCAGTCGAGAGCATATTCCCACTACTGACCGGGGAGATGCCCTCATTACATGTACACTTTCATGACGGTGTTCTCACCGTTGCGTTTCATGACCGGCAGGCCGTGTTGGAGGTCGATTCGTGGGTCATGCAGACATGGATTGACGGACAGGCACAGCCCAACATCAACTTGGAAAACACCTTGGCAACACCGCCAATGCAATGGATAGATGACATTATATATGTCTCCTTTGAAACCATTGCCGAAGCATTAGGCTTCTATACAAGCCCAGTCTTCCTGCCGGAATCAGGCCGGTTTCTTGTCGCCGCACTGTCGGAACTGTCTAGACCGGATGCCCAAACCCGCGCAATGGCCGCTCTTGCTCACCTTCCGTTAGCAGACACAGGAGCAGAAACAGAGGATATCCCGGATGTGGAGCCTGACGAAGAGGGTGTCCCGGAAATAGAATCTGATGAAGATGATATCCCAGAAGCGGAGCCTGACGAAGAAGATGTCCCGGAAGTGGAACCTGATGAAGAAGATGTCCCAGAAGCAGGGCCCGATGAAGAGGATGCCCCGGAAGGTGACCCCAACGAAGAGGATGTCCCGGAAACAGAATACGAAATAGAAGATACCCCAGAAACAGACTCCGACTATGACGCACTGGTTGCGCCACATGTCGGAATTTTACCGTTTGACCTGACGAACCGTGCAATCATCGTACAAGAAGGCAGCGACAGGGCCATTCGTATCGAGATCAATAACCATGACTTCATTACAATTGAAACCATCCTACCGACCCTTGTGCAAGACGGCTCCACGTTTCTGCCTGTAGCGGCACTGGCCAATTTACTGGGTGATGGCGTTACCACGATTACTGGCCCAAACTATGTGGACATCACCATGGGGGCACAGCGTGTTAGAATGACCGCCAATTCGGAATATGTTGAGCTATGGTACAATGGCGTGCAACAACCCAGTCAAACCTTGGCGAACATTCTGGGGCCAGACAGGCCCGCAAATCCTGTGCGGACAATCAATGGCCATCTGTATGCGCCTGCTCGTGCGCTCATGTATGCCTTGACAGGCTTCATACCCAATGGCGGGGGTTTTGACGTGGTGCATTTTACTCGTGGCCCCGGCCCTATCGGTGACCCGTTGCCGGAAAGCCAGACGCTCATCACTACGACCCCCATCTCCCGTGGAGACGCGGATCGTCTGAAAGAGATTATTACAAATCTGTTTACATCCGCCATCCCAAGCACCCTAGTCGTCATGCCGGAGACCGCCACGCTGACGATAGACCGCACAAACCCGGACGTGGCTCTGCAATTCCCGACCCAGCAGATGACCGCCACAGTCGGGCCGGCAGGTGTGAACGCCACAAGCCAGCGGGTGTTATGGGAGAGCTTAGACCCCGGCATTGCAACGGTGGACGCAAACGGAATTGTGACCCCGGTCAGCACCGGAACCGCCCGTATCCGAGCAACAACGGTTGTGAACCAGCTTCAAGCGGTTCGATATATTGTCGTCCGTGAACGTGCGCACACGGTCACCTTAAACACACCGCCGACCCTGTATGTACAAGGCGCAATCAGCGAGACGTTCAGCTTCACCCCAACCATCCAGCCTACGAACGCCATCAATCAAATCCTGTTTTGGTCATCGTCAAACACCAATGTTGCAACGGTTGACCAAGACGGCAGAGTGACCGCAATCAACGCCGGTACGACTACAATTCGCGCCCTGATAGATGATTCGCATGGCCTTGTATTTGGGGAACAAACCGTCACCGTAGCGGCGCGGGCAACGGATATTGTACTAAGCCGCAGTACCTTGACCCTCCACATGCGCGGCACCGTTGGCGAGACGGAACACTTACTTGCCACCGTGATACCCACAACGGCTGTCAATGCGGGGAACATTGTCTGGACATCCACAAACCCAGCCGTTGCCACCGTTGACGCATCCGGTAACGTAACCGCAACGGGAACGGGAACAGCGACAATCCGGGCCACGATTCCGGGTACGGGGATATTCCCGGATGTGGTTGCCGAATGTGTCGTCACTGTACATAACCTCGCCACGGGCATCACGCTCAATGAGAGCCATATCACGCTTCTCATTGAGGGTGACCAGTTCGATACGCAAACGCTCCTCGCAACCATCATTCCGGCAGATGCCATCAACCGTGATGTGACGTGGGAAGTTGACGACCCGAACATCGCCATGGTTGACCAAGCTGGCCGGGTAGATGCCATGAACCCCAGCGAGACCATCGTGCGTGTGCAGATAGACGGCACCGACCTCTACGCCGAGTGCATCGTATACGTACGAACCATCCCGACAGGTCTGACGCTGGACGGCAGTTCATGGACGCTAGTGACCAACAACGATGCCCGCCGCAGCGTTACACTGAACGTAACCGCAGACGACCCCGGCGTAAGCGGTGTATTTGAGTGGTCATCCGATGACCCCAGCGTTGCCACGGTGGACGCAAACGGCACCGTCACGGCGGTCGGTGTGGGCATGACCTTTATCCGTGTAACGTTGGTCGGCACAAACCACTTTGCGGTGGCACGGATTCGGGTTGTGGAAGAGGTAACGGGCATTACACTCCCACACTACGAAACGCTGGAGATTAATGGGAACTCCTTTGAGACCAAACTGCTCGAACCGACCATTATTCCAGACACGGCCACAGAGCAACGGGTTCGGTGGACAACCAGCGATGACACCATCGTCCGAGTTGACCAAAGCGGACACATCACCGCCGTACGCCCCGGCACTGCCACCATCACGGCGACCACGGTGGACGGCGGCTTCACGGCACAGACGGTTGTCACCGTTACATCCCGTGTCACCCATGTGCTGGTAGACCAGACGCGGGTGTATCTCACCATTTTCGGCGACCAAATCGACTCTGTACAACTGATTTACACGGTATTGCCAGAACACGCAACGGACAGAGTGGTGTTGTTCTCCGGCTTTGACCCGGCTGTCATTTCCGTGTCTCCCACAGGATATGTTGTTGCCAGAGACCGTGGCGAAACTGATATCACCATCCGGGCACGAGATAATGGAATATATGCCGAGACACGAGTCACCGTCATCGTCCGGGTGGTGGGGCTGGAGTTATCTAGTGAACACATTGCACTCACCCCCGCCAACACAGCAGTCAAAGAAACGTATCCGCTTCACGCCAGAATCGACCCGCCGAACGCCACGAATCAGACTGTCCGCTGGACATCCAGCAACGAGGCGGTCGCAAGAGTGGACGCAAACGGACTTGTTACCGCCGTCCGGCCCGGCAACGCAACCATCACGGCGACACTGGAGGGCATCACCGCCAGCGCAACCGTGACGGTAGAGCCGGAGATTGTGGTCAAGTATGGCTTCGCACCGGCGTTTGTGAATGGGACTGTGATGCCCAACGGCTTCTATGGCATGATACTGGATGACGGTGTTGCCATGATGCCCTTGCGGGTGTTGATGGACGCATTGGCGGGCCAGTCGCAATACTCGTGTGATAGTCGCAGCGGCACGGCGCGGATTTACATGGACGATGGGCTTGTCGTCAATTTTAGTGCCGGTCGTCCAAGTATGTATGTGCGGCAAGGCACAAACCCGGAGGCACGGCTCATCCCACTCAATCGTTCGCCCCGGCTGATTGGTGGGCGCATGTATGTCCCCTTGCGGGACGTGATGGAGGGGCTGGGCTGGAGCGTACATTGGTGCGGAGAGTTTGACGGCGCTCGGGGTGCGAGGTATGCGCTACTCACGAGGGTCGGGCTGAATGATGCCGAAGCGGCAGAGAAGATTATACATGCCAGACATCAGGACAACCTCAATATTGTACCACTGGAAGGTGTGCGTATCGACCCGCCCATTGGCGGTTCGTTCCGCTCCGATGGGTCATTCTTGCTACCGGAGGGCGAGACCCGCACCCTCCGGGGCGTTGTGTTGCCCGATGTTCCGAATGTAGAGAGCCGATGGCTGGAATGGACATCCAGCAACCAGGAGATCATTAGCGTGAACCCGCGTACCGGTGAGCTTACAGGGCATCAGCCCGGTACGGCGACGATTACGGTACGAAACGGCCGTGGGCACATCTCACCCTACGAGTACAGGCACACGGCCAGCATCACCGTGCGCTCTCCCTCCACGATTGTGGTCATGCCGGGGTTTGAGCGGGGGCTTGTCAATAACCGGGTGGTGGATTATACTGATAACAACCCCACGGCTATGTTGCGAGACGGCAATACTTTCATCGCAGTCAGGGCGATTGCCGAGGCCCTGCCGGACGCAGTGGTAGAGTGGGACAACGACAACCGGCGGGTGACCATTCAGTATGGTGACAAAAGCGTAAGCTTCACCATAGGCAACCAGACATACACCCTCTCCACAGGTGTTAGAATAGGCACCCAAACACTCCCACGGCTGGAAACCGGCACCTTGCCCGCCGCGCCGTTTATGCAGTATGGCCGGACGTTTGTACCTATCCGCAATCTGCTTGAGGCGTTGGGGTTCCATGTGGACTTTATCAGCCGCTTCAACAACATCCAAGGCGAGACCTACATTGTCGCCAGCGAACAGCACCTATGCTACTGGAACCGGAGATGGGCGGTTGAGCGAGCGAAATCCCCGGAGAATTGGAACTTAGTCAACGCCACACACGTCACATTAAATCATAGGCAGTGGACGTTTAATCGGAATCATTTCGGTCTAAGGGAAAGCCTGTGGGCCAGAAACCAACCCCACAACATCCTACCCAACCGACTGCCGCCATACGAGCCCAACGCCGCCAGCCGCATTGTGTCGTGGGCCAACGACAATCAGTCCGCCGCACAAATGGGAGCATCCGGTATCCGGCATGTGAATTTCACCGTGCAGGGCTACGGCAGGTCACGGTTCACAGCCACTTCCGTATACCCCAACGTGGCACCTGTAACGGTTGATATCATCGTACTCCGTGCACCGACAAATTTACAACATAACAACTCATTCACCCATAATTCTGTGCGGTTGACGTGGGGCGCATCGAGTGCTGGTGTTCAGCGGTATTATATCTACAATCACAACACCAATCAACGTGTCGCCACAACCACCGCAACGAGCCATACAATATCGGGCCTTAGCCCGAACACGCCGCAAGCGTTTCGTGTATACGCCGCAACAGACACTGGAACGTCACTGGCAAGCTGGCCGGTATGGTTCACCACACGGCTTGCGCCGCCAAGTTTACGCGTGACTGGACAGGAGCGGAACTCGATTTCTCTGGCGTGGAACGCGGTGTCAGGTGCATGGGGATATCGTGTTGAGCGGCTGCAAGGCAACTCTTGGGTCTATGTGGCTACGGTAACAGGGACAACCCGCACAGTGACCGGGCTTGCAGAGAATACATCCCACCAGTTCCGAGCACGAGCACAGTTCGCGCAGAACCCAGACTGGGCACGAGATTCTGTCTGGAGTGCCACAGTAACAGGCAGAACCACAGCTCCAGCTCCGCCGCCGGGTGGCGGTGGGGGCGGTAGCGGAGCACCGGGGCCGGGGACAGGCGGCCCGGGCGGCGGTGCAAATGTCATCACGTGGCCGGTTCCGGGATTCACTCGTGTCACATCTCTATTTGGCCCACGTCCACGGCCCGGTGGGTTTGGCTCAGCCAACCATCAAGGTATCGACATTGCAGGGGGTGGTATATATGGGGTGCGTGTCGTTGCAATGGCCAGAGGGACTGTGGTTCGTACTACATGGAGCAACATCGGATATGGCAACCAAGTTATCATTGACCATGGGAACGGGTATTTCACACAATATGCACATTTGGCCAGCATTAGTGTGCGATACCGGCAAGAAGTGCCCATGGGCTGGACCATCGGAAGGGTTGGCAGTACTGGCGCCAGCACAGGGGCACATTTGCACTTCGCGTTGCGCCGCGGCACGGCAAACGGTTTCTCGCAGAATAATGTGTTGAGTTTGCGGAGTGCCAATACCCGCGGCGGCACCATTAGAAACGCTACTTATCTGTTCGGTATAACCTCATCGCCTCACCACTTCACACATATCAATACCAACGCCGCCGCAAGCATGGGCTTTCGGCCTGCCATCGTACTAGTGACGGGGGTGACGATTACTTCTGGTGGCCTAACACTACCTACAGGCAACTCTGTGGCATTAACCGCAACGGTAACACCCTCAAATGCAACAAATACAAGGGTGACGTGGAGTTCTAATAATGAGGACGTTGTACGAGTAGACACCAACGGCAGAATTACAGGCCGCAGAGCAGGAACGGCAGTCGTTACCGTAACAACCGAGTGCGGCAATAGAACGGCACGCGTTACTGTTATAGTTCCTCGCCGAAACGAACCCATGAGCCATCAATTGTTCTACATGGCAAACTTTGCATATGCTGAGTGGAGTGGTGATTTTGGTGACTTCCATGAAGAACCCTCCATCACTCCGCAAAATCTTCAAAATTTACCGGAACAACCTTCTTTCGAGCGAGAAAGTGCGATTGGCATTCTTGCAAACGGCTGGGAGTGGTATGCATCCAGAACAGGCAATTGGGGATTTTCCATGGATGTTTTCCGCAGACCGAACAGCGGCAGATATGATTATGTATTTGCATTCCGCGGAACAGCCTCCAGGATAGGGTGGGCGAACAACTTAGTACAGATAGGGTTAAATGGAGGAGGCCAAGCAGAAGAGGCAGTAAGGGAATTTATTTCTATAACCTCAAGAAATCATAACAACATAAATCGCATCTATTTCACAGGGCATTCCTTAGGCGGATATTTAACGCAATATATGCAGGCTCGGGTGATAGATAGCCCGGGGTTAGATGGTCGCCATGGGGGCCGAGCAATTAGTTTTAGTTCACCGGGATTTTTTAACATTGCAAGCCTTTGTAGACTACATGCCGCCCGAGTTGAAGAAATATTAAGGCGAAATTTTAGATATGGTGTTTATCACGAAAGGCTAGAAAATTATCTGATTGTTACGCGATGGTTGGGACTGCAAGAAGACCCTGTTGCTCTGCTTGGCCGCCGAATAGGTAGAGATGTAAACAACCGTAGCGTGAATGCTTACGCACTGCGTGTGTGGCGCTACCACTATCTAAGCGAGTTTAAGCAAATTATTTTAGAGAGGGGTTTACCATGAAGACACTAGGTAGAGTGAAACGGAAAAAGACAAGGAACGAAAAAATTATAGCATGGATCATTTTGCTCTTGCTCATCGCAGTATTCATTAGTCGTGTGACAAATAGACAAGTGGCATTGGATGATATAAGGTGGAACACCAGACCAGTGGAAATAGAAATAATCTTTGACGAGCAAGAGCCAATACTTATCCCAAACAGGGAACGAACTGTTGCACTGAGAGGGCGATTAAACTCTGTGTTTTCGCGCAATCGAGAGATGTTACGTGAAAGACCACAAGAAGGGGATTTTAAAGTAAGTTTCACATATGAAATTAGAGTTTGGTATGCGCTATTCATTCCACTGGTACAAGATTGGGGTGGGACTGCTACCTTCTATGCTGATCGTTCCTTGATGAATGAGGTCATGCAAATAATAAACGAGTATGGATAAAAGCTCTCTAGCGAGTGTAAGCAGATTATCTTAGAGAATTTAGAAAAGAAAGGAAGGCTTAACATGAAAATTATCGAGAAACTCAAAGAAATGAACCGTAGAAATTTGATTTTACTGCTACTGGCCGTTGTCTTGCTTGTTGCAACACCGATTGTGCTTGCAATTCTAAACGAGCCACAAGAAGTAGTTGTCGTGAGCATTGGGAACCAAGAAATCACGGAAAGCGAATGGGATATCATGTGGGAGCTTCGCGCAGACGCTGAGGATATAGAGTTACGCATGGGTATGTTCATGTATGCTGAGATGATGAGTATGCTACTCTTTCAATGGGCCGAAGAACAAGGAATTGCACCCACAGATGCCGAAACACGCACATTTATTGACGAATATGCACGCGCCGCAGTTTCTAACCAACAATTTGAGGTAATGGGCATTTCGGAGGACGAATATTGGAATGGGATGGGCTTTCGGAGTGCCCAAAATCTGCTTGTTGCAGATCGGATTATGGAATACTTAAACGAGAACGACCCGACAACAACGCATTCGATGGAGCAATATCAAAATTTCATGGAACTCGGCAATGAATTGTTGCAAGAATGGAAACTAGAGAATCCGGACTTAGCAATCGAATTTAATTTGCATGAAGCCGCCGAAATCTTGGGGTGATAGAGGTGCGGTGATCTACCGCCAAGACAGATGCAATAACAACATAGACCACCCGAAAGGAGTCCCTTATGAAACGCAAAATCACCCTATTCATCCTCGCCCTAATCCTCACGCTAACCACGCTCACCCCCACCGCCTACGCCCAACGGCAAGACTTCGCCGACCTACCTGCCGACCATTGGGTGCGGCCGTTTCTGCAAACCTTGGAGCGCATCGAGCTAAAAGCGTTCCACGGTGTCCGGCAAAGTGACGGCACGTACCACTTCCAGCCCAACCGCAACATAACCCGCGCGGAATTCTCCGCCATCGTGGTGCGTGCGTTCGACCTGTACGATGCAGATGCCCCGAACCCCTTCAATGACGTAACCGATAGTGCATGGTACGCGCCCTATGTCGCATCGGCGGCAGCAGCCGGTGTGGTGCAGGGTGTCAACTCTGCGGGCACATTGTTCGCGCCGGGTGACGACCTGACCCGCCAGCAAGCGTTTGTCATGTTCGCCCGCATTTGCATGAGTTTTCCGTTCTTCCCCATGCCAGAAATAGATGCGGAAGAAGCACTGGCCCGGTTCCGGGATGCGGAAGAACTCGCATCATGGGCGTTCGAGGAAACCGCATTTTTGGCGTACCACCGCCTGACCACAGGTGTTGCATACGGCATGGACGCAGACGGAAACAGCATCGTGTACCTACACCCCCAACGCAACATCCGCCGTTCAGAGGTCGCCACCCTGCTCTCCCGTGTAGCAGACAGGATACGGGTGGAGGAAATCATGAGCCGCCCACCGAACATCCCGCCCAGTGAACCCCAACCGGAGTTCCCAGAGGTGACGCTGGAAGCGTTAGGGGAACTGATCCGCCGAGCGGCAGGGTATTTGGAGATGCAAAACAACATCACCACGGCTACCTTCCGGGAACTGCGGGATAACCACCGCCGTGCCGTGATTGTGTATGAGGCAGACCGCCACTGGCAAAGCGTGACCAACCAGACATACTATGAGCTGGCACAGGCGATTCGGGACTTGGTATTCTTGGACAAAGATGCCCTGTGGGAAGCGTATCTCTATGCGGCTCAGTTTGACCACAATGTTTTTTATCAGTTCACCCCTGACAGCTTCAATGCAATGCGGGGTGCTAGAACCCACGCACGGAATATCTACAACCAAACATCCATCACACAGGCGGATATAGATGGGGCACTGGCGGCGTTACAAAATGCGGTGGACAACCTTGTCCGTGTGGATAAAACGGCACTTGCCGCCGCCCTGTATGATTCCACACCGGATAGTCTGCGGTGGTTTCTGTACAGTCAGGAAAGCTTCGATGTGTTCCAGAGAGCCAGAAGTGCCGCCAGCCTTGTATATGTCCGCATGATGCCACAAGCCGAAATCAATGCGGCGACAGAAGCACTCATAGCGGCGTGGAATGGGCTGGAACAACTACCCAAGGAAGAGTTTCTGCTCCGCATTATCCGCAACGGCGAGGTCTCGGAACGGCTGGAAGATAGATGGACTGCGGAGAGTTTTGCAACCTTCATGCCTGCGCTGAACGCCGCAAGGTCTGTGTTAGAAAACGGCGGGACGTTTGACGACCACTACGCCGCCGCCGTTGCCTTGGCAGATGCGATTCAGGCCCTTGTGGTCACGTATCGGCTCCAGCTTCCGGTGTATCTGCGACATGCAAGGTTGTATGTGGACGATGCACGATACACACAGGCCAGCCGCACCGCACTACAGGCTGCGGTTGACCAAGCGCAAGCGGCATTGGATGATGCGGATTCGTCTATGGATTATCTGCGTGACGTGCGGGATGGGTTGCGGCAGGCGATTCTTGGGCTGGAGAGGGCTTGAGTAGCTTCGCTGCCCAAAAATGGCTAAAACACCCCAAGGCCCGGTGCGTATGCACCGGGCCTTGGAGTTGTATGCCGATGAACCTAAGACGCTGATTGTGGTCGTATAATATACTTCCAATCAATCGCTCCGTCCTCATCTCTGGTCAGATAGTGGTCGTTCGCCGCGCCCAGTACTGAGGCGAAGAACCAGTTGCCCACCGCTACGTCTGGGAAGGTCGCAGCACGATATTCGTTCTCTAGCACTGCGCCTAAGCGTGTGCGCTCGTCGTTGTGGTCAATCCGCTCTAAAATACGGTTCACTGCCGTTGCTACCTCGGCGCGGAAGATGTTGGCGCCGGGGCGGAAGTCGCCCCGTGCGTCACCAATCATCCAGCCTTGGCGGAACGCATTGTACACGTAGACAGGTGCCCAGCTGCTGATGGTGCCGGCATCCGGGAAGTCCATCGTCGGGCCGACTGCCGTCTCTCTGTACTCAACATCTAATGTACGCACCAGCATTGCAGCCAGTTGCTCACGAGTGATGAGTGCGTTCGGGGCAAATCTGCCGCCGCCTATACCCTGTACTAAACCTTCTTGGTAAGCCCATGCTACATAGTGGTAGAACCAGTTGTTCGGGCCTACGTCACTAAACTCATCGAAGCTATCCATGCCTTCCGGCAATTCGTAGTCGTCGGAGTGTACACTTGAGTCAAACTCGTCTATCATCGTACGGGCCAGTATCGCCGCTACTTGCGCACGGGTGATGTTGGCCGTCGGGTCGAAGTGGAGAACGCCATCTCTGCGCACCCCGAACATGTACGCCGGGTGGAATTCACGCTCTGCCTCCACCGGTGGATCATCGGTGGGCCGGGCCGTTACGGTAAAGGTGACAGCAAACGTCTGCGGCTCTATATTCGCACCCGACACCATGACCGTAGCCGTGTATGTCCCTGCATTTAACCCGGAAGCTGGCCTTACAATAAAGTGCTCAGTATCACCTTGTGCGATATTTGAGATAGTGAGTCTATGACCGAACGGGCTCCCCCGATAAGAATATAGATTAAAGCTATCTGCATGTTCGCCTACTAATGAAACAGTGAGCGGGCCGGTGGGCAAGTAGCGGCTCGTGTTTTGTATATACGCATGGCGAGCCAGTGCTCCCCAATCAACGGTATAACCAATCGCCCGCTGTGGGAAAGTGTGAGTTCCGGTAGGGAATAACTCTATTTCTTCTACCACAAAGGGCGCCACCGCTGTTACGGTACCGTTGAACCAAACCCAGTCATTACCCCCAATAGGGGTAGTTTGTCCCCAAGAATATGTAACAGAACTTTGACGTACATCAAAATTAGTCCATGTAATATTCCCATCCCTATATGTGCCATTACCGCTTATGTCGTGTGGCGCAATTGAATTTCCACTTGCGTCACGCACAATGTTGGGAACGACAAGAGGATTTGTCCACGCCGTGGGTTTTTGAATAACTTGTTGGTCGTCAAGGGTCAAACTCCTCAAATTAGATAGCCCGGAAAGTGGTGTAGGATTGCTGATGTGATTATTATCTAAGAACAAAGTCCTCAAATCAGTAAGCCCGGAAAGTGGTGTAAGAGCACTGATGTGATTATTCCGCAAATCCAAGTACCATAAATTAGATAGCCCGGAAAGTGGTGTAAGAGCACTGATGTGATTATTCGACAAATCCAAGTACCGTAAATTAGCGAGCCCGGAAAGCGGTATGAGATCGCTAATTTGGTTATCCCATAAAAACAATTCTTGCAAATTAGTAAGTCCTGAAAGTGGTGTAAGATTGCTGATTCGATTACCCCCCAAATCTAACCACCGCAGATTAATGAGCCCGGAAAACGGTGTAAAGTCACGGATTTCCCATTGCGGGCGATCCCGGGCCGTCCCTAAAGCTAAAGTGTGCAAATTAACAAGTCCGGAAAGTGGAGAGAGGTCACTGATTTGAGGATTGCTCCACAAGAGTAGCACCTGCAAATTAGTAAGCTCGGAAAGCGGGAAAATATCGCTAAAGTGGTTCCAAGTTAGCCCCAACCATTGTAAGTTTGCAAGGTATTGCATCCCTTGCAAACTCATAATATCGGAATGTGCGGCATCAATATGCGATATCATGTCTAAGTCCACTTGCCGCACAACACTATCGATAGTCCTACCGCCGCCTAACACATCTGCTATAACCTGTGCCAGTGCCAAATCCGGGAAGATATCTCTTATCCTTCCAAGTTGCGGCGTTTGCGGAACCGGCGTAACGGTAACGCTTATATTAAATGATTCGGATATTCCGGTTTCGCTTGACACCGTGACAATTGCTCTATGCGTTCCCGCTGCAATGCCCGGCATTGGCGCTATGGAAAAACTCGATCTTGCACCGGAGTTCAGGCTTGCTATCGAGGGATTGCTTACTCTAAAACTATCCGGATTTTCGCCGGACAAAGCGACAGTAAGCGATCCGGTCGGCAAATTGCCCGTGTTCCTTACCTGTACCCAATGAGGACGATGATTGTCGAAATTAAGCATTGTCGTGCCGAAATTGTGATTTGTATGAGGATGGAGCGCAATGCTGGAAGTATCTGTTTCCACCACTACAAAACGCACCGTAGACGTTCCAAATTGATAATCTCCAGTCACGGTAATTGTCGCCTCATACGTGCCGGGGGCAAGCCCTGTACGTGGTCTTACCCAAATCCCATTTCGGTGGTTTATACCCCCTCCCGAGTGCCATATAGAGGAGGGTTCAAGATTAAAAGCATCTGGATTTTGGCCTTCCAATGTTACAGAAAGATGCCCCGCTCGTCCATATCTATCCATATTTTTTCCAAACCAATGCTGAATGGGATATCCAACAACTGCTGTTCCAAAATCATGTTCAGCTGGGGATATGACCACGCCTGTGGAAGGGGTAGATTCTCTCACTTCAAAACGCATATCTAAAAATTGTGTAGGGATATTTCCACCGGACACGCTAAGTGTTGCCGTATATGTCCCTATGTCAAGAAAGTGCCGTGGTAAGACAATAAATTCTATCATAACACCTGGGTTTATGTTGGGCATTCTGAAAGAAAACATGGTACGGTTAGAATATCCTTCCGGAAGGGCGTAATCCCCATCCGCAAAACGAAAACTTCCTTTATCTGCACCCGAAATAGCTACAGTGATTTCCCCTGTGGGTTGGTCTCCCAGATTTCTAATTATTACACTCCTTGCAAACGAACTAACGCCAAAATCAAGGGAGTCATTTGGAGGTACAACGTACATTGCAATATGGTCGCCAACATCCCGATAAAGCCGCGCCGCAAAAGGCAGTGCGATTGCTTGATTGCTATCTATGAAAGTGAGTTCACCTTCATATAGACCATCGGTTACAGTATCATCAAATTGCATTTTGAAGGTATATGTATGACTTGTTCCGCTTGTGTTTGAAGCGATAAGATTTAAGCTGACGCCTTCATGATTCCCGTTAAGCCTAACTTCATGCACCCAGCTACCACTGCCCGGACTATGAATTGTAACAGTCAGAGGGTCACTTTCAGCGCGGCCGAAAACACCGCCAAAGCTAAGTGACGCCATCGTCTCCTCGCGCAATGCCGGGCTACCGTTTTCCTGCCATGGAATGTTGTGGGAAACTGTGGCAAACGCATCACTTTGCAGCGCGCGAATTGGATGAACAAATCCCGCTCCCGTTATAAAAACGCTGTTCCATGTATCGGGCAGTATATCCTGGTTACCAAATCCGGGCCACACATCCCCAACAGGAGGCTCATTTGGAAGTGTATTTGCTGTATTCATTATCCGCGCCTTGACCTCATAAGGTGCCGCATTCGGGCGCATGTCAAGCATAAGTGCCGCAATGCCCGCAACATGCGGCGCCGCCATGGAGGTACCATCCCATGATTCATATCCGCCGCCCGGAACTGCCGATACAATATTTGTACCCGGTGCTACGATATCCGGTTTGATGTGATAAGTGTGTATTGTTGGTCCATATAATGAAGATGCATTCATCTTATTATCAAACCTACCATTTGCAACACTTATGGAAAGGCTAGCAGAACCTGGGCTCATAACCGAAAAAAGTCCTTCATGACCAAAAAATCCAGCATTGCCTGCGGCAATTGCAACTACGACACCATCCAGTACAGCTAAATTTACAGCAAAATCTACCGGGTTAAATACATTCCGAGACCATCCGCCCAAAGATAGATTCATTACGTTCATCCTATCCGCATGTGCTGCTTCTATGCCGCTTATTACCCAATCGTTATAGCCCCAACCGTCATCGCCCAACACTTTATAATGCCAAAGCTCAACATCAGGCGCCATCGCAATCACCGTGCCGGAAACATGGGTTCCATGTCCATCGCGATCCATGATATCGTTTGGGTTATCCGTCGTGAAGTTCCGTCCGCGAATCCGACTGGTTGCCGGATTGCGATATCTCTGCAACCTCGGATGATTATAGTCCACGCCCGTATCCAGAACAGCAACACGGACACCCTGTCCCGTAAAGCCCATGGTATTGTGAATATAATCCATATCAAAAAACTCTAGGGATTCCCGCATAAAATCAGCAGAGGCAGCTTCAGACCTAGCCTCCGGCAAATCGACGGAAAACCGCATGTTCGGTGTAACAGAAAACACCTCCGGCAATTCCGCAATGCGCTCCACCATATATTGTGGGACACGCATGAATACGCCGTTGAACAGACTGTGGTGTTCGCTGAAGATTTCTGTTGTCGCTGTGCGGACTCTTGTGAGCGGTTGTAATTGCTCCAAGAACGCATCGTGAGCTGCAAGTGCCTGCGCTTCAAACACATGTTTCGCTAAACGGGCGCGTGGGTGCGCTTCCTCGTGCAATAACCGCAAAGCAACGGCCGGCGGCGTTACAAACTGTACCGCTATTTCGACAATTTCATTCGGGTCATTATCCCAGTCGGATTCAAAACCCTGCATACCAATCGGCGTGTCCAGTGTATGCCTTAGAACGGCCAATTCCTCATCTCTCCAGTCATATCTGGTGACATGGTGCGGCACTGCGAATATGTTTTGACTGCCGTCAACGAGTTCGGATGTAGAAACCGCTTCCAAATCCTCCGACTCGGACTCTAGCTCCACCAGCAGAGCATCTGTGTTGATGCGTGAGACTTCCGTCCGTTCCACGGCCAATGAGTTGATTGGGAATCCGCTTAGAACCAGTAGGGCTACGAGGAGTAGAGCGAGTACTCGGTGTGTGTTGCGCTTCATCATGGGGATGACCTCCATTTTTGTAGTGAGTTGCTGAATTATATCATGTTAGGTCGGGAAATGGAAGATTGTTGAATAGATTTTTTGGTGTTTTAGGAAATTACAGGGGTACCAGACCTTGGCGAGCAATGCTTGTCGGGCCCAAAGTCCCGAAAGCTCGCTCGTCGGGCGGAAGCCCGAACCCACCGGATGCGCAAAGGATGCGCATCCCAAAGCCGGCGTTGCCGTCTACTCAAACGCCCCCAAGGGGGCGGAAGGTCACAGAGGCCCCAGTCACGGTGACAGACGCATTCGCTATCCTGACCGGACAGCATCAGCATATCGTCTTGGATACCAACTTCCCATTTTGGGCAGTTGGTATCATTTGCAGGCTGTCTTCAGCATACACTCGGTCATTGTTCCGATTGGCTGCGGGCAGTTTGAATGGATGTTTTGGCGGCGAGGTGCGGGGTTTGGCTATGGTCGCTTTTGGGTAGAACGATGTAGCTCTGCCGGTCAATGTCTCGACCACATCCACAAACCCCATGCCCTCGACTTTGATCAGGCAGTCCTGTGAGATATATCCTCCAAAGCCTCTGGAATGCCAATACTATTTGCCGTTGGACATCTTGAAACTGTCATGGGCAACAAGACAATATTCATTTGTACCGGATTTACGAATGGAGTGCGGGGCATGGGCTTGAAGATAGGTGAGCAGGTCGGTATCGCGGGCTTGCTGGATTTGGGCTTCGGTTAGTTTTGGAATGAAATCAACCCCCTTCGATGTAAGGCGTAAGCAATTCAAAATGCAATAGCCCGACTTCAAATTAATATCTCTCCATCGTGCATGTCACAACAACGAGAGTCCAATTGCTCCATGCGCTTGATATCGCGGGATCACAAAAAAGTGTAGACAATTCTCCTTCGGGCCTTAATAATTAGGAGGGCATGATAATCGGAAGGAGAGTAAAAATGATAGAGTTAGACAAGGAAATTACGATATATCTAAATTACTGCAAATATCAGAAGAAATTGAGCAAAGATACGGTGAAGGCGTATACGATAGACCTCAAACAGTTTCAGAGGCACATCAGCCCTGTTGCTAGCTGTATAGCTAAGCCCGAGATTACCTGCTATATCACACACTTGCACAAAACATATCAACCCAAAACTGTCAAGCGAAAGCTGGCCAGCCTCAAAGCATTTTTCAGTCATTTGGAGTTCGAGGAAATAATTCCTGATGACCCAATGAGGAAAATCAAAACAAAATTTCAAGAACCACAAGAGCTGCCTCGGACGATTCCGCTGAAAGCAATTAAAAAGATACTGGCCGTTGCCTACCGCCGATTGGAGCAAGCGCACACGCCATATGGGTTTCAGGTTGCACACAGGGATGTTGCTGTAGTTGAACTATTGTTCGCAACCGGAATGCGTGTGTCGGAGCTTTGTTCTCTAAATGCGGACGATGTTAATTTGAGCGATGGGAGTATCCGAATCATGGGAAAGGGCTCAAAAGAACGTGTGCTCCAAATCGGCAATCGCGAGGTATTAGCACTGCTGCGGCATTATAGGAATACCCATCTGGCGGTGATGAATGAAACAGGCTATTTCTTTGTAAATAGGCTGCAACTACGCCTTTCAGAGCAGTCGGTACGCACATTGATCCGGAGATTTTGTGCCGAAGCAGGTATTTCTTTGCATATCACGCCACATATGTTCCGGCATTCATTCGCAACGCTATTACTTGAGGAAGATGTTGATATCCGATACATACAGAGGATGCTTGGACACAGTTCTATCCAGACCACTCAAATATACACACAGGTAACGGCGCAAAAGCAGAGAAAAATACTAGCCTCGAAGCACCCACGAAATAAATTTGTATTTAATGAATGAAATTCAAAGAAAATCATTGGATTTTAGTGAAAAGTGTGATATACTTTCCAACAGAAGATAATAAAGAATTATCTTCTGTTGGAGACAGTAAAAGACGGCATTGGATTTTATACCAATGCCGCCTTCTCATCCACCACATAAGGAGCCTTTCGGCTACGTCACCGCGCAAACACCTTGTCATTTGCTTGAAATAATGATAATATACATAAAAAATGGGATATCCATCTCTGCTCTTTCTGTAGAGTAAAAATGCCGCCCTTATCAGCTCAATAGTCTGATCGGACGGCATTTCAGTGTAGGTTAGCCCTGTAATCCCAAGGGGTTCATCCTGTTGTACATTGTAGAATGATGCCCTGTGCGTCCCGGCCCTTGCCCTTCCCTGTTCGGCACTTCGCCGAAGGGCTCTTGGCAGAGACCGCCAGTGTGATGCTCTATTGAGATGCGCTTAAGATGTGTGTTGTGCATGTTGACGGTTTATGGGGCGGCTATGGATAAATCAGGATATTCTATTGAAATCCGTTGTGAAATTAGGTACAATGGAATGAAGCACTAAAAACACACATTATACACGAGGGAGGTGGCAGTGTTTGGGAGAGAGTTTTGTATTCACTTCCGGCAAAGGCGGGACGGGGAAATCTACGGCGGTTTCCGCTATTGCCTCTTGTCTGGCGGCGTTGGGGAAGCGGGCGCTGTGCATGGACTTAGACTTGCGCTTGCCCAACTTGGATTTGATCTTGGGCATGTCAGACCTCGCCACCCTAGATATCTCTGATGTAGCAGCCGGACGGCACACGTTAGAAGAAGCGGTGGTAGAACATCCGAAAATCAAAGGGTTATTCCTGTTAGCAGGCCCCGCCATGGGTGCGGAAAAGCTCACCGGGGATCGGTTGGCTGCAATTGTAGAACAAGCCAAAGCCAAGTACGATTACTGCTTAATCGACGGCCCGGCGGGGTTGGACGACCTGTTTTTCCTTACCAGCAAACACGCAGATTCCGTTGTCGTGGTCACCACCACAGATGCCACCAGCCAGCGGGATGCGCAACGGACGGTGATGGAATTAGACGAGCTGGGCATTACTCATATTCGGTTGCTGGTTAACCGAATGCGAGTGAGAATGGTGGCCCATGCAGACATCAATGTGGATGATATCATCGACTTTGTGGGCGTACCCATCCTCGGTATTGTGCCGGAAGACCAAGATGTGATTGCAGCGGCCACACGGCTTCGGCCATTGGTGCTATACTCACGCCGGAAAGCGGCTTCGGCCTTCTTACGGGTAGCAAAGCGGATTATGGGAGAGGAAATTCCCTTAAAGCATAAATAATAAAACCAGAAAGGCGGCGGACGGGATGAATGTTGCCCTGTTAGCACATGATCGGAAAAAAGAATTAATGGTGCAGTTTTGCATTGCATACTGCGGTGTGCTGTCCAAACACGATATCTGTGCCACCAACACCACCGGAAGGCTGGTCGGAGAGGCGACAGGTTTACCTGTGACGTTGTATCTCTCTTGCTCCCAAGGGGGCAACCAACAAATCGGTGCGCGGATTGCATACAATGAGATTGACCTCGTACTCTTTTTCTGCGACCCCAACAGCACCACAGAGGATTTAAAAGACGTAGACGACCTAGCACGGCTTTGTGACCAGTATAATGTGCCCTTTGCGTCAAACGTGGCCACGGCGGAGGTGCTGATTCAAGGTCTCCAGCGGGGTGACTTGGACTGGCGGGATATTGTCAATCCGAAAAAAGACTAAATTTTACAGGGGCGGGGCACTGGCCTCGCCCATTTTGTTTGCGGAGGAGAATGTAGTATGCAACGTGTCGCACCCAGAACCTTATCCGGTTTTATGGAGTTATTACCGGCCAATCAGATGAAATTTGACCGCATGGTGGAGATTATTCAGGACAGCTTCTCCGTCTACGGTTTCACGCCCTTAGACACGCCCGTAGTAGAAGCGGCGGAAGTATTACTCGCCAAAGGCGGCGGGGAGACGGAAAAGCAAATTTACCGCATGACAAAAGGGGACAATGATCTCGCACTCCGCTTTGATCTCACGGTGCCCCTAGCCAAATATGTAGCCCAGCATTATGGACAGCTTACCTTCCCCTTCCGGCGGTTCCAGATCGGGAAAGTTTACCGTGGCGAGCGGGCCCAGCGGGGCCGGTTCCGGGAGTTTTATCAAGCGGATATTGACGTCATCGGAGACGGGAAGTTAGCCGTCATTAACGAAGCCGAGATTCCCGGCGTGATTTATCATACCTTCCGTGCGTTAGGGTTAGAGGATTTTGTAATCCGGGTCAATAACCGGAAGATATTAAACGGTCTATTCCAATCCATTGGCCTAGAGAACCATGCCACCGGGATTATGCAGACAGTGGATAAATTAGAAAAAATCGGCCGGGAACGGGTGGAGGATACCTTAGTCGGTGACTTTAACGTGCCCAAAGTAGATGCCGAGCGGTTATTAGACCTGCTCACCTCTAGCCAAAGGGGTGCCAGTCCCGTGGCGATTTTGGCCCCTTATATGGGACAAAACGAATTGTTGGATACCGGCATCGAAGAGCTGCTCACCGTGGCAAAATACATGGAGGCCTTCGGCGTGCCGGATACCCATTTTACTGTAGACCTGACCATCGCCCGGGGCCTCGACTACTACACCGGCACGGTGTACGAGACCATCATCCCCTCCCACCCAGAAATCGGTTCTATCTGCTCCGGCGGGCGGTATGATAATCTGGCAGAGTACTACACCGACAAACAACTCCCCGGTGTGGGCATCTCCATCGGCCTGACCCGGCTGTTTTATGTGTTGGAAGAGCAGAAGTATCTAAACGACACCCTCCTCACTGCCCCGGCGGATGCGCTCATTCTGCCTATGACTGATGACTGGGGTACGGCTATTGCCTTCGCCACGGCCCTGCGGCATACGGGGATTCGGACACAGGTGTATGGGGAAGACAAGAAGTTTAAGGCGAAAATGGGTTATGCGGATAAGCTCGGGATTCCCTACGTGGTATTCTTGGGCGAGGACGAGATTGCCCAAGGCAAGGTGACGGTGAAAGATATGGTGACAGGGGCGCAGGAGACCGTGACGGCGAGAGAAGCGGCGGAACGGATTGCCGCCGGGGTGAAGCTGCGCAAATCGGCGAAGCCGATTTGCCAGTCATAGGCAGGAGCAAACGGTATGGATATGAGCATCATGGCAATGCCCATCAGCGCAGGGATATGCTATAGCATTGTAAAAAAGTTTGACCTCGGAGATAAGCTGCATACACGCTTTAACATAGAGCGGCGCTCCCAAAAAGTTCTGTTTTCCATTGTGATTTTTTTGATTGCACTTGTCGTTGCAATTTCTATTATATTGTTGACATCCATACTGTTTCCGGGGGATAATGCGATGATTGAAATAGTGCGAAATTTGGGGACAGGAATTGCGATAGGATTTGTTGTGCCGCTGATAACAAGGCGCATCGATTAAGGGAAAGGGCACGGGACGCACATGGGAAGATACTGAAAACACATTGCGAACCACCACCCATCTTTGCTATAATAGACGCATTCATATAGTTTGGAGACCCCTATGGACGAGCGACGGTTCCGCCTGCCTGACCAAGAAAACCACTTCATCTCTGGCCACGCCCTGCAAAAGTTGTTGCGCCGGGCGGACGGTGGTGCGGCTTTGCTATACCTATATCTGCTGGGGCAAAAAGGCCACCTTCATATCCCGGACGCTATGCAGGCCCTGCTCTTATCCGAGCAAGAGGTCTATGCCGCCGTGGGGGTGCTGGCCACCTTGGGCCTCATCTCCGGCGGGGACGCTGCCGCTGTGCATACAACAGAAAAGCCGACGGCACCGCAGCAACAAGACCCGCCCCAAGCGGACGAGCTGCCTCAATATACAGCGGCAGAATTAGATCAAGAAATGTCCACAGACCCCGGCTTTGCGGCACTGGTCAAAGAGGTCGGCGGCATATTAAACAAAATTCTCACCGCCCCGGACCTTAACACTCTCATGGGCATCTATCGCCATTTGGGACTTCCGTTAGATGTGATGTTCCAGCTGGTGTCCCACTTGACGAAAGAGCACCGGGAGCGGTATGGCGAAGGGAAATCCCCTACCCTGCGGGGAATTGAAAAAATCGCCTACATCTGGGCCAGAGAGGAAATCTTCACCCTAGAACAAGCTGTGGCCCACATCGACCGCAGAGAGCGGATGAAAAGCGAGATCGGCCTCTTGAAAAAAGCTTTGGATATCAAGCAGGACAAGCTGACCCCCTCCCAAGAAAAATACCTGCACCGCTGGTTAGAGTTAAACCTCGGCCCGGAAGTGATTGCCTTGGCTTACGACAGAACCATGGTGCAAACCGGTTCGCTTCAATGGAAGTACTTAGACGCTATCGTTACCGACTGGCACAAAAAGGGACTGACCACGATTGATGATATTGAGGCGGCAGAGCCTTCCGGCGACACGAAGCCCCGCCGCGGCAAAGCAGCCGCACCCACCCCAAGTGCCCCTGATCGGGACGAGATTGCCCGCCGCCGGCGACTATTAGAACAGATGAACGGAGGGGATACCAATGCCGCTAGACGGAAAATTGTTGAGTCGGGCTCGTGAACATCTCAATGAGAATAAGCAGGCCCGTGAGACCGCCTTTCGTGAACACCGGAACGAGGTCTATGCAAAATTCCCCCGCCTGGAAGAAATTGACTTAGCCCTGCGGGAAACCGTGGCGACCATCGTCCAATTGGCCGTTGGCGACCACCCAGACCTAGAGGCCCGCTTGCGTGAACTTGGTGCCACCAACCAAGCCCTGCAAGCAGAAAGCCGAGACCTCCTCGTCCAAAACGGCTATCCGTCAGATTATTTAGACGACCCGCCCGCCTGCGCCGTCTGCAATGATAACGGCCATTACGCCCAAGGACTCTGTACTTGCCTGTTAGACATCTATCGTACCCTACAGGCGCAAGAGCTTTCTGATTTATTAAATATCAGCCAAGAAAATTTCGAGGCATTTTCCTTAGATTACTACGATGACCGCGCCCTAAACCCCCGCTTCGGCACCACCGCCCGTGAAAATATGGCTATGATTTTAGCACTCTGTCAGACCTACGCCGCCCAGTTTGGGCCGGGTTCTATGAACCTCTTCCTCACAGGCGCACCGGGGCTGGGAAAAACATTTCTCTCTTCCTGTATCGCCAAAGTGGTGTCAGAGTCCGGATTCTCTGTGGTTTACGACACTGCCACGGGCCTGTTTGCCAAGTTTGAAGCAGAAAAGTTCGGCCCACGCCACGATCACGAGGCCGCCCACGATGAGGTAGAGCGGTATCTCAATTGTGATTTGCTGATCTTAGATGATCTGGGCACAGAGATGACCACAACCTTTACCATCAGTGCCCTCTATACCCTGATTAACACTAGGTTGCTCCGCAAAAAGTCCACCATCATTAACTCGAATTTCAGCCTCCCAGACCTTGCCGCAAAATATAATTTGCAAATCATGTCCCGGCTAGAAGGTGAGTACGAACTGGTCACCTTTTTCGGAAACGACATCCGGAAACTAAAAAAAGAGTTTTAATAACTGGAGGAACCCCCACATGAACATCTGCCACGACCTATGCCCCACTCGGATCACGCCCCACGATTTCATGGCCCTCATTGAAATCCCAAAAAACAGCAAGGTCAAATATGAGATGGACAAGGACACAGGCCTCATCGCCATGGATCGGGTGCTCCACACCTCAACCCATTACCCGGCAAACTACGGTCTCATTCCCCGCACCCACGCTGATGACGATGACCCGTTAGATGTACTTGTCATCTGCTCTGAGACCCTGCATCCTATGAGTTTGGTGCGCTGTTACCCCATTGGGGTCATTAAAATGCTAGACAACGGCAAGGCCGACGAAAAAATCATTGCCGTCCCCTTCGGCGACCCCACCTATAACGGCTACCGCAGCATCCACACCCTGCCCAAACACATCACCGATGAGATGCACCACTTCTTCTCCGTCTACAAAGCCCTAGAGGGCAAGGAAACCGCCGTAGACGAAGTCATGGGCGAAGACGACGCCAGAGACATCATCCAAGCTGCTATTGACGCTTATAAAATCAAGTACGGGGTTGGCGTGGAGTAATCGCTCCCTCCCCTACCCTCTCATTTTCGCATAATTTCGATTTCCGCTAGACAACTGTAGGAAAGTCAAACATATTGGACATTGATGAGTTCTATAGGAGCTTTCCAGTTGAGCGGACGCATCGGGTAATTGTTGGAACGACGGAGATGGATAGCGAGCTGGGCTTTGAAATCGTGAA
>WRBE01000007.1 GCA_009779845.1 Oscillospiraceae bacterium
AAGGGGATTTTCCGGCGGCTGGAGCGTTGGATATTCTTAAAATTCACAAAAATCCCTTGAGCCGTTTCCGGACGCAAGTAGACCTCGGCGGCGGTGTCCTCGTTGACGC
This sequence comes from Oscillospiraceae bacterium, assembly GCA_009779845.1. Classification (GTDB taxonomy): domain Bacteria; phylum Bacillota; class Clostridia; order Oscillospirales; family Oscillospiraceae; genus WRAB01. Next base: position 110 of record WRBE01000007.1, read on the forward strand.
CTTGAAAGGTTTTGAACATCATGTTAAACTTCCGAATGGGCGTAAAGTCCCGCTTACCGCAGTGGATACAGGGAATGTTATGCTCCACCAAGTAGGCCGACATTTGGTCGTTGTCCATGGCTTCTACGTTGATACCTTCAATATGTTCGGCGACATTAAAAGTTTCAATCAACTGATCCGCCCGATGGCGCATTTTACAGCTTTTACAATCAATCAGCGGGTCGTTAAAATTCACCACATGGCCAGAGGCCACCCAGACCTGCCGATTCATGAGGATGGCGGAATCTAAGCCCACATTATACGGACTCTCCTGTACAAACTTTTTCCACCAAGCCTGCTTGACATTATTTTTGAGTTCCACCCCCAACGGGCCGTAATCCCAAGTGTTTGCAAGGCCGCCGTAGATTTCGCTACCGGCATAAATGAACCCTCTGCCCTTACATAAGGCCACGATTTTTTCCATAGATTTGTCTAAATTTTGCATCCCATTATCCTCCGCATTGCTTTTTCAATGTGGATAGTATACTATAATAGAGGCTTTTGAACAAGGGTTTTCTCAGGAAAGGACGAATCACCATGAACTTTATCGCCGGACAATGCGATATTGCCGTCATCGGGGCGGGCCATGCGGGCATTGAAGCGGCCCTCGCTGCGGCCCGGATGGGGCTAGATACCATCTGCTTTGCGATCAATCTGGACTCTGTTGGCAACATGCCCTGTAACCCAGCCATCGGCGGCACGGGAAAGGGGCACTTGGTGCGGGAATTAGACGCCCTTGGCGGCGAGATGGGCCGTGGGGCAGATAAGGCCTGCATCCAATATCGGATGTTGGGGGTGTCGAAAGGTCCCGCAGTCCGGTCGCTCCGTGCCCAAGCGGATCGCCGGACATATCAGGCGGTGATGAAACATACTGTGGAACAACAGGAACATCTGCTACTCAAACAGGCGGAAATTGTATCCATTGAGGTAGAAGATGGCCGGGTGGTCAGTGTGACCACACACACAGGGGCCGTCTATACCTGTCGGGCCGCTATCATCGCCACAGGCACGTTTTTGAAAGGCCGTATCATCGTAGGCGAATATGAGCAAGACGGCGGGCCGGATGGTATGTTTGCAGCCATAGAGTTGTCTGATTGTCTGGCACGGTTAGGCGTTCCCTTACAACGCTTCAAAACCGGAACCCCGCCACGGGTGTCCGCCCGCAGTGTGGATTTCGATGAGATGGAGGTGCAACCCGGCGACCCCATGCCGGAGGCGTTTTCTTTCTCCACCACACACCCGCCGGAAAACAAGGTGGTCTGTCACCTGACTTATACCAACGAAGAGACCCACAACATCATCCGAAAAAATCTCCACCGCAGTCCCATGTATGCGGGCCGGATGGAGGGCGTGGGGGCACGATACTGCCCGTCTATCGAGGACAAGGTAGTGCGGTTTGCGGATAAAAAGCGGCACCAGTTGTTTGTGGAACCCATGGGCCTAGACACGGACGAGCTGTATATTCAGGGGTTTAGCTCTTCCTTGCCAGAAGATGTGCAAATCCAAATGCTTCACACCATCCCCGGCCTGACCAGGGCGGAGATTATGCGCCCTGCTTATGCCATTGAATACGACTGTATCGACCCCACAGCCCTGCGCCTCACCCTAGAGACCAAAGCCGTATCCGGCCTTTATGGTGCCGGACAGTTCAACGGCTCTTCCGGCTACGAAGAAGCGGCAGTACAAGGCTATGTGGCGGGGGTGAATGCGGCCTTGCAGATCAAAGGCGAGCCACCTCTCATCATCCGGCGTGACCAAGGCTATATTGGGGCGTTGATTGACGATTTGGTCACCCGCGGCACCAGCGAACCCTACCGCATGATGACCAGCCGAACCGAATATCGGCTTCTGCACCGGCAAGATAACGCAGACCAACGCCTCACCGCTATCGGCCACCGGGTAGGGTTGGTGTCAGATGAGACTTTTGCCGCAGTAGAGGAAAAATATGTCGCAGTGACAGCGGAAATTGCACGGCTGGGGGCAACCTATCTACCACCCTCACAAAAACTAACAGCATTTTTGGAAGCCAAACACACCGCTGTCCCTGTCTCCGGGATCAGCCTAGCGGCTCTGCTCCGGCGACCAGAAATTTCCTGCGCCGACCTCTCCCCCTTTGATCCAAACCGTCTGGCCTTAGATTACAGGGTGCAAGAACAGATAGAAATCGCCATTAAATACGAGGGCTACATCCAGCGGCAAGCCCGGCAGATTGAGGCATTCTCCAAGGCCGAAGAAAAGCGCATCCCGCCGGAGATTGACTACGACCAAATTCAGGGTCTCCGGTTGGAGGCACGGCAAAAACTGGGGCAAATTCGCCCACAAAATTTGGGGCAGGCCAGTCGGATTTCCGGTGTGAGTGCGGCGGATTTGACGGCGCTTATGATTTGGTTGGAGCAGAAGTAGTGGTGGTGTTCGGCACTGCCGCCGGATTGGTGTGCCATTGAAATGCGCTCACAGCTAGATAGTGTGGACATAAGATGAAAGCGTCCGCTTTTTGGCGGATTTTCCGCCATGCTGTGTTAAATTTTCTTGCCTTGCGTCAGCAACCCTGCGAAAATTTGCCTTGCATAGCGAAAAATCCACTCAAAAATCGAACAGTTTATCTCATGTCCACACTATCTAGGGAGATAACATCGTTATCTCCCTAGCTTTATTTGGCAGATTTTGAGAATCTTGTTTCCGAAGCAATCTTTCCGTTTTCTGGGACAAACTAAAGAAAACGAAACGGAGTGATTTGTGATGAAACGGTTTATTTCCCTATTGTTGGGCGGTTTGTTACTAGTTTTTGGTGCGGCCCCTGCCCTTGCCCACCAGTCGGTACGATTGCAGGACGACTTTTATGAGGCGGTCAATGAGCGGTGGTTGCAGGCGGCAGAATTGCCCGGTGACATGCCCGCCATCAGTGGGTTTTGGGAACTGAGTCGGCAGGTTTCTGCCCAGTTACAAGCCGATTTTAATGAGATGAATCGGCAGGATACCACAGGGCCGCTGGGTCAGTTTTTGGCTTACTACGACATGGCTTCCGACTATCAAACTCGTGATGCAGTAGGCGGGGCACCTTTGGCGGCTTATATTGAACGGATTCAAGCACTGACAAGCCTTGCTGAGTTGGATGAACACCTTGCAGACTGGGTGCGGGACTGTATGCCATTGCCCATATCGCTTCATGTAAGCCCAGACATGGGCAATGCCCAGCAACATGCGGTGTATATCAGTGACCCCGGCTTATTTTTACCGGATGCGAGTTATTATAGTGCCCCCCTGGGGCAAGAACTGCTTCAGGTGTTCATGGACACTGGCCAAGCGCTGTTGACCCTTGCCGGAGTACCGAATCCGACAGCGGTCATGACAGATGCCTTGGCCTTTGATGCGTTGCTGGTACCTTATGCTAAAACCGCCGCTGAGGCCGGTGCCTATCCTCAAATGTACAATCCCATGGATATGGATGCGTTTTCTTCCCTTGGCGGCGTGATTTGTTTCGACCGCCTGTTGCAAAACCTGCTGGGCCAGCGTCCGGCGGAGGTCGTGGTGATGAATCCCCGGTATATTGCAGCTTTTTCAAAGCTAGTCACGGAAGAGACGTTCCCACAGCTCCAGCACTGGATGCTGGTCAATACGGTGTTCCATTTGGCGGGGTATTTAGACCAAGCGTTTTTGCACACGGTCTCGGCTTACCAGCGGGCTTTGACGGGCCAAACACAAAGCACAAACCCGGCAGAACTTGCGTTTTTGCTGGCCACCGGCACCTTCGGCGGTGTGGTGGGCGATTATTACGGCAGAACTTATTTCGGCGAAGATGCCAGACAAGACGTGCTTGCCTTGACCGATACGCTCATCGACACCTTTAAAGCCCGCCTAACGCGAAACGACTGGTTGAGTTCAGAGACCATTCAAGCCGCCATGCAAAAGCTGGACACACTGGTGGTCAACATCGGCTATCCAGACGAAATGGACCCCATGTACCACCAATTTCAAGTAGTTTCCGCCCAAGAGGGCGGCACACTGTTAGATAACACCATGGCTTTTGCACAAATCGCCCGAGCGGAAAATTTCGCCCAGTACAGCAACCCCGTCAACCGTCACGCTTGGAATATGACCGCCCACACGGTAAACGCCCAATATAACCCGGTGGCCCACGCCATTACGTTTCCGGCGGCACTGTTGCAAGCACCCTTTTACAGTCCGCATCAGTCTGCGGGTGAGAATTATGGCGGCATCGGCACAGTGATTGCCCATGAGATTACCCACGCTTTTGATCATAACGGTGCCCAATTTGACGCCTCCGGCAGTCTTCATAACTGGTGGAGTGAGGCGGATTTCCTCGCCTTTGATTTGAAAACACAGGCCATGATCGCCCTCTTCGACGGTGTACCCCATGGAAGCGGGTCTCTGTGCGGCCGGATGACCGTCACCGAAAACACCGCCGATGCCGGCGGACTGGGCTGTGCGCTGGAGGCCCTGCAAGTACTGCCGGCTTCCGATTTGGAGGCGTTTTTCTACAATTGGGCCACCATCTGGCGCAATATCGCCACACCGGCGTATACGGATTTACTACTGGCCTTAGATGTCCACGCACCGGGAAAGGTGCGGGCCAATCTGCAACTTGGAAATCTAGACATCTTTTATGAAATCTTCGGGGTAACCGAAGAGGACGGGATGTATATCCCGACAGAACGCCGGGTGGTCATCTGGTAGCCGTGTCAAAACGCACCCGCTACACATATACTGTAGCGGGCCAGACTATCCGGCCTGAAAAACAGAAGAAATGAGAGGTGCATAGTATGTTACTTGGCTTATTGGCGGGTGCCGCTGTTGGCTGTGCCGTCTGCGGCGGAAACCGCCGGGGCTGTGGCTGCGGTTGCGGCTGTGGTTGTTGGGGCCGCAGCGGTTGCGGCGACTGGGGCTGTCGGCGCTGGTGACACAACACGGGGCGGTTGGTGCGCCCCGTACATAGGGAACACCTAGCGTGAAAGGATTGCATCTCTCATGCCTTATGACCTCACCAAAGACAACATCCCCCGCCTGTTAGCCCGGTTCGCTTGGCCCATGGTACTCACAAACTTACTCCAGACCCTGTTCTCCCTCACCGATGTCCTGCTGGCAGGCCGGTTGTTGGGGGCGGACGCTATGGGTGCCGTGACCGTAGGCGGACAGAGCATCTTATTCCTCACTACTTTTTCTCTGGGTCTTACCGCCGGGGGACAAATTCTCATCGCCCAACTCAAAGGGGCAGATGCCAAACAGGGCCAAGGCCAAGCGGCGGGGGCACTGTTTACCTTATCCCTATTGGTAGGGACTATCATGGCTCTCACCGGATTTTTCTTTGCCGCCCCTATCTTACAATTTCTTCAAACCCCAGAGACGGCCTTGGCGAGTGCCAAACAGTACATGAAGCTCACATCGTTGGGCCTCCTATTCACCTTCGCCTATCACGCCGTGGCGGGAGTGCTCCGGGGCCTTGGTGATGCCAAAGGCCCTTTGATATTCGCCGCCGTGGCGGCAGTGCTCCATCTAGGGCTGGGGGTTTTGCTGGCGGGCGTGTGGGAGCTTGGTATTCTGGGCCTGGCCCTTGCCACCGTCATCGCACAGGCGGCAGCGGCTTTATTGGGTGCCGTGACCCTCTACATGCGGCGGCGCACGTTTGTGTTTGATTTTCGTTTCAAAAGTTTTCTGCCGCCTTTGAGCAAAATCCGGCAAGTGCTACAAATCGGCATTCCCTTCGGTTTACAAATGGGGCTATTACAGCTTGCAAACCTATTCATCACCCGTCTGGTCACGCCCCACGGCGTGGCGGCCACGGCGGCATTGGGGGCCGGTAGCCGGGTAACCAATATGTTGGTGATCCCCATGCTGGCAATCGGCAACGCCGCCTCTACCATCACAGGCCAAAACTTAGGCGCAAATCAGCCGAGCCGGGCCGACCAAGCCGTCCGCTGGGCGCTGGTGTATACCTTGGGGTTTGCGGTTCTTACCACGGCCCTCACCCTACTCTTCCCCGCCCGGTTCATCGACCTGTTTACCGACAATCCGGAGGTCGTCCAAATCGGCGTGAAATACCTGACCATCCTCGCTTGGTGCTATATCGGCCACGCCCTCCACTCCGGTTTTAACTCGGCCATCCTAGCCGCGGGGCTTACCCTTTACTCCCTCTTGTCCGCCGCCGCGGAAGGGCTGCTTGGCCGGATGGGGCTGACTTGGCTGTTCTCTGGTTTTTGGGGCCTGCCCGGTATCTTCACCGCCCAAGCCATCGCCCCTTACCTCTCTGCCGCCCTGTCGTTTTTCTTCTGGAAGCGTAACCGTTGGCGTCAAAAAGATATAGTTGACAAAATTCTACACGAATGATATTATGTTAAACGAAGCAGGCAGAAACAACAAATATTTTGCGTTCAAAATTTGTTTTCATTTCCGTAAAAGAAGAGTAACATCTTCAGGATATACTGTCTGCATCCCACTTCCCTAACACACCACTGCCCCTCTGCTGAAGGTCGGAATACCGATTCAGCAGAGGGGCAGACCAATTATGGGAAAAGTGCTAACACATAACAACGGCTAATTCAGGGGCACCGTTTACATCATTGAAATAATAGTAGTCAGTTAAGATTGTATAATCACCGTCACGACTGAACGGATTTCGCTCTGCGCCTGCCCACATGTCCGACCACATGTTATAGTCTTCGATTGATTGCCTAAACCTAATTGCCACCTGATAGCGCACAGAATCTGATAAGTCGATATAGGTGTGAGAAAAGTCTAGTGCTATGCTGTCTCTATCCCTGTCAACTCTTTGTGCGGAAATCACTTGGGGGTTTCCTTCGCCCCAGTCCCCTACTTGAAATTGCGGTTGGAGTGCGGTTTGGATTTGCTCAATGGTGTAGGTCCCCGGTGGTTCTTCTGTTTCGTCTGATAAATCATCACTTAGCGTATCTGCTGCTGGAATCGGCTCTTCCTCTGGCACATCTGCCTCGACAGGCATCGGTTCCGGCTGAGGTGTCAGCTCAATCGCCGTACTTTCAGCGCAAGCCACCAACGCAACGCTCATCAGCGCAAATAGAACTATCACTAAAATCCTCTTCTTCATGTTTCATTCTCCTTATTCACTCTTTATGTTTGAATCAGTTCTATGGGCTTAGACGATTTGTTCCACCGGTTTGTTCCATCCAACTCAAATTATAATTTGAGTTGGATCGAGTAATCTCTACGTCACCACACCAGCCAAATCAAAACAGCGTGGCTACACCTCTTCTGCAAACCCAACATAGGAAATCTCATTTAATTCCGCCAGCAGCTCATAATGCACCCGGCGGGCGGGCATCAATAGGGAGAGCAAAATTGCCGCTTGGCTCTGGCTCTCATGCTTGGGCCGGATAATTTCCATATAAGTCACCTTGTGTCCATGCTCTCGAATATAGTCGAGAAGCTGATAGATACCGCTGGGCTCGGTAAGTTCTACATAGAGATCCACCGTCCGGGATTTGCTGAGTAGCCGCCGATCCACCTTGTGCATCCCCAGCGTGATAAACAGAATAAACACCATCCCGATGAACGCCCCGGCATAAAAGCCCACCCCGATGGCGAGACCCATACAAGCACTGGCCCAGAGGCTGGCCGCCGTGGTGAGGCCCTGTACCTGCCGATCCCGGGTGATAATAATTGTCCCCGCACCGAGAAAGCCGATCCCGCTAATCACCTGCGCCCCCATCCGGGCAGGGTCAGAGGCAGAGAATATGCCCGTCATGTACTCATTGGTAATCATCACCAAGGCCGAACCGAGACAGACCAACATATACGTCCGCATCCCGGCAGGGCGGCCCTTAAACCTGCGCTCTAACCCGATAATGCCGCCTAATAAAATGGCCAAAGTCAGGCGCACGAAGATAGAGACGGGGCTTAACGTGTGGAGACAGTGACCAAAAAAGCATAGGTTTTGAAACATGACAAGCCCTCCTAATCAGTTAAAAATTGTCGAAACGCCGTGGGCAGTGCCACCTGATGGGCACGGTCGTCCGGCGTGGCCCAAGTAAAGGCGGGGCTTTGGGTACGGCATTGGATGTAGTACCCGGTCATGTGCCACTCTACATGGGTAAAGATGTGCTTTCTTCGGCTGGCGCGGATAAGTTCTGTGGGGTCTGCGCCCCAAGCGTTTGTTTGTTCTAAGGCCGCACCCTCGTCTAACTCCCCGGGGACAGAGGGCAAGGCCCATAGTCCAGCCAAAAGGCCCGCATTAGGGCGTTTTTCCACTGCTAATCTATCGCCTGTGGTGAGGATAAACACCGTCATGGTCTCCTCCCGCCGGGGCCGTTTTTTGAGCCGGACAGGGTATTGTAGCTGGTTCCCTGCCGCCCTCGCCCGACAAAGGTGGGCCAGTGGGCAAGTATGGCACAAGGGTGCGCCGTTGGGCAGACAGACAGTGGCACCTAGCTCCATCACGGCCTGATTGAAATCCCGCGGGTCTGTGTGGTGAAGCAATGTCTCAAGCTCTGCTGTCACCCGCTTTCTCACCGCCGGAAGGTCTACACAATCCGAGGACGCCATAAGCCGTGCCCACACCCGCAACACATTTCCGTCCACCGCAGGGTAAGGATGCCCAAAGCAAATAGACGCAATCGCACCCGCCGTATAAGGCCCGATACCGGGCAGGGCCAAAATCTCGGCATGAGTATCGGGGAATGCGCCGCCGTGTTCCTCCATCACCGTTACCGCCGCTCGTTTCAGGTTCCGGGCACGATTGTAGTAGCCCAGCCCCTCCCACAGTTTCATGAGCCGGTCATCGTCTACCTGCGCCAAGTCCGAGATGGTAGGCAACGCCTGTAAAAACCGTGCGTAATAACCCCGCACGGCCTCTACCCGTGTCTGTTGCAACATAACCTCCGAGAGCCAAACCCGGTAAGGGTCGCAATTTTCTCGCCAAGGCATTTCTCTAGCGTTTGCGTGATACCAAGGCAGGATTGCAGGTGGTATTTGGTTTAAAAGTGTTTTCGTGTCCATGGTGTTTAGTGTAGCAGATGTTAGCGGCGGTTGCAAGGGGCTTTCCTTTCGGCGTTCCGCCCAGCCAAAATCGGCGCAAGCCGACAGAAAAGAGCACAGAAAAGCCCCCATAGCATTATGCTACAAGGGCTTGGAGCGGGAGACGAGATTCGAACTCGCGACCTTCACCTTGGCAAGGTGACACTCTACCACTGAGTCACTCCCGCATCTTGCACTATTATAGCAAAAATTTTGTATCTGTCAAGTGTTTGCGTTGTTTCTCTTGCTTGAATATGCTATACTGGCTCCAATCGAGGGGCTGAAGGGAGAAATCCGCTTTGAAAAAAATCCAAACCAGTACCATTACAGAACATATCCGTAACCTCTGCATCCGGGCTAATTATAAATTGCCGGAGAGTGTGGCAACTCGGATTAGAGCCTGTCATGAGAACGAGCCATGGCCGCAGACAAAAGAGACTTTGGGGCGTTTGATGGAAAATATGGAGATTGCGGCAGGCGAGCAAGTGCCCATTTGCCAAGATACAGGCATGGCCTGTGTGTTGATTGCGTTGGGGCAAGAAGTACAGATTGTGGGCGGTGACCTGTATGAAGCCATCCATGAAGGGGTGCGCCGGGGGTATATAGAGGGGTATTTGCGAAAATCCATCGTGTCAGACCCCCTTCGTCGAGTGAACACCGGAGACAACACCCCGGCCATGATCCATGTGGATATCGTACCCGGAGACACCCTCACAATCACTGTGGCACCCAAGGGTGCGGGATCGGAGAATATGAGCCGCCTTGCCATGCTACCCCCTTCCGCCGGGCGAGACGGGGTGGTGGATTTTGTGATAGAGACCGTAAAACTTGCGGGACCAAACCCGTGCCCGCCCATTGTAGTGGGAGTAGGACTAGGCGGCAGTTTCGATGTGGTGGCGGGGCTTGCTAAAAAAGCCGTACTTCGCCCACTAGACCAACCCAATCCGGACGAATATTATCAGGAGCTGGAAAAAGAGCTATTGACAAAAATCAACGCCCTCGGCTTAGGCCCGCAGGGATTTGGCGGCGAGAGTACAGCCCTTGGCGTGAATATCGAGACCTATCCCACCCACATTGCGGCCCTGCCGGTGGCAGTGAATATCAATTGCCATGTGGCCCGGTCTGCCACTATCGTATTGTAGGAGACAGAGTATGAGCATTCGTATTACCACACCTTTGACGCAAGCGGTCGCAAAGACCCTGCACGCCGGAGACCAAGTTCTGATTTCCGGCACCATCTACACCGCCCGAGATGCGGCCCATAAGCGGTTGGTAGAGGCCCTAGATCGGGGTGAGTCTCTGCCGATTCCCATCGAAGATGCGATTATCTACTACGTCGGCCCGACACCGTCTAAACCGGGGGCGGTCATCGGCTCTGCCGGGCCTACCTCCAGTTACCGGATGGATGCTTATGCGCCACGCCTGATGGCGTTGGGGTTGCGGGGCATGTTAGGTAAGGGCAAACGCGCACTGGAAATCATTGCCGCCATGAAAGCCCACGGTGCGGTCTATTTCGGGGCCATTGGCGGTGCGGCGGCCCTGTTGTCCCGGTGTATCACCGCTTCGGAGGTGGTTTGTTACGAGGACTTAGGCCCTGAGGCCATCCGGCAGCTCACAGTAGCGGACTTCCCCGCCACAGTGGTGATTGATACCGAGGGCAACAACTTGTTTGAGTTAGGCGTAGCAGAATATCTAGCCAGCAGAGAACACACATAATTGTATGTTTTTGGTCAGCGGGGGAAACACTAGTTTCACTGATACTATCGTGAAAGGAGTGAACCCCATGCAACGACGTCAAAACCTCATTGACCAAGTCAAAGAAGAATACGCCAACATCGCCTCTGCCGCCAGCCAACAGCACTTCCACCAGACCACCACCGGGCTGACCCCGGAGGGGTATTACGAAAAGCTACTTCAAGCCGTGATTACCAAGATCGAGGGCGGCACTTTTGACAACTGCCGTTCAGGGAGCGAGGTTGTGAACAAAGTGGCGGCGGATAAGTCGATTTTGACGGATTGGCAAGCACCGCATTAGCACGAGGAGAGAGCCGCTTGGGGCGAGATGCCCCAAGCGGTTTTTTGTAAAAAATACTTGTAATCTATGCCAAGTTCTGTTATAATACCTTGGCATTACACACGCTGGTCGGACAGTTCTGTCTGGTGCGTTGCTCTGTTGCGACGTAGGCAGGCTGGTTGATGACAGCGGAGGATGACAACAAAAATTTGCAGGAGGAATCAACAATCATGGCAGTCGTATCAATGAAGCAATTGTTGGAGGCCGGGGTACACTTCGGTCACCAAACCCGTCGGTGGAACCCGAAAATGGCGCCCTATATTTACATGGAGCGTAATGGGATTTATATCATCGACCTCCAAAAAACCGTAAAGAAACTGGAAGCCGCTTACTCCTTCGTGAGAGAACTGGCTGAAAACGGACAAAGCATCCTGTTCGTGGGCACGAAAAAACAAGCCCAAGACGCAATCAAAGAAGAGGCCGAGCGGGTCGGCATGTACTACATCAACGCCCGCTGGTTAGGTGGTATGCTCACCAACTTCAAAACCATGCGTACCCGTGTGGATCGTTTAGGCCAACTGCGCAAAATGCAAGAAGACGGCACGTTTGACATGCTGCCCAAGAAAGAAGTCATCAAACTAACCCATGAGATTGGCAAGCTGGAAAGATACCTCGGCGGCGTAGAGGACATGAAAAAACTACCCGGTGCCATCTTCATCGTAGACCCAAGAAAAGAGCGCAACGCCATCGCAGAGGCCCGGAAGCTGAAAATTCCCGTAGTCGCCATTGTAGACACCAACTGTGACCCCGATGAGATTGACTACGTGATTCCCGGCAACGATGACGCCATCCGCGCCATTAAGCTCATCAGCCAAACCATGGCAAACGCTGTTATGGAAGGTCGCCAAGGCAGCGACCAACCCGCAGAAGAGACAGCAGCGGCACCCGCCGCCCCAGCTCCTGCGGCAGAGCCGGTAGCAACAGAAGAGGCCCCTGCGGCCCCGGCAGCAGAGTAAAGGAGGATTATTTTCATGGCATTTACAGCAAAAGACGTACAAAAACTGCGTGAAATGACCGGTGTCGGCATGATGGACTGTAAAAAGGCCCTCACCGAAACCGATGGCGATATGGACAAAGCCGTTGCGTTCCTACGGGAAAAAGGCTTGGCGGCGGCGCAGAAAAAAGCCGGTCGTGTGGCCGCAGAGGGCGTTGTAGCCGCTGTGGCAACCGAGGGCGCTTCCGCTGTGGTGGAAGTCAACGCCGAGACGGACTTCGTGGCACAGAACGAGAGCTTTACCACCTTTGCAAACGATGTGGCAAAACTGGTCGCAGAGCACAATCCGGCTGATTTAGAGACCCTCATGGCCCTCTCCTATCCCGGCAGTGACATGACTGTACTCCAGATGCAACAAGAGAAAATCTTGGTCATCGGTGAGAATATCCAAGTGCGCCGGTTTGCCCGGTATGACACTGGTGTAACGGTGCCTTACGTCCACATGGGCGGCCGGATTGGTGTCTTGGTGAACATGGAAGTGTCTGAAGCGCTGGCAACCAACGAAAAAGTGTTCGAGTTGGGCCGTGACTTGGCCATGCAGATTGCCGCCATGCGGCCCCAATATCTGGACAGCACCTCTGTGGATGCGACTGTGGTGGAGCAAGAGCGCCAAATCCAGCTCACCAAAGCCATTGAGGAAAACAAGGCCAAAAATTTGCCCGATGATAAGGCAGAAGCCATTGCCCAAAACATGGTCAAAGGCCGGATGAACAAATTCTTTGAAGAGGTGTGCCTAGTGAACCAGCCCTTCGTCAAAGAGAGCAAAGTCACTGTAGAAAAGCACGTCGCCACCCTAGCCAAAGAGCTGGGCGGCGAAATTACAATCAAAGGCTTCACTCGCTACGAGCGCGGGGAGGGCATTGAGAAAGAAGAATCTAACTTCGCCGCAGAAATTGCGAACATGGTACAGTAAAGGCGAAACGAACACCGGGGCTTGATGGAAATCAGTCCCGGTGTTTTTTTGCCCTTGTAGGGGACAAGGGATATACAGAAAACTATTACTCTTGTCCTTTCTTTGCGTTGCAGAGGGAATTATGGTATACTCTATCACATGAAAACACACGCTGACGGGAAACGCTTTCGTTCTTTTAACCACTACCTTCGCACTATGTTCGGTGAGAAGGTATTCAAAATCTCATTAGACGGCGGATTCTCTTGCCCCAACCGGGACGGGACGGTGGCATTCGGCGGCTGTACCTTTTGCAGTGACGTGGGTTCGGGGGACTTTGTGCAACGACGGGCCGCACCGCTGTCAGAGCAGTTTGCGCTGTTCAAAGATAAGATGCATGAGAAGTGGGCCAGAGGGAAATATATCGCCTATTTCCAAGCGTTTACAAATACCCACGGGCCAGTCTCTGTCCTGCGAGAACGGTTTGAGCGCACGTTGCTAGAAGACCATGTGGTGGGCCTGTCCATTGCCACCCGCCCGGACTGTTTGCCTGACGATGTGATTGCCTATCTTGCGGAACTGAATCAACGCACCTTTCTCTGGGTGGAATTAGGGCTACAGACTATATTTGACGATACGGCGCAGGCTTTTAACCGGGGCTATCCTTTTGCGGCCTACTTAAATGCGGTGGAAAAACTGCGTAAGCATAGAATACGGGTCTGTACTCATATTATAAACGGCCTCCCGGAGGAAAGCCGTGAGATGATGTTAGAAACCGCACAGACCGTTGCAAAACTGGATGTACAGGGCATTAAAATTCACTCTCTGCATCTGCTCAAAAACACACCTATGGTTGACTTGTATGAATCCGGTGCGCTCCGATTTTTAGAGCGAGATGAATACGTCTCTATCGTTTGCGACCAGCTAGAGATATTGCCGCCGGATATGATTATCCACCGTCTGACCGGGGACGGTTCTCGTGATAAAATGATAGGCCCCCAGTGGAGCATAAAGAAATGGGAGACGCTGAACGCCATCGACTGGATGCTGGAAGAACGAGATACGTGGCAGGGGAAATATTATGGATAGAGATAGAACGGCCTTACAGCCAATTTTAACATTCGCACACACACTGCTAGAGCACACAATCCAACCGGGCGACATTGTTATTGACTGCACCATGGGCAATGGACACGATACGCTGTTCCTCGCTAATCTGGTGGGTCAGAGCGGGCATGTATTTGCGTTTGATATTCAGGAAAGCGCTATTGCAATGACCAAGAAACGCTTAGAGCAAAACGGTGTCACCGCCGAGCGCGTGACGTTAATCCAAGCGAGCCACGGGGACTTATTGGAACACATCCCGGCAAATACCGATCTCAAATGCAAGGCCGTCATCTTTAACCTCGGCTACCTGCCCGGCGGCGACAAGCAAATCTGTACAACACCTGATACAACCATTGCGGCAATAGAAACGTTGCGCACCATCCTCGCCCCCGGCGGGCTCATTGTACTAGTCGTATACCCAGGGCACACCGAAGGGGCAACGGAGGCCGCTACGTTATTACAGTATTGCGAGACAATCCCGCACACGGCGGTTAATGTGGTGCTGTATCGGATTTTGAATAACCCGAATCGACCGCCTTTTGTTATTGCGTTGGAGATGAAGGGGTGAGAGGAAAGAGGTTCCGCGCAAAAAAATCTCCTTGACTGCTACTGTCCTTTGTGGTATCATAAACAAGGTTAATGTACGGAGAAGTACCCAAGAGGCCGAAGGGGCTCCCCTGCTAAGGGAGTAGGGCGGGAAACCGTCGCGAGGGTTCAAATCCCTCCTTCTCCGCCACGAATATGTCAAGCCCCGACAAAAAATTTGTCGGGGCTTTGGCTATCTGCTCACAACTGTATAAATGCAGTCAATTCTCTTGTCCATTTGCACTTATGCTGTAAATATTGCCTAAACCACACCACACCATGGTAGCAGCGTGGTCGTGTTGTTTTATTAGTCTTTTTATGATACAATTGGCTACATAATCTTTTTTAACAAAGGACAAAATCATCATGGTAGACCGCTTATTGAGCTATTGGTATTCTCTAGAGTTTTTCCAACCAAGCTGGCCAATCAAGGAAAAAGGGGCTATAAATCTCCTGAAAGAGGAATTGCCTTGGCCGCCCCAAAATTCTGATCCCAACTGGCAAATCAGCTACGATATATATATTGGATGTACAATAACCGATGACTTGATTTCTTGGGTGCTCAATGAGTTAAACCTTACAGAAGATGATTTTTCTGTGGAACGCGACTACTCCAAGTGTTGCCTCTGTGCATTTAAGGTGGACGAAGATGGCGTTTATGTTGCGGAATCTTTTTCTATCTCTAGTTTCACTTGGGCACTTGGAGCCATTGTGAAGGCGCATGATTTTAATGTCGTCTTGGATTTGGGAGAACTGGAAAAACTCCAAGCTCGAATTCACACGGTTTTATCCGAGGATGCTGAGCCCTTTTCACTTGAGAAACTTCAGCTTTTCTCTATGCAAATATGCACTGAAATAGGTATAGAGCCCGGCCTTGTAATGCCAGCACTCTGGGCGAATAAAAAAAGCAAGTAAGCGTAAAAAAGACGGTACTTTCCCTCTGCTTACACCCGCTACTGAGCTTATGTCAAGCTATTATGTTTCTGATATCGCTCGTATTACAAAAAAGCCTAGTTCTCAAATAATGCGTACGTACGGGCTTTAGAAAGAAAACCACCTGTACATACCATGATTGACACTGATATCACTGCTATGAAACAATGGCTAGGTGCCGAATGTTTCCCTAGGGGAACCTGGCCTTCAACATACTCACCTAGTCTCATGCAACAGATTTCTATTAACTTGGCGGTTTCAAAACAGGATATTTTCTCTGTAAACGGCCCACCGGGGACAGGAAAAACTACACTCCTCAAGGAAATTATTGCATCAAATATTGTAGAGCGAGCAGCCTTAATGGCAAAGTACCTAAAACCCGATGATGCCTTTACAGAAAAGGAGTTTACTAGCCCACCAGACCAATATAACAAAAAATATGATTGTCCAGATGCTGCCTTGACGGCTTTTGAGATGCTGGTGGCTTCTAATAACAATGCGGCCGTTGAGAATATTTCCATGGAGCTACCAAAAGTCGTGGCCAAAGATCGAACCGGGCACTTTACGGATATTGAGAGCCCAGAGCATACCTATTTTTCCGACATCGCCACTGCCCTTTGCGGCAATCCGTCATGGGGACTCTTTTCTGCACGTCTTGGCAAAAGTAGCAATCTGAAAGAATTTAGAGAAAAAGTTTGGTGGGCGGACGGAACCAATCTCCAGGAATACTATAAGCAAGCACCTGATTGGAACAGTGCCAAACAAAACTTTCTTACCGCATGGGACGCCGTCGGAGAAGAGCGAGAAAAGATTGCCGAAGCGCAAAATCGGCTTGAAAAATACGCTACAATTGTAGAAACAGAGAACTCTATAATGAATGACTTAAAAATATTGAAGGTGGAAATAGAACAACAAACGCATTTATGCAATAAACTTGAGGCGGAATTGAAAGAGTTTGAAGAAAGCTACTTATTGCATCAGCAAAATGTTGATATACTACAAGCCGGCCTTTCTTGGGGCAAACGCCAGTTACCTGCCTTATTCAAGAAAGATATCAGACTGCAAGAGTTGAAAAAAGTAAAACTATTACGTGATAAGCTATGCCTTGATATCACCCGTCAACGCACTGCGCTAAATGCCGAAACCAAATCTCTTACACGTACCAAGCACAAACTTCAGAAGCAAGAATCACATTTGCAACAAATAAAGGGAAAAAAGCAGCAGTTTGAATCTGCCTTGGAACTAGATAAGTTGCGCTTTGGGTCAAATTATGCTGACAACAATTTCTTTCAGGGCATCCAGTCAAATGATGTCTCTCAATCAGCCTGTCCTTGGACAGACAACACCTATGACACCTTGCGTGAGGAACTATTCTATCATGCACTTATGCTACAAAAGGCGTTTGTACTCAATAGCAGTTGCATCGAGCGAAACTTGAGGCGCCTGTTTGCCATGTGGGACAATAAATTTACGCCTCAAGACCGAGAGCTTGCCTACGGCAGTTTATTGAACACCTTATTTTTTCTTGTGCCAGTTATATCTACTACTTTTGCCTCAATTGGTTCTTTTCTAGAAGGTGTCCAGCCTGGTGAACTTGGTATCCTCCTTATTGTCGATGAGGCTGGTCAGGCTACGCCTCAAAGTGCGCTTGGTGCATTTTGGCGTACACAAAAGGCTATCGTGGTGGGTGATCCATTACAGGTGGAGCCGATTATGACAACGCCCCTAGAACTATGCCGACGCTTTGCTGCTGACAATGACTTACCTGTTTCCTACAGAATCCCCGAACTATCAGTGCAGGTGTTAGCGGATGCTCAAAATCCATATGGCGGAACGCAGAAAATGGATGGGCAACAACTATGGCTGGGGTGCCCACTGGTCGTTCACCGTCGTTGCATTGAGCCGATGTTTAGTATGTCAAACGAAGTTGCGTATAACAACCGCATGTTTTGTAAAACCATGCCTCCAAAATCGGGAGTTCATTTCTTACTTGATAGATCCATTTGGTTTGATATCGCAGGGTGAGAGGTGGGCAACAAAGATCATACCGTACGCGAACAAATCATTTTAGTTCAACAGCTACTTGAGAAGGCAGTCATACAATTTGGCGCTTTGCCCGTTATCTACATCATTACACCGTTTACATCTGTGAAGCGCTCACTTCACCAAAAGCTTCGCCCGTTACTAACCAAGCTGTTACAGGAAGTAGACGCAGATACTATAGATAAATGGCTGAACACCAATTGTGGGACAATCCATACGTTCCAAGGGAAAGAAGCCAATGAAGTACTCCTCGTATTGGGCTGTGATAGTCAACAAGGGTTAGGGGCTGCCCATTGGGTGGGGCGGAAGCCGAATATAATCAATGTTGCGGTTTCCAGAGCAAAATATCGCATAGGTATAATTGGCAGCTATGGCTTGTGGAGCAGAATTCCTCATGTACAGAAGGTGTGTAATATATTAAGCGACTCAATTTTTTCAGGGACTACGCCTCCCGGCCATACTGAATTTTTTAGATAAAAAAGGTTCAACATGTGGGTATATGCTATGGGAAAGCCTTAGTTAGACTTTGTTGCTAAAATTTGTTTTTTTCAGACTAAGGCCGGAGCAATTTTTGCTCTGGCCTTAGCATCAGTTTTTTATTTGCACCTTTTCGAGCAAAAACCAAGGGCTCTAGTTATTCGTCCAGCATCAACTGATTGCGTGTTTTCAGTTTATCGAGTTGTTCTCGTTCAATCTCAGAAATACTCTTGTCGGGTGTAGGTAAATCTTCCGGCATAACTCCGCCCACACGCTCAATCGCAGAGCGAACTTCGCGTCCTACTTTATAATGTGCTTCTCTGGCGGCGGTCACACCTTGTATGTTCTCACGCTTTAGCTTGCTTTCCGTTTGAGAGATGCGAAACAGGTTAGCAATCAGCTCTTCACTTCTCATAAAATCGAGAATTTTATCCCGAACCTGCAACTGTTTCTTGGTATGAATGTCCTCAACCGTCATCCCGCCATAGAGCCCCATGTATCCGGCATTTTGAAACTCGGCAAACTCTTGGTTCGTGATAACACCGGCGTCCCGTGCAGCTTCTGCCAAAAGCTGATTCCATTGCTTGACGTCGCCACGAATGACAAGACGCCTATTGTCCTCGTCGAGCTGGTTGAAGCGGTCCGCCACTTCTTGCCGATATGTCTGAATGGCAAAATAGGTCTGCCCCAAAGCGATTACTTCTTTCCGCGGGTCGCCGTTTTGCATAATCAGATAACAGGCGTAGCGTGTCAATTCGTAATCAAGCACACGCTTTGTCGTAGCACCGGCTTTCACGATTTTGTTGACCTCAACAAAATCGTTCTCAATTTCGTGTCCGCTATTTTTGCAGGCAAGCATTGCCCGGTCAATCACTTTAGAAAAGTTGCGCCATTCTGTGTAGTCCAGCACATCTGCAAGCTCACGTGCTGACCAAAATTCGCTCCCATCAGAGCGGACGGTTTTGATGTCCTCAAACCGTTTATATTCCTTTGCGTTCAAATTGCTCATAACCAACCCCCATTCTTTTTTAATTATACAGGATTCAGTCTGTAACTGCAATCACTCTTTCTGTTAACTATATAATTCCGGGAGCAAAATTGATGGGCAAAATTGAGCATTCACATCCTGATGTTATGGTTGGTATAGTGTATGCAAGAACCTATCATAGACAAAAGTCCGATGCCGCGATCGCTGACCGTCTTTTTTTAAGATGCCCATGGTCGAAAGGTCGGCAACCGCTTTTGCCGCCGTATTGAAAGAAATTCCCAAGGCATCAGAAATTGGCCTTACTTCAGAAACCAAATGTCGCTTAAAATAATGATAGACCACCAATATGTTCTTTGTTGGGCTATTGGCTTTAATCTTAGCTTCATCTTCAGCGATGATTTCTACTAACCTTTCAATTTCTGACGAGGCAATTTGTGCGGAACTGCAAATGCCCCCCACAAAGAACTTAATCAACGCAATATATCCACCACTGCGTTGCGTTCTGCGTAACATTTCAAAATAATTATTCTTATTGAAATAGAGTAACTCTGACAGCCCAACAAAGGGTGCCGCCCGAATGCCATGTGCGAACAAAATCATAGCAAACAGAATCCGCCCAACGATACCATTATAGCTCTCGAATGGGTGTATCACTTCAAATTGATAATGCGCCAAGGCC
Organism: Oscillospiraceae bacterium; assembly: GCA_009779845.1. GTDB lineage: Bacteria > Bacillota > Clostridia > Oscillospirales > Oscillospiraceae > WRAB01. The sequence continues at coordinate 19,921 of WRBE01000007.1, forward strand.
GCTTTCACCAGAATATCTGTCTTATCATCGTCTGATAAAAATGCAAATATATCTGCGAGAGCAGCGGGTATTTTGTCCGGTGCAGTAGGGTTATATTCTTTGAAATTTGTAACCACTCTTCCCAGAGATATAAAGCTCTCTCGTTCCCTTATGTTTATATCAGAACCATGCCCGTGTAAGGCAATGCTACAAAGCCGAGACAACGCAACAGGGTCAACAGGATTCTCCAATGAATATTCGAATGCTGATACAATATTGGTGATATTTTGTACATGGTCTTTGCCTGTACTAATTGCTTTAAGGATTTCAGGGAAGCTACCATCCCCCTCATAATCGATCAGTCTGGAATAGTGGCATTCTCTTAATACTATTAAATCACGGATAATTTTGCTGTCAGGAATGAGTTTCACCATGCCTTCCAGTACCCCTAGCTGTCTGTGGGTCATCGTGAGCATCGCAGATAATTCATCACCCATTTCAAAGAAATTCCCATCTACAAGTGGACGTGGAGTAAAAGTATAAAAATGGAAATCACCCATTGGACGCAAGCGAAGCGGCTTCGTAATGTCACGCAAATGTTGTTCATAGATTCCTGTATTTTGACGCATAGCTATCCTCGCATGAAAGACATCTTATTTTATCATATTGCACCTCAGTGCTTCCGTTATAGAGCCTCTACATAAAAAGGCTCCATATCATCTAGCCTGAGTGCCGCCAATCTGCCACCGAATACACATCCACAGTCGATGCAGATTTTGTCGTCATGGATAGGATCAAACCACACAGAGAAGTCGCCATTAGCGGTTAAGTATGTGGTTGGTGTATGTCCAAATATGCAAACATGAGTGTTTCGTGCTTTCCGACCAAAAAACTCCTTGCGGCTCCACAATAACGCTCTGTCTGACTGGTCGTAAAATGGAATACGCGGGTTTAGCCCCGCATGAGAAAGAAAAAATCGCTTTTCCCCAACTTTAACTGTCTTATAATAGGGGCGACGCCTTATATAGTCCACCAACTTATCAACTTCGCCTTCCGGCAACAATTCTAATTGGGCCATTGTTGCTTCATAGCCGTTATGGTACCATGTGTTGTTCTTGCAGTCAATAAAATCAAGCAGCATCTGCTCGTGATTGCCCATGAGAAAATAGATGCACTTAGTTTTCTGAATAAATTGCACGCAGTCTATTGGCCTGCTACCTCGGTCAATCACATCGCCAAGGATATATACAGCATCGTGTTCGGGGTTGAATTTTATTTTGTTCAATAGTGCCATGAACTCATCATAGCAACCGTGGATGTCTGATATGCAGTATGTTGCCATGTACGCACCCATCCTCCCATTGAAGAAATCATCTTATTTCATTATATCACAAAATATCAAAATGTTCAATATAAATCGCTTGCATATTTCAGAATGCAAATAAATTCTTAAATATAAATTTTAGCGTTTCCGTACTCTCCGCACCAGCTCATTATGAGCCACGCCACAACAGGCGTGGCTCGTAGTCTTTTTATGGCTCATAAATCATATCTGCCTATCTCCGCCATTCCGCCGTGAACCCCACCGCAGGGTCTCTTGACCCTATGCTAGAAGTTCTTGAGCGCCTTCCTAATAGTACATCAATCCAGCGACCCCACCGCCCTTGACCATTGGAGTTTCGAGTACTATTACATCTGGCGTGAGGGTTTTAGCACCAGTACGGAGTATAAGGTGCAAAACCGTCGCCACTCTGCCCTTGACCTTGCGGGTACATAGGGGCGTAGCCCCTGTGTTTCTTTTGCTTCTTTGCGAAACCGCAAAGAAGGCCCGTCCGGCAGGACATACACGCTGGCGGTACCCGCCAAGCCAAAATCGGCGGCACCGCCGAAAGAAAAGGTCAAGGACTGAGATGCACGGGGCACGTCCCCTACAAAGACAATAGCCAAAGGCCCGGTGCATCCGCACCGGGCCTTTGGTCACTCTATGAAACTGCCGCCTACTGCGGGATAATGTTCTTCCAGTTAATGGCCCCGTCGTCACATCTGGTCACACGATGGTTATTGGTTGCGGCCAGTACTGACGGATAGTACCACGGACCTGCAGCCACATCCGGGAACGATTGGGCATCTTCCAGGTTCCCTATTTCGATGACCGCCGCTAAGGCGTCTCTGCCGTCAATCCGGCCCAGCATACGGTTCACTGCCGTCGCGACCTCGGCGCGCATGATGTCGGCCAGCGGACGGAAGTTCCCTCTGTTGTCACCGATCATCAATCCCTCGCGGTATACCGTGTACACATAGTCTGTTGCCCAACCGCTGACGGTTCCCGCATCCCCAAAGGGTGTCGAGCGCGCAACGTGGACGGTTCCGGTTCTTGCAAGGATGGCCGCAAGTTCTTGTCTGGTGATGTTGTCATTCGGCCTAAAGTAGCCTTGATACCCTTGTACCAAACCTGCGTCATAAGCCCAAGCGATATAGGCACGCGCCCAGTGGCTTCTTATGTCAGGGAACGGAACACCCGACATGCCCGGTGGCATGGTGTCTGGCACAAAGCCCTCAACATGGGTTCTGGCCAGAATCGTTGCGACTTCTGCGCGGGTGATGTTTGCCAGCGGACGGAAGTTTCCTCTGTCGTCACCAAACATGAACGCTTCGTGGGCTTCCAGCAGGGCGGCGGATGCTGTGTCTGTTTTACCCGGAGTGGTCTCTGAGTTTGCAATCACTTGCAACTGCCCGTTGGTATCAAACTCAGTGTCTGTGTGGTCGTCCGGGATACGGATGAACACGTCAAACTCAATGGTTTCGCCCGGCGCAATAGCAAACAGGTTGTTGAGGATGACCACGTTTTGATCTCTGGTGTGAGCTATATACTCATACCCGCCATCGGTGGTTTTCATGACCGGTGCCGCCAACTCGCCGTCTAATACGATTCTCACGATATCTGTGGCACTGGCATCTCTGCTCTGTGTGAGGGTGAAACGCTGGACTGCAAAGTTACCGGGAGAGGCCGCACTGGGTGGCCCTACAGGAGCCAGCGCCAGCTCACCGCCGACTTCGTAGGCACCGGGCGCCGTGTTTCTTACACCTATTTCGTAAGACAGGAATGCACCGTATGCGCCCTCATGATTGTTTCTTGCGAGTATGTAGAAGTGGAAGTTGTTATGCTCATCCACCCACTCGTTTACTGTGTGGCCCGCAACGCCCGGTCTTGGGTCAGCCGGGAAGTTTGCGCCAAATCTCTCGGTATCTTGTGCCGTGAGGAATCTTCCGCTTGGACGGAAGTCATCGTAATATCCGTTCGGAACCAGTGTAATGTCACTGTAGTAGTACGGGTTGTTATGCACACCGGCACGGAATGCGGCGGTTGCAAGTTGCATGTGGTGGTCACACATAAACATGTAAGGTGTGCCGTCTGCCTCTCTGAACTGAATCAGGCCAAGATTGCCCGGATGGGCGTCAATGAGGAAGATACCCGCATTGTCCATGCTGCCGACACCGACTACGTTGGTGTGTGACGTTCTGCTAATCAATACACCGTGGTCAGGGCTGAAGGAATCGTGACCAACTCTGTCAACAACATCAATGGTGAATCCACTCTGGCGGGGCATCAGACCATCCGCTAGAGGTGTACCGGTTAGCACGTTTACCCCGGCTGTAGCTGTCGTTGCACCACCCATCCAGGGCACATTATGGTTGGCCATATTCACCGGCCCGCCAAGCTGAATGTTGGGGACACCGCCGATGGACCAGTTCCATCTGTCCGGGTCAATGATGTTTTGACCGCTGCTGGGATGGGATGGCAAATAGCGTAAAAAGTTGTCTCGGTGTGTAGAGGGACGGTCTAAATTAACACCTAGTAGGTTGTTCCCCCACCGTAGCGCATTGCTTGTCCCATATATGGGATTCTCAAGGCCCGGTGTTTGGTCACGGAAATCAATACCTTGGATGACGATCGCCTCACGACCTACAAGGGGTGTGCCGTCTGCGTGGGTGAAACCGCGGTTGACAGGGATATTTCGCCCGAATACTTCATCAATCACAGGCGGGCCCGCTCTGAAGTCAGGATAGTCCACATACCGCACGTCCAGAGAGTTCTGATGATCTTCACGTAGCCAGTTTCTTGGCCCTACAGCAGTATTGGGTGCCGGGCCAGTAGGTACTGTGAGGTCGGTAAAGCCTGCACCGATTCTCATCCCTGCCATGAGGCCTGTACCGCCGGAACCGGCGCGGATGCCTGGGATGTTCCAACGTGTGTGACCGCCGTAGTACCCAACGTGTGCACCACGGGCCATGATGTTCCACGGGCCAAGCTGCGCACGAACCGGCAAGGATTGGATCGCATTTGGCAGATTCCCTTCACTGAGAGTCGGGCCGAGGTTGGCCGCTGTTAGGGAGTAAACCATATTGTCATTGTCCGGCAGGTGGACGGCGTGACCAAGTTCGTGTGAGTAAACAGCCATGGCTGCTCCCTCGCCTTGTGTTGCCAGCGGAATCGTCATATTGATACCGTGGGCATTCATGTGTGCATTGCCTGTACTGATAGATGACCAGACATTGGCACTGGCATACCAAGATGACCATGGAATATACCGTTGGTTGGAAGCTTGGAAGTACGGATTAACCGTACATGTTCTGGCTGATTCCGCAGCATCGTGAAGCAACTCAAGCAGCCGCTCTTGTGCTGTAGCCGGATCGTTGTCAGCAAAGAAGTCTAGCCATTCTTGCGTATATTGTTGTGCAGAAAACGCACGAGGGGCCACAGTCTCAGGGGCAAATATAGCGGCCGTGCTTTCCATGAGCGCTGGGCTGATTGTCATACCTTCTGATACATCATGCAGATGTCCGTTGACTAAAACAAGATCAGGCTCGACAAGCCCTGCATCTCCATCAACGAGTTCGTCCATGCTTTCATCCGCAACAAACGCTCGTGCTGCGCCACCGGGTGTAGCTGGGGCAAAGGTAAAGCCTGTACCTACAGCCGCACGCCCGTCACGCACTACAGCTCCGCTTTCAAAGGCAATCGTATCATTGGCAAATGCACTAGAACCAGATGCAACGCCGATTGTGAATGTAGCACCTGCAGTGTTGTTGTTCACAACATTAAAAACTGCGGCCCCAAGCGTTACGTCAAGCCCTTCGGCCGCCATGCGGCTTCTGAGATACGGCAGTACTGCATTAGATCTAGCTGTATGCAAATTAGCAGCTGTTGGGTTAGCAGGCGGCGTGTATGGAATCGTCGTCACTGCTGCAATCAACGCCTCTGCTGCGGCGATATCTGCCATAGTATCTGCATCAGGAGTAAATTCAACCTTTATCTCTTCAGAAAAACGATCTGTGAACAGAGGTCTGAAGAAATTATCTCTGATTTGGGCATCTGTCAGTGCTCGGCCACCGGTTGCTGCCTCGTTATGGAAATCCCATGCATCAGGATGTGCGGCCCGCCAGTCTGCGATAAATCCAGATATGTTTGCAGCCTCCCAACCTTCGCGAATTGCAAGAAAAGCACCTTGATTCTCAGGGTGATTCTCTGAGTCTGCCGTGACGTGATGCCGCCAAAGCGCATTGTAATTGAGCATCCAGAAATTTGGCCACTCTTCACGGATATCAAAGCCCGGCGCTTCTACCATGCCTAAAATCCGGTTGATATGCGCCAAACCTGTGAAATCATAGCCGGTAGAACCTTCGATTAACCGGCGGGTAACAGGGTCATAAATTCTTTCTTGATCCGCAATAGAGCGCGAAACTGAACCCTGTTGGCGATCCGGGTCTTGACCGATGTGGTTTGCCTCGATCGGCCCACTGACCGGGCGTCCGGTATGATCTTCGTATGGACTTACGAACATCATTGGGCCCATTTCTTGCCATGTTGGAGACTGACAATAACCGGCCACTACAAGGAATACAAAGTCAAACGCCTCTTCACCGTCTTCACTTATAAATTCAACGCCGTCTTCTGCGGCAAGTCTCATCGCCTGAAGGCCAATGGAGTTTGCACCACCGGAGCCCAGTGCATTCCCCCATGCAGGGAACTGCTGAGAGAAGGTGAAGTTGCCAAAATAGTCTACTGCTCTTTGAGTTCGGGCGGCAATTGGAGTGGCACTGTTCCACCATGAGCCAAGCTGGAACTGGAACGCCGGGAGCAAATACGGACCGTGGAACTCTGCATCAATCTCCCAAAGACCAGCAGTGTACTCCAGCCATGCGCCGGTGACATTATGGCCGCGGTTGAGCTCTGGGTCATACGAATTTATGAAATCTCTCCAGAAGTCCTGTAGGGCTTCGGCACGTTCTTCGCCTTCCAGCCCGTAAATCCCGGTGTCAACTTGCGGGTTGCCCATTATTTCAGAACCTTGTGCAAGGCCGGAAATCATCGGCCTATCCGGGAACTCAACAAGGATGAATGCAGAGCGTAGTGTACGCTCAGGCATCTGATACCGAGGATTCTCATCCGGCCTCGGATTCCTTCTCAAGGGGAGTTCAGGGAGCACAGGTTGTGGATATCCCTCTACCTCCTCACGCACGTTGTTCCAGTTCACAATGGGATGGGGATTAAACGATTGATAATCATCCCAATCCGGCGTTGTCTCCGGGAAACGTGTGTCGTGAGAGAGACGCCAAGATTGCGGGTCTATCGCCATGGCATCCAACTCTGCGGGTGTTACCCCCGTAGTCACCTCTTGCGTTACCGGGGCAACGAATCCCGGCTCTGGCTCCAGTGCCTGCGTTGTCCCAAATAGGGGTATCACAAGCGTGACTGCTAGTGCAAAGGCCATTGCCCTTACCCATAAACTTCTGTTCACCTTTAATTGCTTCATATGTTCTCCTCCCAATTTTTCCCGGTTTTCTCACTGGTTTCGCTGAGAAAATCTGCTGTCGCCCCAGCTCTTTAGCAAGTTGCCGAAATAATTCATTATTGTATGTCATTTTTCCCCAATTGTCAACCCTTTTTTGTCGATGGCAAAGACCCAATGTAAATCCACTGGGCCTTTTGTCACGAAACGTTAGGCTTATCGGTTCGGAAAAATGTATTTCCAGTCAATGGCCCCGTCATCATCTCTGGTCAAACGGTGGTTACTCGCCGCACCCAGTACCGCCGCGAAAAACCAATCCGTTTCCAACACGTCCGGGAATATGCGTATATTGTCTAGGTTTTCTATATTGGCGATAGCGGCCAGACCGTCCGCACTGTCTACACGGCCCAATACCCGGTTCACCGCCGTGGCCACCTCGGCACGGGAAATGTTGGCACGGGGACGGAAATTGCCCCGGCTATCACCAACCATCCACCCCTCGGTAAACACTGTGTACACGAGATTGTCCGCCCAACCGCTGATGTTTCCGACATCCGGGAATGGCATCTTGCCTGCTTCTTCTGTGTAATCGGTGGTGCGGGCCAGCATGGCCGCCAGTTGTTCCCGGGTAATCAAGTCTCTCGGCTGGAATCTACCCCGGCTCCCGATCACCAAGCCTGCATCGTACGCCCAAGCTACGTAGTAATAGAACCAGTTCTCTGCGCTTACATCGCTGAAAGCGTCAAAACGCTCCATCCCTTCCGGTAGTGTCCCTGCTTCAAAATCATCCATCATCGCCCGAACCAAGATGGCCGCCACCTCGGCCCGGTTGACGTTCGTCCGGGGCATGAAGTACCCTCTTGCGTTGCCGAGCATGTACGCTTCGTGGTATTCATACTCTACCGGCGGTGGAGCTGCGGGTGCCCTGACTGTAATGGTAAAAGTCGCCGCAAACGGTCTGCCTACTGTTGTGCCGTCCGTGATGGTGGCAGTTACAACGACAGAGCCTGCTGTTGTGGCCGTCAGAACGCCATTTCTGATGGTTGCGCCTGTGCTGGTGGTGCTCCAGACGATGGTGCGGTTCGTTGCGTTCGCTGGGGTCACTGTTGCCGCCAACGTCAGCGGGGTGTTGGTCTCTATCCTAGTCGCTGATGTCTTGTTGATTGCGGTTACCGGCACAAATACCGGAGCCGCCGGGTTCACTGTAAAGCGGACATGGAATGTGCGCGGCGTTATATTCGCACCACCCGATACCGTAACCGTTGCGGTGTGGGTTCCCGCCGTAAGCCTTGTATTGGGCACCACTGTGAATGTATCTGTCTCTCCCGCCGCTATACTGGAGAGCGTGGGATTGCTCAATGTGAACGCATCTGCATTCGGGCCGGATAATGCTACCGTGAGGGAGCCGGTCGCCTGGTTTCCTGTGTTGGTTACAGTTACAGTATGCGGCGTTTGCACACTGTAACCCACTGTCGCCGCTGGGAAGGTGTGGGTGCCTGTGGTATCCAGCACTATCCTCCAAGTCGGTGCCGGCCGCACCGTAAAGCTTACATGGAACGATTGCGCCGCTACATGCCCACCCGATACCGTCACTGTCGCCGTGTGGGCTCTTACCGCAAGCCCAGTGCGGGGCACTACCGTAAATGTGCGTGTCGTTGCGTCTGCGGGTATGCTGGTCAAGCTTGTTGGGTTGAGCTCAAAACTGTCTGCATCTGGCCCAGATAATGTTACGGTAAGGGCGCCGGTCGCTTGATTTCCCGTATTGGTCACAACCACAGTACGTGCGGTTTGTGCGCTGTAGCCCACTGTCGCTGCCGGGAAGGTGTGGGTGCCTGTGGTATTTAGCGCTATCCCCCTAGTCGGCTCTGGAGTAACCGAGTCCACTGTAAAACTTACATTGAACGATTGCGGCACTGCATTTTCATTGGCACTCCGCACCGTGACGGTGGCCGTGTGGGTGCCTACCGCAAGCCCAGTGCGGGGAACAACCGTGAACGTATCGGCTTCCCCCGCCGCCATGTTTGGCATTGAGGTTCGGTTGAGTGTAAAACTATCTGCGTTGGTGCCGGATAGTGTTATCGAAATGGCACTGGTCACCCGATTTCCTGTATTGGTCACGGTCACAGTGTACGGTGTTTGTGCGCCGTACCCTTCCGTCGCCGCTGGGAAGGCGTGGAGGCCTGTGGGCGTTAGCGATATCTCCCAAGTCGATGCGGGATTCACCGTGAAACTGACTGTAAACGACTGCGGCACTATATTTGCGTCACCCGATACCGTGACAGTAGCCGTATAGGTGCCTATCGCAAGCCCGATACGGGGAACAACCGTGAACGTATCGGTTCCCGCTGCCGCTATGCTTGGGATTGTGGTTCTGTTTATCGTGAAGTCGTCCGCATTCGCACCAGATAGCGCTACTGTGAGGGCACCGGTCACTTGATTGCCTGTGTTCGCCACGGTCACAGTGTGCGGCGTTTGCGCGCCGTAACCCTCCGTCGCCGCTGGGAAGGTGTGGGGGCCTGTGGGTGTTAGCGATATCCCCCAAGTCGGCACCGGATTCACTGTAAAGCTGATATCGAACGATTGCGAAGCTACATTTGCACCCGACACCGTGATGGTTGCCGTATGAGTTCCCACCCCAAGCCCGGGGCGGGGCGCAATCACAAACGTATGTGTCCCGCCTGCCAATACGCCCCCGAAATTCCAGATTGTAAACATCGAATTAAGCGAGAATCTGTCATGTTGCCCCGATAATGTTATCGTAAGCGGCCCGGTTGGTTGGTTCCCTGTGTTCGTTATCGTTGCAGTAAGCGGCGTTTGTTCGCTATAGCCTACTGTTGCTGCCGGAAATGTGTGGATGCCTGTGGTGCAAAGAGATATCCCCCAAGACGGCGGATCCTCCGTCCATGCCGCTTGGAACATTGGCTGGAAATTGGTCGCTGTCAGACGTGTACCAATCTGCGCTGCCGTCAGAAACGAGCCTGTCCCATTCTCTTGCCAGCCGTTGAACGTGTGACCAAAACGTGTCGGCACGGGCACATTTTCCGCACCAATCGCCATGGGTTGGCTTGACCTTACCACACTTGTCGGCGAACCGTCTACGTTCCCGCCATTTAGGTCGAAGTGAGCGGAGTATGTATTCGCCCCTGTTACAAAAGACAAGTTCGCAGTAGAGGGATAGCCGCTAAACATCTGATAGTGGAAAAACCCATCCGCATGGGAGCCCACTCCAAAATACCTTATATTATCTCTTAAAATATTTTCCCTATGCCCAGGTGAGTTCATCCAGCCAGCCACCGCATCTTGAGGTGTTGTCCTGCCACGGCTGCCATTCATCGCCCGCTGTCCCCTATGCGGCCCTGCAAAGGCCGTCATAACGTTATGAGAGCTTTCATATGGCCCTATATTGTGCCCAAGTTGATCCCATTGCGCCATCGTCTGCGCATAAAAACGAGCGGCCCACATCAGGGGTTCATCCAACCGCAAAGGTTGAAGACCATACCGAGCCCGCTCCACGTTTGTCAACCGCATGACTTCCAGCTCGAATGCAAACGCATTCCCCATCGCCTGATATTCTCTGATCCAAGTCTCTCTTTCCATATCTGTCAGGCGTCTGTCCTCCGGCAAGGTTATGCCAGAGCGCGGAACCCCCTGCGGTGCAGTTATCGCTCTTGAAAGCGGTCGCACATGATCTGTAAACACATCAAAGTCTATGCCTTCATAACCTTCGGCATACTCCACTTGCCCACCGGCCAATGCATTGACCGGAAATCCTCCCAAAACCAATAGAGTGGCCAAAACCAGAGCGAATAATCGATACGTTCTGCGTTTCATCATGGGTATCCATCCTTTTTTGCGCTTTTTTGCGCTTTTTGGCTAGGATTATACCACACTGAACCAGAATAGTAAAACATGAAAATTATAAACTACAATTGAGATGTACATGCTGATAATTCATGCGCCAACCATGACCTTGCCCCTTACAATTCCTTCACCATCAAGAACTCTTCTTCTTTCTCCTTCACTACCTGATATCCCAACCGCCGATAAAACTTACAAGCGGGGTTTTTTGTCTGGACAGCGAGAGAGGTGCGGGTATACTCCCTTTCTCGGAGTAACACAAACAGCCGTTCCATGAGCTTTGTACCCAACCCCAGTCCTCGGTGTTCCGGCAAAACGGAGATAGCAAGTTCCGGGGTGCTGTCATCTATGTGCCCAAATCCGGGGATAATCCGCACCCACGCCATGCCCACGGGCTTGCCGCCTATCTCGGCTACAACGCCGCAATCACCGGGGGTGGCGGTTGGGTCGAATTTGTCGATGTAGATATGTATATCCGGCTGGAAAATCACCTCACGCGGCAATGGCTCTGTCCCCGGTGGCTGGAAGATGGCGTAATAGAGAAAATCTTCCATCTGCGGGATATCCGTCACCCTCATCTCTCGCACTGTGGGCGGCATGTGTTCTGGTGGGAAGATTGCGGCACCTTTGACCGCTCTGCCCGCCTCGCTGAGGAATTTCACCATCATGCATTCAGCCGGAGCGTCACAAGGGAAGGTAATTCCATGCCCTTGGATGAGTTCATAACCGAACCGGGGATAATAATTCTCATGCCCCACCAATACACAGGCGGTAAACCCAAGCGTTGCAGCCACCCGGTGGCCCGCCTCAATCAGCGCACCGCCGATGCCTTGCCCTTGAAACTCTGGCAATACCGACACCGGGCCTAACAGTAAGGCCCGGTGTACCCCGATGGGAATCTCTGTAAACAAAACATGCCCCACCAACTGTCCGCCTTGCTCTGCCACCAAAGAGAGTTCCGGGCGATAACCCGGACGGTTCCGTAACCGTTCCGGGAGTTCTTGCTCGTCTCCATCGGTGTGTTCGGTACCTGCAAATGCGGCCTTGGTCAAATCGTATATTCCTTGGTAATCTGCTGGGGTTTCTTGGCGGATGGTGAGGGGGTTTCGCTTGCGCATGATGGTCAAGGGATAGTCCGTCCCACCCAGCCCGATAGTATGGCAGGCCACAGTTTCATAGCCTTGCTTCTGATAAAACCCACAGGCTCTGACATTCTCCGTCAACACGTCTAATACAAAATGGGTATACCCCATCTGTGCTAATTCCCGCTCAATCCGTACAAACAGCCGGTGACCATGCCCTTTTCCGATGCAGTCCTCCCGCAAATAAATGGCGGTAATCTCGCCGTCTTGCTCGTAATCTTTGGTAAACGACGTGCCAAACACGGCGGCTCCGATGAGTATATCGCCGTCATGCATGACCAGAAACCGAGACGTCCCCGCATCAAACCGCTGTAAAAGTGCCTGATATCGGTCGTCAATGCTCATGCTGTCTAAATAGCTGTCCGCCACGATGCCGCAATAGGTACGCCTCCACGCATCATGCAAAAATGCGGCGATGGCCTGTATCTCTTCCCGCCCAGCGGGGCGGATGGTTGGTTGTGTCATGCAATCTCCTCCACGGGTAGCCCCGTCAAAACACGGCGCACCATGTCTAGGGCGTGATTTGTAGCCATATGCCGTACACGGGTACGGTCAGTGCCCAGTGCTAGACTGCGGACAAACGTGTTCTCGGTGGTAGACAGGGCCACAAACACAGTCCCCACCGGTTTTTCCGCTGTGCCGCCACCGGGGCCTGCAATACCTGTAATGCCAACACCAAAGTCAGCGCCCAACCGGGCTCGCACCCCCGCCGCCATAGCGCACGCCACAGGGTCACTGACAGCACCTTGCGCCGCAATCAACGCCGGGTCAACGCCCAGCAATTCCGACTTCACCCCGTTGGCATACGCCGCCACGCCGCCCAAAAAGGCCGCTGACGCACCGGGCATATCTGTAAGCCGAGCGCTTAACAGCCCCGCCGTGCAGGACTCTGCCGTGGCAATGGTGCGGCCTTGGTCTAATAACAGACGCAATACCGTAGCTTCCAGACTATCGGCATCCACGCCGTAGATGAGGTCGCCCAATTCCGCCTGTACTTGTTCTAACACCGGGGCCATGAGGGCCTCCGCCGCCTCTGTGCTATCGGCCCGTGCAGTGAGCCGTAGCGTAACCTCCCCCAGTTTGGCGTAAGGGGCTAGGGTAGGGTTCTCTAAACGTTGCATCAAGTCTTTCAGCCGGGATTCAATCTCGCTCTCCCCTTTTCCGAAAATGTGGATGGTATGGGACAATATCTCCGCATCACTCAGCCGTTTCAAATACGGCACCACATGCCGCCCAAACATAGCCCGACACTCTCTCGGCGGGCCGGGAAGCATAATAACGTGCTTTCCCTCCGCAACAAAGACACAACCCGGTGCTGTCCCGCAGTCGTTTTGTAATATCTCTGCCCCCGCCGGGAAATAGGCTTGGCGGAGATTATTCTCCGGCATGGGAACACCGGCCAAGCGTCTCTCAAAATAGGCTTGGATGCCTCGCCCCACTTCCTCGTGGTAGATCAATTGCTTGCCAAAACATGCGGCCAAAGTCTCTTTGGTCAAATCGTCATAGGTGGGGCCAAGGCCGCCGGTGGTGATAAGAATATCCGCCCGGCCGCGGGCAATCTCTACCGCTTGCTCTAGCCGCCGGGGATTATCCCCCACCACCGTGTGGTAATAGACGTTGATGCCGAGGGTAGACAACCCCTCGGACAATTCCTTTGCGTTGGTATTTGCAATATTGCCCAGCAACAACTCGGTGCCAACGGCGATGATTTCTGCACGTAGAGACATAGATTGCTCCTATTCTATAATTTCTTTATAGTGTTCGGTAAAAGAGGATAATATCCTCATACGTACCATCTTTCATGTAAAACCCACCGGGGATGGTGCCCAGCGATTGAAACCCCAGCTTTTCATATAGGTGAATGGCACCATAATTCGTCTTAACAACGGCGTTAAACTGCAACAGCCGAAATCCCAACTCCCGCCCCTTTTCTATACTGTGGCAGACCAGTTGCTTCCCAATCTGCCGCCCCCGCACTGATGGCCTCACCGCATAACTGGTGTTTGCGATATGCCCGCAACGGCCGATATTGTTGGGATGGAGAATATACAACCCAACAATTTCATCGGCTTCTTGACACACGGCGACACCGGCGAAATCTTGCTCGGCGAACAGTGCGATTGCCGCTTCGTGGCACAACGGCTCTGTCTGAGGAAAGGCGATACCCGCATCTACCACTTCGTTCCAAATTTCTTGCATTTGGGGGATGTCGCTGATTTGATATTCTCTGATGGTAATGTTCATGTTTTGGTGTTCCTTTTTACAAAAAACTCTCTGAGGGATTCCTTCAAATCCACCAGAGAATTATATCATGATTTTCTTTGCAACGCAAAGGGTATCGTGACCCCGCTATGCTGCGCTTGTGGGGTTACAATAGATATTGGACGCAGGGGAAAAGAGAGCCGTGAGAGAACCCATCGGTTAAAATAGAGTTCCATTGAATGCAAAAACTCCCTAGACTCTCCCGCTTACCGGGCGATTCTAGGGAGCTTCACATGAAAACAAAAAATCACACTGCTCTGGCACGTTGAAATGTGCAAAATACTGCTTCTCCATGGGAATCCACTCTTCCCGGAACCGCCCTAACAACCGTCCGCCATCCCGCAGGGCGAGGCGGCGAAGCTGTTCGGCGGGGTCTATGGCGAGGAATACTCGGACATGATATGCCGATGACAGGGTCGGGTGAAGACTATAGGTGCCTTCGATAATGTTCACAGGGCGTGGAGAAACAGCTATCCTCTCCCCCATCCGACCAGTTTGACAGTTGAAGGGCCGATAGCAAAACGGCGCTCCCGCTTGCAACGGTATTAACACCTCTGCCAAGAACCGTTCATAATCCACATTGCCGCCGGGTGCGGCAAGGCGCTCCGGGGTGCGTTGTTCTGGTTGGAGAAAAAAATGATCCATCGGCAGGATGTTGCAGTCGTATTGGGCCTGCAACGCCTCCGCCAGCGTGGTTTTTCCACTGCCGCAGTCACCGTCAATGGCGATAAAGGTTTGCGGCTGATACACCAACAACTCGTCAATCCACCGACACAAGGCTTCCACACTCACACCCGCACCCGTTCAATACCTTCCACCGCTTTGGCGACAAGGGATTGAATATCCAGCTTGGCCTCCGCCGCCTCTACCAAGTGGAGTTGGGGCCGGGTTTTCGGGTGCCGGGGGGTGAATACGGTACAACAGTCCTCAAAAGGTAAAATCGATGTCTCAAATGTTCCGATTTTCCGGGCCACACGGACAATCTCTTCCTTATCCATCCCAACCACAGGCCGCAACACCGGCAGGTTGATGCACGCCTCTGTGGCGGCCATAGCCTCCATGGTCTGGCTTGCCACTTGACCCAAACTCTCTCCGGTGACAAGGGCTTTGCAGCCGTTGCGGTTGGCGATTTCCTCTGCGATTCGCATCATAAATCGGCGCATGATGATGGTGAAATATTCCTCAGGGCAGACTTTTCGCATCTCTTGTTGTATCTCGGTAAAGGGTACAACTTCCACCGTCAAATCCCCGCAGTAGGGTGTCAGTTCTTTGGCTAAAGTCAGCACCTTTTCTTTGGCCTGTTCCGAGGTATACGGAAACGAGAAAAAATGGACGGGGATAATCGAAATCCCCCGTTTTGCAATCATATAGGTGGCCACGGGGCTGTCAATCCCGCCGGACAACAGCGACACCGCCCGACCGTTTGACCCTACGGGCATCCCCCCCGCCCCCTGTACCGGGGCGGCGTGGACATAGGCTTTAAAGTCCCGCACCTCAATGGTGACAAGCAGTTCCGGGTTATGGACATCCACCGCCACATCAGGAAACGCTTCCGCCAGTTCTCCGCCCACGTACTGGCTGAGTTCAATCGAGGTCATGGGGAACCGCTTGTCCGCCCGCTTGGACTCGACCTTAAAACTCTTGGCCTGTGCAAAGTCGTCTTTGAGGTAACTCTTCGCCACCTCTAAAATCGCATCCGCTTCTTTCTCTGCCGCCGCTGCGCGGGACAGGGAGTTTACGCCGAACACACACTGCATGGCGGCAAAAGCTCCTGCAGTGTCACAGTCGTCATGTTGCGGCTCTACATACACCGTAGACTGGGCGGTGTAGACTTTGAAATCCCCAAAGGACACCAGCCGCCGCCGGATGTTGGTTTCTAATTTTTGAATGAAATAGCGTTTGTTCTGGCCTTTTAGGACGATTTCGCCCAGTTTGAGTAGGATGATTTCTTCCAAGGTGTTTGTGTCTCCTTTGTTGGGTTATCTCTGTACCCAGCGATTGTCCTGCCGGGTGAATATCATCTCATTTGACGTGTAAAATTTCGTCAGTCTCCCAGTATAGTTGCATGTTGTAAAATTCGCCCCATCTGCCGGAATATATTCTGTCTGGGGGGCGTTGTAGTATTCCGACAAACAGATTGACCTTGCTGTTTTGGCAAGTCACACGCACAAGCGTTCCCCCGCCCAGTGCGCCTTGGCTGTTCAATATGACTTTAGCTACATATACATCACTAGGAGATGAAGCCGACCGGACTACCTCATTGTGGCTGAAATCTGAAACAAGAATTGCAAGAAATAGCAGAAGTAGTGTCGGCACTAGCAGAAAAATAGAATAAATGGCACCGAGCACGGCTTGCCGACCGGAGCTGTGAGTGCAGGCAAAGAGTAGCACCATGCTCCACCCATAAGCAAGATGGCAAGTACAACAAACACCGGCGTACTTAGCTCTACTGCTCCGCCTTGCACGATAAAAAATAGGACTGCAATTAACGGCAACAGTGCCACCGACACGCTGGCCGATTTTGATTGTTTCTTTCTGTGGCAAATCCCATTGACGATCAGCAACATAATAATAATGGCCATAACCCCGCCAAATATGGGTTGACTGGCAGGGATGAATGTGTAACCCCGCCATATGATTAGGCCGTAGATTCCCCCAGTATGAGTAGGAACTTTGTTAGTGTGAAGTGTTTGATTATTTCTTTATTCATGGGAACTCCACCTAACATGGTTTGTAGGAGATTGTCACTCGTCTAGCCCTCGCCGCACAGCACGAGTACCGAGAGTTGGATTATACCACAAACCCCAACGGATGAGCAAGGGGCAAACCTATCTGCCCCGCTTGCTATAAAAACAGATTGAAAAATTTTCTGTTTTCTCTTGCAATTTGCTGTAGAATCTGGTACAATACAGCTTGCTCTGTTTATAAAAACGAGAATAATCCACCCAACAGGGGAGGTGCAAGAAAATGGCAAAGTGTTTATATTGTGATAAGGGTGTTTCGTTCGGCATTAAAGTGAGTCACTCTCACCGCCGGTCCAATCGGATGTGGAAACCCAACGTGAAACGGGTCAAAGCTGTTGTTGACGGTTCTCCCCGCCGCGTCCACGCCTGCACCCGGTGTATGCGCTCCGGCAAAGTGCAACGGGCAGTGTAACACCGAAATCAAACCCGCAACAAAACAAACCCCCGCAGAATCGGATGATAACCATCCGAATTTTGCGAGGGTTATTTTGTTGGCTGTGTTGCGAATATGGGTGGCTGGTATATACTCAACCCAACGCCGCAATCAACGCATCCACCTCTTCCCGCTGGGTGGCCCAGCTGGTGCAAAGGCGAATCACACTCTCTTGCTCATTGGGCTTCTCCCACCGGGCAAAGGCGAAGTCTTTTGCCAGTCTCTCTGCCAAGGCATCCGGTACTCTGGGAAACTGTTGGTTCGTGCCGGTGTCATATTGCAAGGGCAAGCCCGCAACCAACAGC
Source organism: Oscillospiraceae bacterium (assembly GCA_009779845.1). GTDB lineage: Bacteria > Bacillota > Clostridia > Oscillospirales > Oscillospiraceae > WRAB01. The sequence continues at coordinate 37,435 of WRBE01000007.1, forward strand.
CCTTGGCGCAGATACATGGCCTCCCCCACTCCGTGGCGACCCAGCTGAAAGTATAGGCCGTCCTCGAACAGACATTCAAATTGTACGCCTAATAAAAACCCTTTGGCCAGCAGGCCACCGTGGCGTTTGATGAGATAGCGGAAATCGGGTTGATAGCGTGGATTTTGAATCACAACCGCCTCCCCGAACAAGGCCCCCACTTTGGTGCCGCCGATGTAGAACATGTCGCAAAGGCGGGCAATGTCGGGCAGGGTCACGTCCGTCCCATGGGCCGCCAAGCCGTAGCCCAGCCGGGCACCGTCTAACATGAGGGGCAGATGACAGGCACGGCAGACTTTAGATATTGCTTCTAACTCCGCCAACGTATAAACCGTACCACTCTCTGTGGGGTGGGAGATATACACCATCCCCGGCTGTACGTCATGCTCATGAGTGGGGTCGTTTTGATGGTTGTCATAGGCCTGCTGTATCTGGGCGGCAGTCAACTTCCCCTCTGTCCCCGGCAGGATTAGCACTTTATGGCCTGTGGCCTCAATGGCACCGGTCTCGTGGGTGGCAATATGCCCCGTGTCCGCCGAAATCACCCCCTGATGGGGCCGCAGAACGGCACCAATCAACACCGCATTGGCTTGCGTACCGCCCACCAGAAAATGGACATCCGCCTCTGGTGCGTTGATGGCGGTACGGATATAGGCCCGGGCCTGCTCGGTGCGGGTGTCTGTTCCATAGCCGGGGTGCTGCTCTCCGGCGATCTCTTGCAGGCGGGCTAAAATCCGGGGATGGGCGCTTTGATTGTAGTCACAGTCGAAACGAATCATGGGTTCTACTCCTCACAAATTAAAATTTACCGTATATTTTCCAGCCGGAAGGCCAAAACTATCCGTACTACTTCAGATTGAAACGGAGGTTTTGTATTGAAATCCCATCAACCAAAAACCATCACTTTATTGATTCTGCTCTTCATGATGCTGGCCCTGCCGGCTCTCGCAACAGAACCCACCGAACCGCCGGAGAACCAAGCCCCCGCAGCGGAGGACTTAGAGCTCACCACCTTCCGGGGCGTGGACGTGGCGGGCACCTTGACGGCAGTAGACCCGGAAGGCGACCTGTTCGAGTTCCAGCTGGTTCGCTCACCCCGCAAAGGCGAGATTGCCTTAGACCCCGCCACCGGCCGATTCACTTACGCCCCCAGCGAGAACGCCCGAGGCCGAGACACCTTTACCTATGTGGCCATAGACGCCCAAGGTAACATCTCTCCTGAGGCCACCGTGCGAATCCGTATTGAGCGGCAATCCCGGCAAGTGAGCTACGCCGATATGGAAGGCCATCCGGCCCACTTAGCCGCAATCTCGTTGGTAGAGCAAGGGGTGTTTGTGGGAGAGCAAATCGGCGGCAAATACTTCTTCAACCCCACCGCCCCGGTGCGCCGGGGAGAGTTTTTGGCCATGAGTATGCAACTGGCGGACACAGAGTTGTTAACCGGTGTCGTCCGCACCGGCTTTGCCGATGATGACGAGATTGAAGACTGGCTCAAACCCTACGTGTCCACTGCCGTCTTAGACGGTGTAGTGCAAGGGCTCCGAGCACCCAACCACGACCTGATTTTCGAGGCGGAGCGCTATATTACCATATACGAAGCGGCCGTGATGCTCAGTCATATCTTGGGCCTCGACTATGCGCCTGTGTCCGGCAATCTGCAAGCCGCCCTCATCGCCCCAGACTGGGCCCGACAGGCAAAAGCCAACTTAATTACCGAAAACATTATACCACTCTCCTACCCCGGTGTCCATCAGAATCCTTTGACAAGAGCCGATGTGGCAGACATGCTCTTCTCCGCCATGCATTTGTTAGAGGGACGTGACGGCCCCGCCGCCTCCCTATTAGGCTGGGCAGCATAGTAAAAAAGGTAGCGTTCCGGGAAAGCCCAGAACGCTACCCCCCTTTTCCCGACCCTATGCCTTCCATCCATGAGCGCATTTCAATAGAACATCCCGCTGGCGACCCCACCGCCCTTGACCATTGGAGTTTCGAGTACTATTACATCTGGCGTGAGGGTTTTTGCACCAGTGCGAGGTATAAGATGCGAAACCGTCGTCACCCTGCCCTTGACCCTAGCGGGTACATAGGGGCGCAGCCCCTGTGTTGATTTTTTGCTTCTTTTTGTTCAACGACATACTACGAAACTTCCATTTGCGGGTGCCTTTCCCGCAAATGGTTAGTTGAGTTAACACCCGTAGGGTGAAAAGAAGGCCCGTCCGGCAGGACAAAAGCCCTCGGCCTCCGCCGAGCCAAAATCGGCGGCAACGCCGAACAGAAAAGGTTAAGGGCCGGGCGATTGATAATCGCTCCTACAAAAGACAAAAGAGCCGGGACGCGCAGGGACACGTCCCCTACAACAGCGACGGACATATTGACAGTTTATAAAATGACCGTGAGGCAATCTTCCTTTCCCTTGACAAAATTATTTTTATTTGCTATGATAGTTGTGTTTGGCTATTATTAAATTATAAAAAGAGGTTTGTTATGAAAAAAGTGATTTTGTTCTGTCTGGTTTTATTGTTGGCTCTAACCGCTACAGCCTGTGGCGGAGGCGAAGGCACACGGGAACCAATTTTATCCCCCAACATGGTCGAAGTAGAATTCGGTGGCTTGCAACTTACCTTTAGCGAAGACATCGCACACGACACCTTTGGCGGACGGCTTATATTGACCTTTACAGAAGAGTCAGACCCCACAACCGGCGCTGTGCTAAATACGCCGGAAACAGGAATTGATTTTAGCCGCGATTTCTTTGAGCAAATTGTAGACAGAATGGATCGGACGCTCCAAGGGGAGCCGGAAGAGCTTACTGTAAACGGTGCACCTGCTTACTTGCAGCATTTTGAAGATTACTTTGTTTTTGTCATGTTTACCGGGAACAGCGGCGTTTACGGAATCAATTTTTCAGCCGCCGAAGATACCTTTGACCTCTATTTCCCATACTTTATGGATGTCTTAGAGCAGATTCAAGACGGAGAGAGCGATCTGGTTGGCACTTGGTCAAGAGACGGTGCGCCGGACACATTGCTTATTTTCAACGAAGACGGGACGGGAGAACTGGATATCGGTATCGCAACATTAGAATTTACTTGGACCGCAGAATCGGGAACTCTTCTCCTTATCGGCGACGGCGTACGCGATGAATCAGGATTTTTCATTGATGGGGACACGCTAATCAGAACCAACGCAAGCGGGGAAGAAACGCGCTATACAAGGGCTTCACAAGGAACCGTTGCGGACAGTCCAGCACCGGAGGAGCCCGAGGAGCAGGAAGTGGACGAACCCGTAGCGCCTGAAGAACCCCAAGAGCAAGAGGTCGAGCCGCAAACAGCAGAGACGCTGGAAGGCACATGGCTATGGATGGGTACCGCTTATTATGTGTTGGAAACAGGCGGACGTGGGACAATGGTCGGCTCAGATATCCGCTGGTCAACAAGCCGCGGCGTGTTGTCAATTTGTTCTACGCCTGATACATGCGGTAATACCTGCATTGCCCCAACGGAGTGGCATTATGTGCTTGCCGGGAATGAACTCACCTTAACCAGCACAATCATGGATGATATGACCTTTGTTTACACACGCAGATAATGTACCACAATAAACGAACCCCTAGCATGAAACTATTCATGCTAGGGGTTCGTTTTTAGAAACATACCATTTGCACTGGCTTACCCCAGCACTGAGGTACACGCCGGGCATCGTGTGGCATCCTCTGGCACTATGGTCTTGCAGTAGGGACAGTGCCGTTCTTCCTGCTCGCTTTTGACCAGCACTCGATTCATCCCCTGCACAATCAAAAACACCACAAAGGCCAAAATAATAAAATTCAGCACCGCCGTGATAAATGCGCCGTAACCCAAAGTCACACCCATAAACTCCCACGTCAGCGCATCGAAGTTTTTCCCGATGAACAAGCCAATCAGCGGCGATAATATGTTATCCGTCAGGGAGGTAATCACACCCTGAAACGCAAGGCCGATAATCATGCCCACAGCCAAACTGATCACATTGCCCCGCAAGGCGAAGTCTTTAAATTCTTTCATAAATTTTTTCATGGTGGGAATCCTCCTGTTTGTATAATGCGTTTTCATGCACTATTCGTCTTGTGTAAATCTGTCTCTGAAGCTGTATGCTACATCTCATTTCATCACCTTTCGGTGTGACTTCTAATGCACCCATTTTACCACAACTCCTTCAAAAAGCAAACACTGTGTCGTTTCATAAAACAACACAGTGTTTGCCCGTATCTACAATCAAAAAAATGAAAACAACACCAGCCCCAACCCCAATAAAACCAATGGAATCCCCACAATGGCCCCTACAATGGTCATGGTGAGTACACCACCCACAATCAGAAGCGTGAGGCCCAGCAAAATGGAAATCAACGCCCCCATAAGACCAAATAAAAATCCGATCAGACCCCACACAAGACGAAAGGGCAAAAACAATAGCCGTAACATGACACATCCCTCCTCAAATTCTTACGCACCCATTCTAACAGCCTAAGTTTTGACCGGCATTGGAGTAACATTAAAATTTGATGAGAAGCAAGCACCTCTCAGTACGACTTTTCATGCAACCCCAACGCCGTCCGCGCTTCTGCTACGCTGTAGAGAGAGCCGAAATAGCAAACCACGCCAGACGCTCCGGCGGCGGCTTGGGCGAGGGTCAAAGCATGTGCTGTGCCCTCGGATACCGCCACCGCAGATGCGCCTTGGGCGGTAAGATATTGGGCCAATTCCTCGGCTGGCATGGCCCGGGAGGAGTTGGGAGTTACTGCATAGATACGCTCTGCCAGCGGCAAAATGGGTGCGGTGACGGCGGAAAGGTCTTTGTCTGCTAAAACACCCATGACGAAGGTAATTTTCTGACCGGGAAAGTACCGCATCAGATTATCCGCAAGAGCCATGGCACCTTGGGCGTTGTGCCCGCCGTCTACAATGACGGCGGGGCTGGTGGCCGCCAACTCAAACCGCCCCGGCCAGCGGGTGGCGGCAAGGCCTCGGCGGATGGCATCCTCTGAAACCGCCCAGCCCTGTTTTGTGAGGGCTTGGATCGCCGTAATCGCCAAAGCGGCATTCTCCATCTGATAACGGCCCAATAGTCGGATGGAGAGGGCTTGTAAGCCCCCAAAGGAAAACTGCTGTCCACCCAGCGAAAACGAACCGGGAGAGAGCATCTCTAGGTCAACGGAGACGAGGGGTGCCCCTAGCTCCACCGCTCGTGTGGTGAGTACCGCCATCGCTTCCGGCCGCTGGCGGGCTGTGATGACAGGGCGGTTTGGCTTTAATATCCCGGCCTTGGCCTGGGCAATCTTGGCAACGGTGTCACCAAGATACTCCATGTGATCCATGTCGATGGGGGTAATGACCTCAATTTCCGGCGTTTGAATTACGTTGGTGGCATCCAGTCCGCCACCCATGCCGGTTTCTAAGACCACAATATCGCACTTTGCCGCTTGGAAAAAACAGAACGCCACAGCGGTGACCAGCTCAAAGGTGGTGGGATGGTCGGGCATGGCATCGGCGTGACGGCGCACCTCGGCCACGATGTTGTCTAGCATCTCATCCTCAATGGGAACGCCGTTTACTTGCATCCGCTCATGAAAGGTATGGATGAAAGGAGACGTGTATAGGCCGGTTCGATAGCCCGCCGTCCGGAGGATAGATGCCAAAAACGAGGCGGTAGAGCCTTTGCCATTGGTACCGGCTAGGTGGATAAATTTCAAGCTGTCTTGGGGATTGCCTAAGCGGTGCATAAGTTCCCGGATGCGGTCTAAGCCAAGGCGACTGCCCAGCCAAGAGAAGCTGTCGAGGTATTGGATTGCTTGTGTGGACATGGTTGATGGCTCCTTAGGGTTGTTTGGTTGATTTGCCGTGTTACACTTTCTTAGGTGATGTATCAGTACTTTCCTTTTCCCTTAAAAATAGATATTGATCCCTCCCGACTGTCATGTAAAAACTCATAAGCCAAAATCGCCAACCTCTTAGAGAATTGCCAACTTCAAGTTCCACAACGGAGTCATTGACCTCAACACGGAGTTCATTGCTTCTGCACCAATCCAATTTTGCACAAACAACGTGGATTCCATTTTCAACTTCAAATTCTTTTGTGTCGTCTATCTGTATTTCACCACGATAAATATCATCAATATATATCTTATAGCCCCTAAGTACATCTCTCAGCATTGGTCCCCTTGTTATTTTTATCACCGCCCCTAACACTCCCCAACAGAATCTTCTACAATCATCTCCCGATACTTTTGCATCATCCCCACAAACAGTTCCCCCGTGGTGGGTGGCGTGTAGGTGATGGCATTAGCACCGGCTTCAATAGTCTCCAAGATACTCTCCTCTGTCGGGCCGCCGGTGGCGATGATGGGCAGATGGGGAAATCCTTCCCGAATCGTACGCACAATCCGGGCCGTGTCGCGGCTGCCGGAGACGTTTAAAATGCTGGCCCCGGCCTCTACACGGGCGGCAATATCCGTCCGGTCAGAAACCACTGTGACCACAATGGGGATATCCAGATGCTCTTTCAAGGAGCGGATCACGTCATTGGGGATGGGGGCATTGACCACCACGCCGCAGGCCCCTTGATCCTCTGCGTCACAGCCGAGGCGTACCACTCGTGGGCCGCTGGTGGTGCCGCCGCCGATGCCGGTGAACACGGGCATGTCCGCAGCGGTAATCACCGCCCGTGTAATGGCGGGTTGGGGCGTAAAGGGATAGACGGCAATCACGGCATCGGCATTACAATTTTTGATAATCGCCGCATCGGTGGAGAACACAAAACTTTTAATCCGCCGCCCGAAAATCCGAATCCCGCTGCATTTGCTAATCACAGCAGGCACCGGTACCATGTGGCTGCGGAGGGCACCCTCATAAGAGGGGACAATTCTTTTTTCTGTTTCCATGAATGATACCTCCTAAGGGGTTTCTCTAAGCCCTCTTTACGGGGTGGGTTTGAAGCTGCCTTTCAGGGCAACGCTACGGTTAAACACCAAATTCTCCGGGGTCGAATCTTTGCTATCTACGCAGAAATAGCCTGTCCGCAGGAACTGGAAATTAGCGGGAGCTTCTGCGTTTGCCAGTCCCGCTTCTACCTTACAACCGGTGAGAATCTCTAGGGAATCCGGGTTCAAGCAGGAGAGGAAATCTTTATCGGCGGCATCCGGGTCTGGGTCGGAGAACAGATTGTCATACAGCCGAATGGTGGCGTCTAACGCCGTGTTCGTGTCCACCCAATGGATGGTACCCCGAACTTTCACACCCTCCGGCGTGGCACCGGCAGGGAGGGCGGGGTCGTACTCGGCGAAGACACGGATGACATTCCCGGCCTCGTCTTTCTCGCAACCGGTACAGCGGACGATATGACCCCCTTTGAGCCGGACATAGTTGCCGGGGAACAGGCGGTTATACTTCTTCGGCGGCTCTTCCATGAAATCTTCCGCTTCAATCCAAAGCGTACGAGAGAAGCTGACGGGACGGGTACCGGCATCCGGGTCTTCTGGGTTATTGTCCACTTGGAAGGTCTCGGTCTGTCCCGCCGGATAGTTGGTAATCTCCAGTTCTACAGGCCGGAGAACCGCCATGGCCCGCTTGGCGGTGAGGTTTAAGTCCTCCCGCAGACAGTGCTCTAAAAACCCAAACTCTACCACACTGGCGGCCTTGCTGACACCGATGCGCTCGGCAAAATTGCGAATACTCCGGGGCGTATACCCCCGGCGGCGCATAGCGGCGAGGGTGGGCATTCTGGGATCATCCCAACCGGACACGATACCCTCTTCCACCAGTTTCCGCAGTTTACGTTTGGAGAGGACGGTGTAGTTAATAAACAGCCGGGCAAACTCAATCTGCCGGGGTTTTTTTTGCACACCGGTGTTCTCTACCACCCAGTCGTAGAGGGGCCGGTGATCCTCAAACTCTAACGAGCACAAAGAATGGGTAATCCCCTCCAGCGCATCTTGCAGCGGGTGGGCATAGTCGTACATGGGATAGATGCACCACTTGTCCCCCTGCCGATGGTGGTGGGCGTGTAAAATGCGATAAATGGCCGGGTCCCGCATGTTAAAGTTGCCGGAGGCTAGGTCAATCTTCGCCCGCAGGGTCATGGCCCCTTCGGGAAACTCTCCGGCCCGCATTCTGTGAAACAAATCCAAGCTTTCCGCTATGGGCCTGTCCCGATACGGACTCACGGCGGGTATGCCCACCGAGCCACGGTTTGCTTTGAACTCTTCCGGGGTCAGTTCACACACATAGGCGAGGCCCTTTTCTACAAGACCTACTGCTAGGTTGAATTGCTCTTCAAAATAATCTGAGCCGTAGAAAAAGTTGTCACCCCAATCAAAACCCAGCCATTGGACATCTTCTTTGATGGCGTCTACATAGGCCACGTCCTCTTTGGCGGGATTGGTGTCGTCCATGCGGAGGTTACAGACCCCGCCGTACTTTTTGGCAGTACCAAAGTCGATGCACAGCGCCTTACAGTGGCCGATGTGCAAATATCCGTTTGGCTCCGGCGGGAACCGGGTGTGGACAGTGCGGCCATAATACTGGCCGCCGGGGGCGATGTCCTCTTCAATAAAGGCATGGATAAAATTTGTTGAACCCTCATGGGATTCGGTGGGTTTCAATGTGTCAGACACAGGCGGTCACTCCTTCAACGTGGTTGTGTTTGGATAGTATACCATGATTTGCGCAGGAACGCAAAGAAGGATATCCTAAAGTTAAAGTTTTCACCAAGGGTTACGGAAAACATTAGGAAATAGGATGGTAATTAAATAGAAAGTCTGTCTCCGTGTATTTTCTTTGCTGGACAGGCATAAAGCGGTAGCATGTATTACTACCGCATTTACCCTGGCACATGATGTTGGACATCCTCCTCTTTACAATAGAATTCAAAAAACATTATACGCTATGACAAAACATAATGATGCAATACCTTCAAACGCCTGCACTACCTAGATTATAAGGAGTGTGGAAACACATCACAGTCATCGTTGCATTCCTTAAGAGATGTTGCTATTCACACTGGCCTATGGTATATACATATACTGTAGTACAAGCTCATATGAAAGAGGTGGATGCAAAATGAGTGAATCTATCATTGTCACAATCATTGAAACAAGTGGCCCCGTCATCGCCGCTATTATCGCTGGAATTTTTCTGTTGCGTCATGGACGAATTGCACCTAAAAAGCCATCCGTGGATATATGTCCACGTTGTGGCATAGGTAGTCCTCCCCAACTACCGGCACCCAACGAGGTGCCATCTAATGGCCAAGAATAGAAGCATTAGTAAAAATATAGTCTATTAACAGAATGGACTTTTCATATTTACATACTCACCCAACTCTTGTATAATGCTAAGAGAGAGGGGAGGTCATGCTTCATGCAACACAGTGACATTGCCGTCATTGGCGGCGGCCCGGCGGGGTTGTCTGCGGCCCTCAATGGGCGGATTCGGAACAAGAGTGTTCGTATCTTCTCCGGCGACTACAAAGAAAGCGGACTATACAAGGCCGAGTGGCTAGAAAATATTCTCGGCACACCCGGTATGACCGGGGCCGCGTATTTAGAATCTTCCAGAGAGCAGGCGGCGGCTAAGGGTGCAGAATTTGTACAGGGTCGGGTGCTCAGTATCATGCCCATGTCCGGCAAGTTTACCATCTCTTGCGGGGCGGATATCTACACGGCGGACGCAGTGGTTTTAGCCACAGGCATCGTGCAAACCACAGCCTTTCCCGGAGAGCGTGAACTGCTGGGCCGCGGGGTAAGCTATTGCGCCACTTGTGACGGGATGCTGTACCGCAAAAAGGCAGTGGCGGTAGTGATCCGCTCCAATGAAGGGATTCATGAGGCCAACTATCTCCAAGAAATCGGCTGTACGGTTACTGTAGTGTCAGATGGCCGGAACCTCGGCGGACTAGATAGTGCGGTCACTGTCTTAGAGGGGAAAAAAATCGTCGTCTTAGGTGATGGACAAGTAGAGGGTCTGTCCGTAGGCGACCAAACCGTTCCCTGCCAAGGCGTGTTCATCCTCCGCAACACAGTGGCCATGAGCAGCCTGTTGTCCAGCTTGGAGACAGACGGCGGACACATCAAAGTAGACCGGAATATGCAGACCAACATCCCCGGCGTGTACGCCGCAGGGGACTGTATTGGACGACCGTATCAAGTATCCAAGGCCACCGGTGAGGGGCTGGTTGCGGCATTATCCGCTGTAGAATATTTAGACAAACAAAAGACTGGAGGAGCAAAATAATGGCAATCAATCTAACCACAGAGCAATTTGAAGCAACCATCGGAACAGGGGTGTCCTTAGTGGACTTCTGGGCCGACTGGTGCGGCCCTTGTAAAATGCTGGGCCCCGTCATTGAAGAACTGGCCGCAAAGTACGAGGGCAAAGTCAAAGTCTGTAAAGTCAACGTGGATAATGAAGAGGATCTAGCCATTCGTTTCGGCGTGATGACGATCCCCACGGTGATCCTATTCAAAGACGGGGAAGAGTTGGACAAGCGCATCGGCGTACACCCTATGGAAGAGTTTGAGACACTTTTGCGGAAGGTGCTATAGAGGCTCTTACTTCAAACAGGCAAGCGATTTTTCATTTATCGCTTGCCTGTTTTTTTATGCTGTGCGACTACATAGTCGCATCATCTCCCCCACCCCAAGGCATTTCCACCCCCACTCGGCGCATAGTCTAAAAGAAACCGAAGGAATGGGGGCCTCGCCATGTCAAGAACCAAGCGGCGCATCTCCGGGGTCTATAGCCGGGCCAGACGAGTGGAAATTGACGATACCAGCCGCTTCGTCCTCTTCTCCGACCTGCACCGGGGCCGGGGGAGCCGGAGTGACGACTTTGCCAAAAACCAAAAGCTATACGAAACGGCCCTCGCCCACTACTGGCGGGAGGGGTATACTTATCTGGAGCTGGGGGACGGGGACGAACTTTGGCAAGAGCGGCGCATGGCGGGGATAATCGCCGAGTACCCAGCTATCTTCCAACGTTTGGCAGATTTCCACCGGGCCGGGCGGCTCTATATGCTTTCCGGCAACCACGATGTAATGAAATCCAACCCCGCTTGGGTTCGGGTACACTTAGAGCCGCTGTTTCCAGGGCTTGTCGTAGAAGAGGGGGTTTTGCTTGTCCACACGCCCACCGGTCATCGGGCACTATTGCTCCACGGCCATCAGGCGGATTTCTTCAACGACCGACTATGGCGGCTGGGGCGGTTTCTGGTGCGCTATATCTGGCGGCCCATGGAGCTAATCGGACTACACAACCCCTTTGAGGCCGCAGACAACCCAAAACGCCGCACTCAGGTGGAGCGGGACTTAGAGGCTTGGGCCAATGCCCGAAACACATCCATCATCGCAGGCCACACCCACCGACCCTACTTCCCCCGCGGGACAACAACACGTTATTATAACACCGGCAGCGCAGTCCATGACCGTTACATCACCGCAATCGAGATCAACACGGGGCTGGTTATGCCCGTCAAGTGGGAAGTGGGCGTCAGAGAGGACGGCGGACTGTTCATCACCAAAGAACTCTTGACCCCGTCGGTCGAAATCCAAGAGATATTTGCTTGACAATCAGGCCGCTACCATATAAGATGAAATGTATGGTCGAATCAAGTTCGACTATATTATACTGATACCGAAATCGAGGACAGGGTATGAACAATAAGTTCAATGCAAACAACCTCAAATCATTGGTGCCTTATTTCCTATTGGCCGTGGCCGTCATCATCGCCTTTCGGGTGATTAGTGAGGTCGGGTTTTATTTTAGCGTGATCCGGCACATTTTTGGCATCGTGGCACCGTTTTTTTACGGTTTCATCTTGGCGTACATTCTCAGTATTCCCCGTGGCGGGCTTGAGTGGTTATTGAAAAAATCAAAGGTGAAATTTTTAGTCAAACATAGGCGGGGCTTTAGTATTTTGCTGGTCTATCTGTTGCTGTTGCTCTTTGTATTTTTAGTGCTGAACTTGGTGATTCCGGCTGTTGTCCGCAGTGTGGCTCTGTTTATTGACAACTTCCCGGCCCATTACGCCAATGTCATGCAGTTTATTTCTCAAATGGAGCTACTCGGCTATTCTCTTGACATGGATTATATCTCAAACGCCATCCAAGATTGGATCCAAAACTTCCGCTTTGAGAGTGTGTTTGACCACATCGGCACCGTCATAGAAGCATCCTCCGCCATTTTCAGCGGCCTGTTTGTGTTGTTTTTAACTTTGGTATCGTCTATCTACATTTTGCTGGAGAAAGACCGGTTCCGTGCCTTTCTCCGCAGACTGATTCAAGCATTTACCTCGGCACGGGTGTATGAAGCCATTGCCAAACACGCAGAAAGCTTAAACAAAAACTTCAAGCAATACATTCGTACACAGACCTTTGACGGGTTGATATTGGGCACCGCTACCACCCTTTGGATGATGTTCATGGGTTCACCCTATGCCCTGCTTTTGGGAATCATGCTGGGTATTTTGAACTATATCCCCTATTTCGGTTCTATTTTCGGTACAATTATTGCCATCGTTGTGATCGCCTTTACCCAAGGACTTACCACAGGGATTATCGTAGCGGTGGGGTTGCTTGTCATCCAGCAACTTGATGCAAACTTCATCCAACCCAAACTCATGGGCGGTTCATTCTCCATCAGTCCGCTTTTGATTATTATCAGCATCACCTTCGGCGGCGCAGCAGCTGGGATTTTTGGGATGATTGTCGCAATCCCCATTGTGGCGGTACTCAAAGATGTGTTGGAACATGCGGTACAGTACCATGAGGCGAAGAGCGCTTCTGTTGTGAGCGAAGAGGAAAAAGAGTGAGAAAAGGCCGCCCTGCCGGGCGGCCTTTTTTTATGGCTATTCATAATCGTCTAGAAAATGGTGCCGTACTCCCCCCTGCTTATATGCAATCATGGTGTCTAGGTGTACGTTTTCCACACTGCTGAAAATATTATGCTCTACTCTTGGGTTGGTTTTCTTTAGCTCCCTAATCAGGCGTTTGGTTTCAGTCCGCTTGGACTCCATGCTGCCGTCTATGCTACAAGTATCCGTAAACCGGCAGGCGCATTGGAGAAAGTGGAGGTCGTGATAGTCCCGAACATGTTTAATGTCCGCCTCCCGCACCAAGTACATGGGGCGAATCAGCTCCATACCGGGGTAATTGGTACTGCGGAGCTTTGGCATCATATTCTGCACCTGTCCGCCCCAGAGCATCCCCATGAGGATGGTTTCAATCACATCGTCGTAATGATGCCCCAAGGCGATTTTATTACACCCCAACTCTTTCGCTTTGCTGTACAAATGTCCCCGCCGCATTCTGGCGCAGAGGTAACAGGCAGAGGTTTTCGGCACATTTAACACCGACTCGAAAATATCCGTCTCAAAAAATGTCAGTGGAATGCCCATCGCTCGCCCGTTTCGCTCAATCTGGGCCCGGTTTTCTGGATGATACCCCGGATCCATGACCAAAAACACACAGGTAAAAGGCACCTGCCGATGCCGCATCAGTTCTTGAAACAGCTTTGCCATGAGCATGGAATCTTTTCCGCCAGAGATGCACACGGCAATTTTATCCCCCGCCTGCACCAGTTCATACGTCCGCACACCTTTGGTAAATCGGCTGAATATGGCCTTGTGGAATTTTTTGCGGATGCTTACCTCAATGTTCGGAGCCTTGTCCTGCTGCAACTGTCCCATAAGCCATCCCAGATACCCATCGGTAAGGCTACGGGCTTGGCGGCCCTGCGCTCGTAGCTCCGCCGCCACATCTGCGCTAATGAATCCCTTGGCACAGTAGAGGATAAGCTCTTTGCCTTCGGGCAGGTCTCCCAACGCCTCTACCGGATACCAAACTGCACCGGGAAAAAAGCCATTTTGATAGGCAGATTCTTCTCTGATGTCAACCAAGATATAGCTATCCGGGTCTAGTTGCTCCAGTTGGGACAGGGACAGTTCACTCATGTGGTTTGCTCCTTAATGAATACTGTTGTAATGTCCTCTCTTGGTCAATTTTACGACCAGCTATGGCTTCCGTTTGCCCTTTGGCTTGCGGCTACAGGTGGGTGCAAGTAAAAAAAGGGCGGTTCGTCATGTAACCGCCCTTGTGCTGAGTTTTACTATTTTTCCTTACATTTTTCATGACATTTATTGTATCACGCTATACCCTGCAAGTCAATATTCATTGGCTTAAAACCACAAAAAGCCCCTAACACAAAGGCGCACCTCCCGGTGCGCCCTGCTGCTCCTACAATATGATACAAATCAACCCGCCGCTGCCTTCGTTGATAATCCGTTGCAGCGTCTCTTGCAACTTGCCCTGTGCGTCCTCCGGCATTTTCTTAATCTTTGCCGTGAGGCCCTCGCTGGCGATGTCGTACAGGCTTTTGCCAAAGATATTCGACTCCCAAATCTTACCGACATCGCCCTCGAACTCTTGGAGTAGGAAGTTGATGATCTCTTCACTGCTCCGCTCCCCGCCCACGGCGGGTGAGACTTCGGTTTCGATATTGGCGGCAATCATATGGATACTAGGGGCAGAGGCTTTGAGCCGCACCCCATAGCGACCGCCTTGCTTGACAATCTCCGGCTCTTCTAAGTGGAGCTGGTCTTTGGTGGGCAGCACCACACCATACCCTCTTGACCGTACCTCGTCTAAGGCGTGGCTGATTTTGTCGTACTCTGTTTTCACATGGGCCATCTCCGTGAGTAGGCCCATCAAATCCCCGTCGTCTTTGATGGGGAACCCGGACTCTTGGCTGATGGTCTCATAGAACAGTTCTCTCGGCAGGTCTAGCTCTGCGTGAACCACGCCACTGCCGAGATGCATCTGCCGCACCCCTGCCCGGCGGATGCCCTCGTGGGTACCCATCTCTTCCAGCACCGACCCCACGTCCCGGATATAGCGCATGTGCCCAGCGGCGTTGCGAATGGCTTCAAATAAACTCACCCGAATGGGATGGTCAAAGGGCAGCGCATCCACCCACGGGGGCAGAAAAATGCCAAACTCACTGACAGGAAATTCTCGTAACACGCTTTGGATGATATCCTGAATATCCCCCTCGTCTAACTCCAAGCAATTGACCGCCCGGACGGTGATGCCATGGGTCTCGGCAAGGTGTTTGCAGAGTGCTTGCGTCTTTGGTGCCCGTGGGTGTTCTGCGTTCACCAGCACGATGAATGGCTTGCCGATTTCTTTGAGTTCGGTAATCACCCGCTCTTCCGCGGCCAAATACCCCTCTCGCTCAATTTCTGTTACACTGCCATCGGTGGTGATGACTACGCCGATGGTGGAGTGTTCGGCAATGACCTTGCGGGTACCGATTTCAGCGGCCTCGGTCATAGGTATCTCATGGTCGAACCACGGGGTGGTCACCATTCGTTCTGCTTCCCCCTCTTGGTGTCCCATGGCCCCGTCCACCATATAACCCACGCAGTCCACCAAACGGACGGCGAGGCTGGTGACCCCCTCCATGCGAATCTCCACCGCATCCTCCGGCACGAATTTCGGCTCGGCGGTCATGATGGTGCGACCGCTACCGGACTGGGGCAGTTCGTCTTTTGCCCGCTCCCGCATGTATACATCGTCAATGTTGGGGAGGACTAACGTCTCCATAAATCGCTTAATAAAAGTAGATTTCCCCGTCCGAACCGGGCCCACAATTCCGAGATAGATGTTGCCATTGGTCCGCAGCGCAATATCATCGTAGATTCTGTTTTCTTCCACGCCTGTTTCCCCCTTACGGATTGACTTCTGGTTTATATCTATGGGGATAAGCTTAAGATTATGCAAGGCGTGTACAAATTTGGGTGGGATTTTTTGAATTGTTTCTTTTGTGGGGGTGCTGGCCTTGGTGTCCTGTGTCTTTGTTGTTCGGCGTTGCCGCCGAGGGTTTCTTGGCGGCAACCGCCAACTGGTTATGTCCTGCCGGACGGGCCTTCTTTGCCGTTTCGCAAAGAAGCAAAAGAAACACAGGGGCTGCGCCCCTATGTACCCGCAAGGTCAAGGGCAGAGTGACGACGGTTTCGCACCTTATACTCCGTACTGGTGCAAAAACCCTCACGCCAGATGTAATAGTACTCGAAACCCCAATGGTCAAGGGCAATGATGCCGCCGGGTGGATGTGCTATTGAAATGCGCTCAAGAGCTTCTAGCATCGGGTCAAGAGGCCTTTTTCGTTCGGGTTTCCTGAGTGGTGGGGAGGCTGGGTGTTTTTTTGTGGGCGGGGTATGGCGGTTTTGTTTTGGGTGTGGTAGAATTGTGGGGCGTAGGACAAGTGTCACTTACGTCCGATTTGGCCTTGGGATTCGGATTGTTACCACGGCTTCTGCATCAGAACCCCCTTGCTCTATTTGTGCGTCGATTCCTGCTTGTTGTAGTATGGAAACGCCCCGTTGTACGGTGTTTAGGAATAGCCGCACATCCTTGATGATGTAGAGGGGGCGCTGTGATGGTGTTTTTGCTTCTGTTCCAGGGTCGTCCGGTTGTAAGGGGGCGGATAGGTACTGGTCGATGTATTCCTCTGTGCGGGCTACGGTGAGGCTGTGTTGGATGATGTGTTCTAACACCTCGTACCGCTCTCGGTTGGTGCCGAGGCGGAGCAGGGCACGGGCGTGGCGTTCGGTGAGACCGGATTGTTTGAGCCGCCCTAGCATTTCCCGAGGGAGCTTTAATATCCGGAGCTTATTGGCCACCGCCGATTGGCTTTTTCCAACTCGCCGGGCGGCCTCTTCTTGGCTCATGTCAAAGGTTTGGATGAGCTGGCTTAACCCTTCCGCCTCTTCAATATAATCCAAATCCCGCCGCTGGAGGTTTTCTACTAAGGCGATGAGAGACGACTCTTCCGTGTCCACATTGAGCACGATACAAGGGACTTTGGCGAGGCCCGCAAGCCTTGCCGCCCGGAGCCTGCGTTCGCCTGCTACCAGTTCGAACCGCCCCCCCTGCCGTCGGACGGTGAGGGGCTGGAGTACGCCGTAGCGCAAGATACTATCAGCCAGTTCCCGCAGGTCGGAGGCGTCGAAATACTTCCGTGGCTGGGCCGGGTTGGGGACCACGTCCCCTAAGTGGAGAAATGTAATCTGGTCGGTTTGATACAGACCGTGTTTTTTTACGAGTTGCAAACAATCCACCCCAATTTCTGCACATATTGTGTTGATGGATGTATGATATACTATATCTTGTGCATAGAACGGCGAAATCCGGCGGGGTGGCTGTGAAATATCCGGCGACTGACCACTAGTTTTCACGAGGGTTGTCGATGGAGCGAGAAGGAGCAAATATGGACACAAGAAATTTGCAAACATTTACTACATGTGGTGGTTGTGCCGCAAAGTTGCCGCCGGGGGCACTACGGGATGTATTGGGGCGGATTCCGAAGTTTGTGGACGAGCGGCTGCTGGTTGGTTTTGACACGTCAGATGACGGGGCGGTGTACCAGCTCCGGGAGGACTTGGCCATGATTCACACCACGGATTTTTTCCCCCCTGTGGTGGCAGACCCTTATCTCTTCGGTAAAATTGCCGCCGCCAACGCCATGTCGGACATTTACGCCATGGGTGGTGCGGTGGCTACGGCCTTAAATCTGGTGGCCTTTCCTGGAGATGGGGACTTAGCAACTCTTGCCGAGATTCTTCGTGGCGGTGCGGAGAAGGTGATGGAGGCGGGCGGCGTTCTTTGTGGCGGGCACTCTATCCAAGATGACACGCCGAAGTATGGCCTCTCTGTCACGGGGACTGTCCATCCGGCGGAGATATTGCGGAATCATACCTGCCAAATCGGCGACCGGATTATTTTGACCAAGCCGCTGGGTGTGGGGTTACTCACATCGGCCTACCCCACAGGCGGGGTGCCGGAGGCGAGCTTTGCAGAGGCTACAGCCAGCATGGAAACTTTAAATAAATACGCCATAGAGGCGGCCAAGCCCTTTCGGGTTCATGCTTGCACAGATGTGACCGGGTTTGGGTGTTTGGGGCACCTCAATGAGATGACCACTCCTGCTATTTCTATCCGTGTCACGGCGGACGTTGTGCCCTATATCCCGGCGGCGTGGCAGGTTGCCGCCGCGGGTTGCATCACCGGTGGTGGGGTGCGAAATCGGGCGTTTTTGGCGGATAAGGTGGCACTACAAGGGGTGGCGTCTGCTATGGAAGAGATATTATTTGACCCGCAGACTTCTGGCGGGCTTTTGCTCAGTGTCCATCCGGCGGATACATCGGCGGTGTTGGATGCCTTAGGCGGATTGACGCTGGCTTCTGCCGTGGTGGGGGAGGTTGTGCCCCGCGTGGCGGGATGGAGTGTTCTTGTGGAATAGTGTCTGATTTTTTGTCTTTACTTTCGGCGTTGCGCCGAATAAATAATAGGAGGTACACCATGTCCAGCACTTGGAAATCAATCCTTACCCTTTCCATTTTTGGCGAGTCCCACGGCCCTGCTATCGGCATGACCTTGGACGGCCTGCCTGCCGGAGAGAATATTGACCCGGAGGAGTTGCAAACCTTTCTCAATCGCCGTGCACCGGGGCGTTCGCCACAGAGTACGCCGCGACGAGAGGGGGATGTACCGGAGTTTTTGTCGGGTCTCAAAGACGGTAAGACCACCGGTGCGCCGCTGGCGGCTATTATCCGCAATACGAATACCCGTTCTGCCGACTATGGGGCGTTGCAAGACGTGCCACGGCCCGGGCACGCTGATTACACTGCCCATGTGAAATATGGTGGTCGCCATGACCATGCGGGCGGTGGGCATTTTTCCGGGCGGTTAACGGCCCCGCTCTGTATCGCCGGTGGGATTTGCCTGCAAATTCTGGAACGGCGGGGGGTTGAGATTGCGGCTGAAATCGTCTCAATCGGCGGTGTAACTGGGTCGGAGGCGGAATTAATGGCAGAGATTGACCGTGTGCGGGACGCCGGTGACTCTGTGGGTGGTGTGATTGCGTGTACCGCAATTGGCTTGCCACCCGGTTTAGGTGACCCCATCTTTGCCGGTATGGAAAACCGTGTCGCCAGCCTTGTGTTTGGTATCCCCGCTGTGAAGGGGATTGAGTTTGGCGCAGGGTTTCAGGCTGCCCATCAGCGGGGCAGTGAGCACAATGATCCCTTCTACCTCAATGGTGGTACCGTGAAGACTCGCACGAACCATCATGGCGGTATTTTAGGGGGTATTACCTCTGGGATGCCCCTTGTGTTTCGGGTTGCCATTAAGCCTACGCCGTCTATTGCCATGCCGCAGGAGAGTGTCAATCTTGGTGCTTGTGAATCTGCGATGCTCTCGGTGGAAGGTCGCCATGACCCTTGTATTGTGCCTCGTGCGGTGCCTTGTGTTGAGGCGGCGGTAGCGATTGCGGTTTTTGATGCTATGTTGGGTGGTTGTGGTTTGTCTTTGTAGGGGCTGCGACCCACATTGTTCTACAATGTACAACAGGCACCCCTTGTATATAAATTCATACTATAACATCAAATTTTCCATTCAATCCGGACACGTTCGCTTGTGGCTTGGATTTTAGAAATCAATCCATCTAGCACAAGCCGCTTGTCCTCAAAACTCACATCTTCCCAATTCTCAAGATAGCCGGATATGCTCTTTGCGTGTTCCGGCGAGAGGGTTGATGTCCTCATATCGGCAATCGTTTTCATAAGTGATTGCCGCTTTGTGTCCAGCTCTTCGATCTTACTGTTGGCATACGACAAAAGGGTAGCGTTCGCACCTGACAGGCTATCCAGCAGCTTTTCAATCTCCGTGTCTACCTGTGCAAGCTCCACGTTCAGTGCAGTCAGCTTCGGGTTGGCCTTTGTGGAATCGCTTTTTGTGAGGATTTGGAAGCTTCGGAGTTTCTTCACCATTTCATTGTAAATGGATGCCTCAACCTCATGCACACGGAGCGTTCCGCAGCCTTCACAGGTTTTTGCATCCGCCCGTTTTCGGCATCGGAAATAGGAAGTTCCATTGACGTTATGGATGCTCATCAGAGCCGCTCCGCACCTGCCGCATTTGGCTTTCCCGGCAAGCCATGTGTTTTTGGCCTTATGCGAACCCGGAAATACTATATTGTTCATCATCTTTCTGCGGCAAGCAAGCCATATATCCGATGGCACAATCCCCTCATGGGGTGCAATTACAAGCGTATGATCTTTTAGACTGGCTTTTTTGCTCTCTCTTGCGTCCCGTCCTGCATAGAAATAGCAGCCGTTTGTCCCGGTAAAGTCTGCCGCCTCGTTTACAACATCTGCTCCATGAGCTTTGAAAAAATCATACATATCAAGGTCAGCTTGTGCATAGACAGGATTTTTCAACATGTGGGAAATCTGACTGCGTGTTAGTGTAACCCCATCCGTAGAAATGCCCTGCTCCAAGAAATAGCGGATAATGTCTCCAAACGAGGTGCCGGGTTTGGCATACATCTCATACATCAGTCGTATGTGATCAGCAGCTACCGGGTCAGCGACCATCTTCTTTGTGCGAACGCCATCCATGACGGTAGGCTCTAACGTGTATCCATAAGGTGCCTTGCCGCTCATGTGGAAGCCTTTCCTACACCGAGAGTGGAACGCATCCTGCACTCGCTTCTGAATCGTCTCCCGCTCAAGCTGTGCGAATACAATACAAATATTCAGCATTGCCCGCCCCATTGGGGTTGAGGTGTCAAACTTTTCCGTTGCGGAAACGAACTCTACGTTGTATCGCTGAAACAGTTCCATCATTTTCGCAAAGTCTATAATCGAACGGCTGATGCGATCCAGCTTGTAAACGACCACCGTTGAGATAAGCCCCTGCTCAATGTCACGGATTAACTCTTGGAATTTCGGCCGGTCTGTGTTCTTGCCGGAAAACCCTTTGTCGGTGTATGTACGGTAGTTCTCCCCCTTTAGCTCGTATTGGCAGAACTCAAGTTGACTTTCAATGCTGATGCTGTCTTGTTTATCAACCGATTGTCTGCCGTAAATTGCTTTGATTCTTGTATTCATGTCTAGCTCCTTTCTACGCAGAAACGGAGCTAACCTACGGTTGTAGTATACCATAGCTTGCTCCGTTTTTCAAATGAAAAAGCAATTATTCTGCGTGTTTATTGATTCTTGTTTTCATATTTACTGAACACATCGAACAGGCAACTCTCAACTTCACACCTCCGCCGTTCTTTGTCCTTTGGAGAGAGGATTGGTGTGAGGTTTTCGATCTGAATCATACCGTTTCCAAACGGTACGGTTTTGACTTCGCTCTCAAATTTAACAGGCATTGTCAAGATATACCCCCTCTTTCTCAAACACATCATAGTACCAGCCCATACCTACATGGCACTTATCGCAAGACTCCTTATACTCCTGACAATCATGTTTTACAAGAATTCTCCCGGCATCTTCAAACTCTGATGCACAGCGTCCGCACAGAGTGAGGTCTAGAGCCGGGCTTGGGGCTTTGCGGGCTTTTTCCTCCGACAACTCTAAACTCAGAGAAAGAGCGTTGCTAACGGTTACCAGTGTATCGCCATCCACCCGACCGATATAGCCGAGTAACCGTACACAATCAATCGCACGAGGATGCTCAGCCAATGCGATTGAATCTGTTCGCAGCTTTCCTGTGCGTGATATTTTCACATGTGTGGGGATGTATGCTTTCTTTCTGCTGGTCAGCGGCACGACAATCACCGTTGGACTAAACCTATTTCCCACAGCATTTTGCACCACAAGAACAGGCCGGGTGCCGCCTTGTTCACTCCCGGTGGCCGGGTCTAAATCGGCGAAGTAGATATCACCACGTTTTATTTGTTTTGTCATGAAAACCTCCTAGATTGCGGGCGGTCGGACTGCAAAGTACGCAGCCCGACCACCTAAATTATTGTTGGGATTACTTCGATACACGCACCTTGCGTGGCCGGTTGCAGAACTCGGTATTGAGGTACATATCGTGATACCTCATCTTTTTACAAAGATGACAAACAACTTTATTCCGCTTCTTCCAAAGATACGGTGGTAGATGATGGACTAAGTAACCTTTTGCTTTTGCACTCTTGGCACAAGCCTTACAAATTGGTTTGTTTGGATTCATTGTATAAATCTCCTAGCGAATAAAATTTGAAGTTTTGGTTTTGGAAGCCATTTCCTGTGATGCGGCCCTTCTCGGCGGCCCCCTGCTTTGTCCGGGGACTTTTTTCAACGACACGTTAGTGAGGGGATGTCCCCTTACTTCAACCGGCTATCCCTTGCAGACCCGCCCCGTGGTCTGTTCCCAAGGAACTCACCGATTGTGGTGGCTTACTTGCTATTCAGTTTGGAAGGTTCGGTGAGAGAGGTTGTTGTTCCCTCTCACTTACTTCCACACTCAGACTCAAAATCCGAAGTCTAATTCTCAAACTTTTTCAAATTTTTACGAATCTTACCCTCTGCGAGATTGACGCTGTACTGAACGGCACGTCCGGAACACCCCTCCCGCTCTGCAATTGCTACGAAAGACAAGCCCCCTTCGTGGTGCATTAATAGCCGCCGCCGTTGGATTTCTGGCAACTCGGCGATAGCCTGTTCGAGTGCTTCTCTCTGCTCGGCATCAATGATCAACTTTTCTATGCTGTGTGGTTGCCGGAGGGCACGGGCGTTAATCTCGGCACCCGACAGCACTCGGTGCTCCCTGTGCCGCTCATCCCAACGGCGCAGATTGCGTTCGTCTTTCTCAAAGCGCATATAGGCAGCGAACACATTTCGTGTTACATGCGTGTCATGTGTTTCGCCTTGCTCATCTGTAAAGGCGATGTAGTAGTGGATGAAGCCACCAACATTTTTCCAATGCAGGGTATATTGCTTGTTATCACGGAACATTTTGTTACCTCCTAGATTTTTTGATTGGATGGAACGAATCAAAAAATCTAGGAGGCGGGGCGCGGGCGTTTGGGACATTTCCTTGCGTACTCATTGCCGTTCATCCCTTCATTCCGGCGCAAAAATGCCGGAGGCACAAGTTTCATTTGAAAACTCATGTCTCCGGCAAATTCAGGGAACTATAGGGGGTTGTATAATGGTATCGGAAATAAAAAATCCTGTCACGGACTTAAAGTGTCCGCAGCAGGCATGAAATTGAAGGGAAATAGGTGTTTTCTCATCGTCTAATAAGGACAACCCTTTGTGGAGTTAAGAAAAAAGCCGGACAAACTCTGTCCGGCTCCCACAAAAATTTTCTATTTTTTTGGATTTACTGCTCACGCCCTATCGGGGGAAGCCCCATTTTTCTTAGCTCTTCATTGCAGTCATAGATGCTGTTCTGATAATAATGCGCCAATAAAAATTGATAGGCGATGTGTTCATTAGTCGGCACGAAGGAGCGTCCTGACTTTCTGATCAAATCCATACTCAAGATGGAGTTCAATTGCAAACCAATGCAAATAGCTACTAGGCTTTTAATATCCGCATCATGCTCCATATTGTTTCTCATTCGCTGTATGGTTTTGCTATGAAGCAATGACCGTTCTCCTAATTTTTCCAACGTTAACCCAAGCCGATCCATATGAGTTTTTAATGTCTCTCCAAAAGTTGAAGGGAGCGAGCATAAAATCTCATTGGTGGCTTGGATACTTCCTAAACATAAGCCGTCTGCCCTAGCATCCACAGCTTGATTCTGCTCGCTATGTACATATCGTGCCTCAACGGACGAAGCGGCTTTCCCATCACGATAAAGAATGCACTCGGTATAAAAATCCGAATTATCCTTGCCTATGTTAGGTTTTGACTCCAAATCAAATACTAGGCAACATTCATCCGCATGGGTATTCGCATAGTCCGTCAATTCCGCCCGACCATTATCACCCACGCGAACGTATTTGGGATCGTTGATACAGTATCGGGCATCGGCATAGACATATTTACCCGCATCCACCATTTGGCGCAAGTTAAGATTTGTGGCATATTGGATTATAGCATCCTGTGCCCGAATGGCAAAGGTTTGATTTTTCTGTAATGCGCCTTTTTCCCATACATGCGTTGCAATATAGCGTCCATCAAGAAAGGTTAACGCACCAGCGGCCTCTTCGTATCCTAAATCAATCATACGAATTTTTGCCGCTTGCTTGGATATGTCAAAAAACTCGGCTAATTCTTTGATAACAGACTCAATGACATCTGAGATTTTATCTGAACCCATCAAGAGAGTATGCGCTTGGATTAGGTTTTCTACTTTGATGTGCGTTTGCTTAAAAGGCATTAAAATCTTGGGCGCAATACGGTTCGCCTGCCATTCCATATGATCGGCAGAAGTCCATTTATGTTTCGGTTTTTTCTCCATTGCAACCCTGCAACTAAGCGTGGTTGTATGTTCGTTCAGCAATCTCTGTAACTCAAACGCTTTTTTGTGCTTTTCCCAATGGACGCACTCATGGATGATCGTGTTGCGAACCGACCCCAAGCTACGCATAAAGAATACATCAGGATCGTAGAGGATAGTTTTTTCTGCAAATCGTATTTGTCCGAATATCGTGCTGTCACCAGAGAGTTTCTCCTCCCTTAGCGTTAGCCCCATGCGCTCCACAACGGCAAACACATCTACAGGCGTTGGTGTGCTTAGTGCTTCGGGATAGTATTTTTCTAAAAATATCTCCGCCTCGCAGTCTAACTGATTTGTGGAAATAATCGGAACGAGCTCGTTTGAAAGTTCCGCCTGGTTCTTCTGTTTAATTTTACTATACACAGAAATTTCTCTCACAGAAAACCTATGTAACCCGTTGTCTAAATCTGCTGTGCAAGAAATATCAAACCACTGGAGCACTCCATCTACTTTACGATTTCCACACACTGTCTTGGCAATTTCAATTTCTGCTTCCACGACTACAACAAATTCAATGCCTGTGCTCTCTGCATCACGAACATTTACAAACTGAATGTTTATATCTGAAAGTTCCGCCTCATCAGGTATATCAACTAAATTAGAGCGCAACTCCAACTGGCTAGGATTTCCCTCTATGTGGGCAGAAGCAGCCTTCCATATCGCATTATTATAGTGCTTTTTGATGTATTCAGTAAAATTTTGCAAAGAGTGTCACCGCCTTTATGAGAAAACAATACTAGTTTGTTGCATCACATCAGATTCGACTCCATTCTCTAATCATTCTTATGACCAAGCTTTGAGGTTATACTCACAATAGAAAGCCTTCTTTTCATTGTGTGCAAAGGAGAGAAGGGGGGCTCAAAATATACTGGCCCCTGGTTCACGAACAGTCTAAAAAGGGACTCTAACGTAGGATATCATAGATTTACACAAGCTGGCATCGTTTTTCATACGGTGTCAGCTTTGTTTTGAGCTGGATGCGCTGATAATTGTAGAAGTAGATGTATTC
>WRBE01000008.1 GCA_009779845.1 Oscillospiraceae bacterium
AATGTGGGCGGCGGTTCTACATCCCGCTCCCACTGGGCATAAAGGGTTACATTTGCGGCGGGCATTTGGAACGTGTCGTCAGGTTGATGCCAGTCGCCGGTGCCATCGGGGGCTGTATTCCAGCCGAGG
Source organism: Oscillospiraceae bacterium (assembly GCA_009779845.1). Classification (GTDB taxonomy): domain Bacteria; phylum Bacillota; class Clostridia; order Oscillospirales; family Oscillospiraceae; genus WRAB01. The sequence goes on from WRBE01000008.1 coordinate 130, forward strand.
AAGTGATAGCCGTCTTTGACCAAGTTGTTTCGGCCTAGGACTGTAACATCTGCATCTGCTAGATATTCCTCCTCATCAACGGGCGGAACGCCTGCTGTATTCCCATTGCCATCGTAGGTCACTGTAAATGTGGGCGGCGGTTCTACATCCCGCTCCCACTGGGCATAAAGGGTTACATTTGCGGCGGGCATTTGGAACGTGTCGTCAGGCTGATGCCAGTCGCCGGTGCCATCGGGGGCTGTATTCCAGCCGAGGAAGTGATAGCCGTCTTTGGCTAAGTCGTTTGGCCCTAACACTGTAACCTCTGCACCCACTGGGTATTCCTCAGCGTCAACAGGCGGAACGCCCGCTGTGTTCCCATTGCCATCGTAGGTCACTGTAAACGTGGGGAACTCATTTATTATGCGTGATGTAAGTACATCGCCATTCTGCATGATTCTCAAAGGCTCATGCACTGAGGTATAATCGCCGGGTCCCTCATTGATTACATATATACGCCCAGACCACAGATTGATTAGGGTGGCGGGCCTGTTCACGCTAAAGCGAATTTCTTCATAGACCTCCTCTTTTACGTGTTCGGCAATCCAGTCAAGGTCATTGCCCACGCTACGCCATGTATTTGTTTCTTCATCGACCAAGACAAAGCGCAAGTAGGTGCTGTCAGTCGCATCTCGGACACTTGCGAAAAACCAATCTCCATCCGTTATAAAAGGCGGTGCGTTGGCAAGTTCTTTTTCGATTATAAGAGTTCCGGTCCCATGCTCAAAACGATTTGTAACGGTTGCAATCATGTTCCCACCAACTGCAAAATTGGTTCTGTCATGCTCAACTATCACGGTAAAACCGGTGGAAAATTTGTTATAAATGTCGTTGCCTTCTTCACAAAGCTCGTCCACGACAAACAGGCCGGTGATAGGAAGGCCGGTGATAATCACAGGGTTTGCCGCACTAAATGGGATAATCCATACTGTCTCGCCTGTATAAGCCGCTCCGGCCGGGATATGCAAAAAGCTGCCATCGACTTGCAGTGCGAAATGTAGATATGTATCTGTACCCTCTTCCCTGACACCGGCAAAGAACTGGGTAAATTCATCCACTTCCCAATTCCCGGGAAACCCGTCTAGTTCTTTGACAATCACCAAGTTACTCCTGCCGTAGTCGTAGTCATTCCGCACATGTACCACAAAGCTATTGTTTGTCTCTGCGGCAATTTGAACCCCATCAGCCGAGATCGGCTCACCGTTTAAGATATAGCTTGTGGTGATATGGTCGGTTACTACGCCATCTTCAAAAAACTCTTCCACAAAATAGTAATGGCCACCGTAAGCAGGCAACCCAACCACCAATGCGGGAGAGGTTACGCTAAACGGAATCCTTCTTAAAAAGTCAATCCCTGCATCCTGCGGATAATAGAACTCAGGCACACCGGCACCATCAATGTACCCGATATTTCGGAATACCACATCTCCATGCGCTTGATGCATTTCCTCGAAAATTAACGCAACTCTATCTCCCGGGTTTGCTGGGTCTCGAATCGCCCATATATTTGCGTGGAATAGGGTGCGCTCATTTATGCCCCAATCCTCTGGAGAGCCCGCTAGTTCTTTTGCAATCGTCATATTCCCAGAGCTGTATTTGTACCGATTGGTCACGGTGACAGTAATGGTCTCGTTGAACTGTAGCTCTCTGACTCCGTTGTTCTCAGAATATGCCGCGCCCCAAACCCAATCATCGTCCTCGTGCCACGTATCAATGCAGGTTATTTCATCCACATATTCCCAGTGACCCAACCAAGTTTCCCGTAACCAAAGTCCGTCCGTCCAAACGCCGTCCGGACGATTTTGGAATGTCGGGTCACGGTCTAGATCGGTGTGGTTCCAAAACGCCACCCACTCCTTTTCGATGGAATTGGTCGTTGTCCGCCGCACTTCACGCACTTCATATTTGCCCCATGTCCATAGATACGAGAGGTGAAGCGGCTGATTGACACTGACAGGCAACTCCATCACAGGCAAACCCTGATAATCTTCTGTCAGTCCAAACACATGATTGCCGATACGCTGAAACGTACCGTCTGGTTCAGGATAGTCTTTAAACAGCAGATAATTTTCACGTTCCACGTCCCATATCCGAACGTAAAACACGGTGTCGTGATTCACGCCCCAGTCTTTTGCAAAGCCGTCCAGTCGCTTGCGCACTACAAAATATCCCACACCATGTTGATAGGTATTCGTGACGGTCACTTGCGTGCGCCCTTCCCCGCCCGCAATGGTAAAACCGTCTTCATCGAAACTATAGCTTACTTGAATCAAGTTCGTCTCGACCTCGAAGATTTCTTCCACAAAATATCGGATCGGCGGCGTGGAAGCGGCCGCATATACCGGCATCTCCGTGATAACAGCGGGGTGGGCTACTGAAAATGTAATAACCGTTGCGAGCGCCCTCTCGCTGACAAAACCAGCATATATGTATTGGTTCACCTCTGCACCCGCTTGGAATGTAAGGTAGAGCCCATCTTGATTTTTTAATATGGCTTGGAACGGCGTCTCTGCGCCTACGTCCCAATCCTTCTCAAACTCTCCTGCCAGTACTTTATTCACCTGCAGTGTCCCCACCGGCAGTACAATCGGCGGCGGAGATTGTAGCCGGATTTGGGCCGCAACCTCTAAGTCATACACGATGGCACCGTTGTCCCAAGTAAAGGGCAGGTCGGGATTGCCTGACACAAAGTGTCTGCGGAAATACTCTGTACTCACAAGGGTTCTGCTCCCGGGGTGGGACTCATTACCGCCCCCTCTCGGGAAAATGATTTCATAGGCAATATCAACCCCGTTCGCTTCTAGGCCGCGAACGGTAAATATATACGTCTTTGCAATATTGGTGCGAATCCAGTCAAGATGCCAATAGAGCCTTTGACCTTCAGGGCCAACTGTCGTGTTCCAATGGGTTGGGAAAATAGCATCGGCGACCCTTTGGTTTTCGGGGCTGTTATGATTTGTGCCAAAATAGATATCTATGTTGAGTATATTATCTGTAATCGTCCCTTCGTTTAACCCGCCGCTTCCGGCACCATTATTCCAGTTCATGCTCATCTCGAAGGCGTTATGTGTGACTTCTTCTTGTGTCCAGTAGAAAGGGTTCCCCCTCGCCGGATAAAATCTCACCGAAGCAAAGCCTGTTGCATACCAACGGGCTTCTCGTGGCTCGTCCTCACATAGATACACGATAAACGAAACATATGCCGGCTCTGGCTCGATGATATCAGTTTCCACAACATTCCAGATAACCGTGTTATTCGGCCCGGCAACCACCCCTAGGGGCAGGGCGGCCTCGTCAACGCGGAATTCGCCAATGTTGTCTATAATGGTGACATATCTATTGCCTTCGTCAAGAGGCATCTGGTCCCCGCCCCATGTGCTTCCCCAAGCCAACAGGGTGATGGTGGCCGTTCCGTTGTCATGGTAGGCAACAGCCTTCCCTGCCCAGATTTCACCCTCCCGCAGACTTGTCGGCGGTATGGCTTCCACAGGTGTGCCGTCAGTGAGATCAAAGTCACTGAGGGTCGGGAATGTCGCCGTTTCAATATATGCGACAACCTCAGTTGAGCCGTGCACATCATCAGGGTCGGAAACAAGAGTATAGGAGCCGCCGGGTTCTGTCGGCTCGTCTGCGCTGACGAATGCATTGTGCCCCTCGCCTTCATCCGCTAGCACAACGGGCACCGCAGTGGATAGCATCGCAAAGATAAGTACCAAAACTACCAATCGCTTCATTGTTGCTGTCATGTCCATCGACCTCCCTGTTTTATTTTGATATCAGTTTCCTACTTTGAGATTTTCGCTCCGATTGCGAATTGTCTCAAACACTATAACCTAATATATACCATATCGGATTTAATAGTGCAAGTATTTTTTCCTTTTTTGTCTAGGATGACCAAGCTATCATTAATGCAATATGCACAAAAAATTGCCATGCCCCAAAACAGGAGCATGGCAATCAAATTTCAAATCTTTACTTAAAGTCACCTTCAAATTCATCCAAGCACTCTTTCATCACCGTAACCGAATACGCCATGCTTGGCCCCCCGCCAAAGGCAACAGCCACCATGGCGGCCTCAACAATCTCTTGCCGTGTGGCACCCGCCTCAAAGGCTTTGTAGACGTGATACACGATACAGTACTCGCAACGGTTATAGATACCGATACCGACACTGATGAGTTCTTTCGTCTTCACATCGCTGGCGCCGGGGGCATAGGCCGTCCCCAGCAGGTTTAAAAAGGCACTGACGTTTTCCGGCGTCTCCTTGGAGAGTTCTTTGACACCGCCTAGGAACTCATTGAGCATGTTTCTCACATCGCGTTTCATATTATGATCTCCTTTGCATATTTTTTACGAGCATAGACTATGGCGCTCATACGCCACTATCATACCCCATATGATATAAGATCGTCAATCACCAGTTTGACAATTCCTGCCACTACCTACAAAACAGAGGGAACGGTAAAAACCGTTCCCTCTGCATCTCAATTTTCTCCGCCACCACTAAGACCAAAGGTGGCTAAATCGCTGGTTAATTGGATTGCACCTAAATACTCTCTCTCGGTGTTAACTACCCGCTCCACCATTATCACGCAGTATGCACCCTCTACTACCCTTTCCCAGATTGCTGCTTCATCACGTGCAAGTGGATCACGTGTCAGCACATCAATTGAGTGCCTCACAGTGTTTTCAGTTCCAAACTCATTTCTGAAATAATGATAAATCTGGTGCGCACTTTCCAAGCCGCCATATAAAAGCGTTGCCAGAACAATCGCATTTTCCCAATACTCTTCTGCGAGAGAAGGCATATCATTGTGAGATATTGTGAACGAAATTGCAACAATCCTCTCCCCGTCCTTCACGCCGCTTGTAAGACTGGCAATCAGCGAACCGTCCTTATAGAGCGCATATATGAGAGGGCTTCCGTCACTCCAATCCACTACTCCTTCTATCGTCCAGGGCAACTCTACCTCTCGCAAAGCAGCAACAATAGCGGTTTCATCTAGAGGAAACTCCGGCATGGGTAGTGCCCGCTTTTCGTAGCCACAAGCAACAGTTAGGCTGATTATAACAATAAGTATAGCACAAAGAAATTTTTTCACTTGGAATATACACCTCATCCGGGATGGTTTGATGCTGGGCCATCATGAAGCGACATTACCGAAATATCCCATGTCTCCAATAAACAATTTCTTACCACAGAATCTAATATTCACGCCCCAACAACCAGTCAGCCAACCATAAGAGGCCCGCAGTATCGTCAAACGTCTCCGCTAAAACCGCTTTGGCAATTTCCGTCTGCTCTTTTAACATCTCTTGGGCTCTCTCTAACCCATGCAGGGTCACAACCGTGGTCTTTCCGCTGGCAGCATCAGAACCGATGGGTTTACCCAGCTTTTCCTGCTCCCCGATACAATCCAAAATATCATCCTGAATCTGGAATGCCACACCTAAGGCCCTTGCAAACTTATCGGCGGCTATCACTTGGGTTTCCGTGCCGCCGCCTGCAAGGGTGCCCATCACACAGGCCGCTTGGATGAGGGCGGAGGTTTTTAACAGATGCACTTGCCCCAACTCCGGGGCTGTGAGCGGACGCTTCTCCCCCGCTAAGTCTAGCACCTGCCCCGCCACCATGCCGTCCTCCCCGGCGAAGCGGGCCAAGGTAAGCCCCGCACGGCACCGGATGTCCTCCGGCAAATCTGTCGCCAAGACGGCACGGAAGGCCGCCGATTGCAGAGCGTCCCCGGCTAAAATCGCCATCCCCTCCCCAAACTTGATATGGGTGGTGGGCCGCCCCCGGCGCAAATCGTCATTGTCCATAGCCGGCAAATCGTCGTGAATCAGGGAATAGGTGTGAATCATCTCTACAGCGGCAGCGAAAGGCAACGCCTGTTCCGGCGTGCCGCCGGACACTCGGCAAAACTCCAACGCCAACACCGGTCGGATACGCTTCCCGCCGGATAATAAGCTATAGCGCATGGCCTCATACAGCTCTGTCCACGTCACGTTAGAACAGAAAAAGCCGTCTAAATACGCCTCAATTTTGGTCACATAGTCTTTGTACCAGTTCTGCATCCTGTTAACCCTCTTCGTCAAACGGCATCTCTACCGGGGCACCGTCGGTGCCCTTCATGAGCCGTACTACTTTCTGCTCTGCCTCATCCAGTTGCTTGCCAGAGTCAGCCAACAACCGGGTGCCCTCTTCAAATAGTTTCAGGGCCTCGTCTAAGGGCGCCTGACCCCGCTCTAGGGATTTTACAATCTCGTCTAACCGGGCGATGGCCGCCTCGAATGATATGGTTTGCTCTTTTTTTGCCGGCATGTTATGTTCTCCCTTCTACCGCACATTGAAGCGTCCCTTCTTTTAAGGTCACGCTAATTTTGTCGCCGATCTCCACATCTTTGGCACTGCCTATCACATGTCCGTCACTGCGCTTGACCACGGAATATCCACGGCCTAACACTTTGAGCGGGCTAAGTGCATCCAGTTTGGCGGCCAGTTCTACAAATTGCTCTCTTCTGGCGGACACTTGCCGGAGACATGCGCCGGAAAACCGCTCATGCATATGCAAAAACACCTGCCGCCGTTGCTGGATATAGCCCAAGGGACTCTCTAACACCGGCTTCGTGCGAAAATCTGTCAGCCGTTCCCGGTACTGGTACAACTGTCGCCGAAGTACGGCTTCCATACGACTGCCGTTGCTGTCCAGCACCTCTCGCAGCTCGTCCACATGGGGTACTGCCAACTCCGCCGCATTAGATGGCGTGGCCGCTCGGACATCTGCCACAAAATCGGCAATGGTCACGTCTGGCTCATGGCCCACAGCGGAAATCACGGGTATCTGGGACGCAAAAATCGCCCGTGCCACCCGTTCATCGTTAAAGGCCCACAAATCTTCAATAGAGCCGCCGCCCCGCCCGGTGATGATCACATCGGCAACTTGGTAACGGTTGGCGTAGTGTAAGGCCCCCACAATCTCCGGCGGGGCCTCTGCTCCTTGCACCCGGACAGGCATGACGATGACTTTCGCCAAGGGATATCGCATACCTAGTACCCGAATCATATCCCGTACCGCCGCCCCGGCCCCGGAGGTGATAAGGGCGATTGTTTGCGGAAACTGGGGCAACGGTTTCTTATAAGCCGGGTCAAACAGGCCCTCTTTGGATAGTTTTTCCTTGAGTTGCTCAAAGGCCACATGCAAATCCCCTACCCCGTGGGGGATGAGACGGCTGACATAAAGCTGATACGCTCCGTCCCGGGGGAACACGGATACCCGGCCACCAGCGACAACTTTCATGCCGTTTTCCGGTCGGAAATTTAGCTTTCCGGCACTGCCTTTGAACATGACACAGCGGATGGCACCCTCTGCGTCTTTCATGCTGAAATAATGGTGCCCAGAGGGGTAGACTTTGTAGTTAGACAGCTCCCCCAACACCAACGCATTTTGCAACACCACGTCTTTGTCTAAGAGGTCTTTGACCCGTCCGTTTAACTCGGAGACGGTGAACACTTGCCCGTCCACTTACACATCCTCCGTCAGTTCGCCCCGGATGAAGCTGCCCAAAATCCCGTTAAGGAAAGCCACAGTGTTTGGCTCTTCGTATTTCTTGGCCATCTCTACGGCCTCATTGATGGCAACGCTGCCGGGTACATCGGGGACGTAGAGTATCTCAAACATGGACACCCGCATAATGGCGACCGCCACACGAGAGATGCGGCCCACTTTCCAGTCTTTGGCGTATTTTTCGATGTAATAATCCAACTCCGCCAAGTGCTCGCCCAGTCCCGTTGCCACTTGGGTCAGGTAGGCGACTTCTTTTTTGGAGGGGTATTCTTTGTACAACTCATCTTCCCCTGCTAACGTGGCGTAGTAGTCTTTGTCTAACAGCATGTCCAATAACGCCTCTGCCGGCTGTGGGTTTTCGCCCAGAGCGAAGGAGACGTGCATGGCGATTTCTCGGAGGTTTGATCTTGTCATAGGTGTTTTTGCTCCTTGTGGGTGGTGGATTGTTCTCTGTCCTTCGTAGGGGACGTGCCCCTGCGCGTCCCGTGCCCTTGACCCTTTGCCCTTGTTTCGGCTTGCGCCGAGGGTTTTCTTGGCGCAGGCCACCAACTGGTCATGCCCTGCCGGGCGGGCTTTCTTTTTGTCGTTGAACAAAAAGAAACAAAAAATCAACACAGGGGCTACGCCCCTATGTACCCGCTAAGGTCAAGGTCCAAGGTAGAGACCGTTTTAAGGCGGTAATCCGCACTGGCGACATGAGTCATCTACCAGAAGTCCGGTTGCCTCGAAACCTAGAAGGGCAGTGGGGCCGCCGGTGGGATGTTCTATTGGAAGGTGCTCAAAAATGGGTGGGGGTTCATGTCTTCATAAGCGATTATTTCTGCTTTTCTAATTTTATATTTTTTGCAATAACTTTCCAAAATTGTGTGATGTAAAATGCGGCGAGAAACAAGCCGTATACATAAACTACGATTTCAAATATTGCGTTAAATGTCGTCAACGCTTCAAAAGAACCCGAGTACAGTCCGAACATGAACCCGTTTAATGCGTGGAAAATCAAGCCCCCTGCATTTAACAAGCCTGTTAACACTGCTAGTGTGTCATGTTTTTTTAACAACGAACACACCAGAAGCCATGATAACAAGGTAAACACCATGTTGGGCAATGCGAACGACATAAACCACGGCACATATCCATAAACGACTTCTTCCGGCGGAAGTATCCCAAAAAACCTGACTAAGTACAACGTGTTCACCGCTGCATTGAATACACTTAACACAATAAGCAATTTACGATGTGGCATACAACCCTCCTTAGAAAATCTCTGAGCACAGTTCAATAGGACATCAATCCGGCTGTCCCCACCGCCCTTGACCATTGGAGTTTCGAGTACTACTACATCTGGCTAGAGAGTTGTGTCGCCAATGCAGAGTATAAGGTGCGAAACCGTCGTCACTCTGCCCTTGACCTTCGGGGTACATAGGGGCAAAGCCCCTGTGTTGACTTTTTGTTTCTTTTTGTTCAACGACAAAAAGAAAGCCCGTCCGGCAGGACATGACCAGTTGGCGGTACCCGCCAAGAAATCCTCGGCGGCAACGCCGAACAGAAAAGGTCAAGGGCCGGGCGATTGATAATCACCCCTACAAAGGGCAAAGAGCAAAAGTCTTACTTCTCTTTCTCAAACACAATCCCACAAACCGTAACATCCACAGACTTCACCGCAAGCCCTGTGATCGCCTCCATACTGGACGCCACCGCCTCCTGCGCTGCGGCGGCCACACTGTGGATAACCGTGCCGTATTGAACAAGGATAAAAATATCCACACTGACTTCATTTTCCGTGGTGTGAATCTTCACGCCCCGATGGGTTGGTCTCTTGCTGCCCAAGCGTTCTGCAATCTCACCGCCAAAAGTGGTAGCAAACGCACCGAACCCGTCTACTTCCCGCACCGCTTCTTGTGCGATGATGGCGATGACTTCCTCAGAAATATGGACACTGCCTTGTTCCCCTGTTTGGATAATATAATTTGTTTCCGGCATAGGTATCACTCCTAATTTTATTCTATCGTTTATCATATCACAGATGCGGCAAAAAGAAAAGCTATTCGTTCGCCAGTCTTGCCACCATAAACGCATTCGCGGCCTCTTCCAAGGTGTCGTCTAAGGATTCCAGCTCTGCACTACCGTACTTTCGCTCTAAGGCCAAGCGGAGCAACCAATCGGCAAGCTTTGGATTTTTCGGCAACAACGGCCCATGGCTGTAGGTGCCGAACACATTGTGATACCGTGCCCCTTCAGTGCCGTCCTCTCCATTGTTCCCATGGCCCGCTAGTACACGACCAAAGGGTGTGACACCGTTACCGAGATAGGTCTTGGCACTATGATTTTCAAACCCGACAATATGAATCGGCGCTCCCGGCTCGTCCCACTGGAACATATAGTCCCCGATCATCCGTTCTTTCTGACCCACAGAGATTACATCCAAAGCCCCCGCACAGTCCATCTCTTTGCCGTCCCACGTCTTGTATGACCGGCCCAGCAACTGGTATCCGCCGCAGATAGCAAGCGTCACCGCCCCATCCTCAATGGCGGCTTTGACCTCGGCCCCCCGCCAATTGTGGAGCTCGTCTAACAGCACTCCTTGCTCTGCATCCTGCCCCCCGCCGAGAAACAGGAGGTCAAAGTCCGCAAGATTCACCCGCTCACCCAAGGGCGCACCGGTCACCGTGACCTCAATCCCCCGCATCTCACACCGCCGGGCAAGGGTCACAACATTCCCCCGGTCACCGTAGAGGTTTAATAAGTCCGGGTATAGATGGCAAATGTTTAGTTCCATTGTGTTGTTCCCCCTATTCCCAAAATTGGCTGAGGCCGTATTGTTTTGCTAGCTTTTCCCGAACCTCCAACATAGCCGTATAGGTCGGCATCACGTACACCGGCACAGATGAGCTGGCCACCGACTCCAGCAACTTGTCCGTGTCATGCTCCACCTGAATCTTACCCTCATCCACGCCAGCATATTTCATCCAGACCGCCACCTCGTCCGCCCGGATACCAGAGCAGTAGACGGTGTGCAGTCGCTCGCCCATCTGGCCCAGTATTTCTGCGTCCACGTCCCAAATCCAAGACACATCCGCCCCGTCCCCAGAGCGGTCATTGAGACAGATGACAAGCGTCATGGGCGCTTGCATGGCCCCTAAGTACCGAAGCACTTGACTGCAACCGATGGGGTTTTTGACCAAAATCATCCGCACGGTGACATCACCGATATTTAATCGCTCCATCCGGCCAAACCCGCCCCGGAACTCCGCCAAGGCCGCCGCTGTGACGGACATGCCGAGATTTAACACCTCCGCCACTGCTATGACTCCGGCGGCGTTGTAAATGTTATACGCCCCCGGCAGATTGATTGTCATATGCCGCCGCTCGCCTCCCGCCTGTACCTCCACTCTCACAGTGTCCGGCAATTCTTCTAACACCGCCGTAACCGCCACGTCTGCCTTGGGCCGGGTAAACGCGCAATCGGGACACCCATAGCCGCCTAAGTGGCCATAAGTCTTATAATCATAGACAACCGCTGTACTACAAGCCGGGCATCGGGCCATCTCTGCCATGCCGTCTTCTCCGTCATCGAACAATGCGGTCTCTACACCGAAATAGCGGATGGGGTTCGGCAACCCTTGTACCATACCCACACACAGAGCGCAGTCGGCGTTGATACACACCGTGGCGTTGGGTGAGTACTCAATCCCCGCCCGGATGCTGTTTAAAGTATGGGTAATCTCCCCAAAGCGGTCAAGCTGGTCTCGGAACACATTGGTCACCAGCACAACCTTTGCGTCCAAGTACGGCCCCGCCAAACGAAAGGCCGCCTCGTCACACTCAATGATGGCGTGACCGAGCCGCATCTTGCCTGAAATCGTCGCATGGGCCACAAACTCCGCCGTGATACCGGGGAGCAGGTTTGCGCCGGAGCGGTTGGCAAACGCCGGAATCGCGCCGTTTTCTAAACATTGTTCTAGCATTCTGGCACTGGTGGTTTTCCCGTTGGTGCCGGTGATGACGATGGTGTACACCTGCCGCCCCAGCGCACCCAATAAGTCGGGGCAAACCCGCAAAGCCAGCTTCCCCGGTACACTGGTTCCGCCCCGGCCCAGCACCCGCAACCCCCACCGGGCCGCTTTGCAGACCAATATTGCCAGTATCACCCGCAGTCGTCTCATATTTGACCCGCCTTTTGTCCGCAGTTCGGGCAAAATTGCCCGTGAATAGGAGTGCCACAGTTTGCACAGTTACCCCTAACACTTGCAGTAGGAGCTGCTGTCTGGTAGAGCGGTTGGGGTTGCTTTTTTTTCATCGCCCCTCTGATATACCCCACTGCCAATAAGACCACACCGAGGGCCAACACACCAATTGAGATATAAAACAACATGTCTACGGTTTGGACAAACTCTTGATCCGCCTGAAGAAATTCCCCCAAACTATCCGTCAGATTGTCCACCAACGTCCATACCAGCGAATTGAGAAAACCTTGCTCTGTCCCGATAAATTCGGCGACCATTTCCGCTATATACGCAGTCAGGTTATCCACGCTATACCAAATGCTGTTTTTTGCGACTAATGTACCGGTTAAGCCATTGCTCCCTATAATGGTTAATATCCAACCTAAAATTTTCACCTAGATTCTCCTCGCATTAGAAAAACTTGTTCATTTGTATTGTCCTATTATGCCACAACCTCCAACTTTTGACAAGAAGCTACTGCTCCATCTTCGGATGTTTCCGCCTATACAGCCGATAATTAAACAGATTTCCCACAATCAAAATATTCCCGCACAGATAGCTCCACACCATGAGCAAAATAAAGCTGGCCAAAGAACCATAAATCAACGGATACCGGGCGGAGGCCCCCATGAACACAGAAAATATCATACTCCCTACCACCAAGGCCGCCGCCGCAAAGACGGCCCCAGGCAACCGCCGCACCTTCGGCGCACCCGGTGCTGTCAGGATATACATGACATGCACAATCACCACCAGCACCGCAAACAGCACCACAAAGCGAAGCCGTTGCCACATGGCCGCTAGACCCGATACCCCGGTCGCCATCTCCACCGTGTCCATGAGCCATGCGCCGGTGGTAATCATAACCACAGAGAAATAGATGGTAAACAGCAGCACCAAAGAAAAGGAAACGCTCATCACCAGCCCCACAATCCCCTGATACCGGGCTTGGCCTTGAATATCTTCCATGCTCTTCGCCACCGCCCGAAATGCGGCGGAGCTGGACGTGACAATCACCGTCACCGCCGCGAGCAAAATCTGGACAGAGGGAACCGCCTCTACATGACTGATATAGTCGAGTACCACTGTTACAATCTCAACGGCCCACTCATCGGCAAACAACCCTGCCACGGTCATCTCAAAGCTGGCCAAAATCGCCACCGCACAAATGAGCAGAGGAAACACAGACAGGGTGAAAAAATAAGCAAACTCCGCCGCCGAACGACTGACCCGGCGGTGTTGGTAGGCCTGGATCATGTCTTTTGTGAATTGGATGATGGGTGCTAATTTTTGCACATTGGCAACCCCCTCTGTTTTAGGGTAGTATGCCCGGCGTGCTTGATTTTTGTTCGGTGGGGTGCATGTCAATCTGATTCTGCCCATTTGCACCGAATCCGTAGGAGATGCCGCCCTATTCAAGGGCGGTGGCACCACCAGATTGATGTGCTGTCGAACGACACTCAAACATGATATACAAAAAGCCACCCATTTTCGAGTGGCAGGCTCTCCGTCACTTAGGAGAGACGGTCGGAAAGGTCTCTTGACCTTGACCCAGGCCCAGCTCCCTTGACCCTATGCATTCCATTCGTGAGCGCATTCCAATAGAACATCCCACTGGCGATACCACCGCCCTTGACCATTGGGGTTTGAGTACTACTACATCTGGCGTGAGGGGTGTGGTGCCAGTACAGAGTATAACATGAAAACGGTCTCTACCTTTGCCCTTGACCTTGCGGGTACATAGGGGCGCAGCCCCTGTGTTGACTTTTTGCTTCTTTTTGTTCAACAAAAAGAAGGCCCGTCCGGCAGGACAAAACAAGCCGGCGGCCTCCGCCAAGCCACCCTCGGCGGCAACGCCGAATAATAACCCAACAAAAACAATCCCACCAAACAAGACATACTATTGCCATGTCTACTATGATACAATAGCAAAAACAGAAAGGCTGTGAAACAATGAATCAAAAAATCAACTTCGATCAATTTCTAGCAACAGTAACCCCAAACAATCAAGAATTTGTACAAATTTTACACAACTACCTAACGGATAACGCCTGCAAAGCAAGCTTCGAGGAAAAGAAAAGTGGTACCCTAGCCTCATATAAGGTCGGAAAACCCCCAAAGGCCCTTGTAAATCTGCTTCTCAAACCGCACGGCCTGCTTGTCCGCATTTATGGCGAAAACGCAGGACAGTACCACGATTTCTTGCAGACGCTACCGGCAGAAATGGTGCAGTCTATTTCAGACGCTCCTGTCTGCAAACGACTGGTGCATAACACTTGCAGTCCGAAGTGTTCCGGCTATGATGTTACCATCCGGGACGAGCGGTTTCAAAGATGCAGATACGGCGGTTTTGAGTTTTTGGTAACAGACGAGAACGTCCCCTGTATCAAGCCATTTATAGAACATGAAATGGCAGCACGGGCAGCAGTATAAGCACTTCTTCCAGCAAGGCAAGGAATACCGCCATTGTATTTTATCGCCAACGATACGCTACCCACGAAGCAAAAACGACCCCAGCCAATACACCCCAAACACAGCCGCAACATTGACCACCAAGGCCAAAGGCACCAAAATCTTGAACGATAAATGCTTCGTCTTATGCCGGAACACCCGCATCCCAAACAAGGCACCAAGGGCACCCATGAGAAAGGCGCAGGTGAGCAAGGTCGCCTCACTGATGCGGCGCTTGTCCTTTTCGGCCTTGCGCTTGTCTCGACCGTAAAGGGCAAAGGTGATAAGATTCCATAACACGAACACGGCGGCAAGGATGAGGTATGTAGTGGTGGTCATGATAGATGCGCTCCTTTTTTATTCTTGGTCTTTTCTTCGGTGGTCACCGAGGGCAGTTCAGCGTCCCGGCTCTTGACTTTTTCCCTATGTAGGGCAACCGTCCTCGGTTGCCCGTGGCTTGTTGTCGTGTTATTTCGGATTCACAATAGAAATCGCAAACTGTTCCGGTGTCAGATTCTCTTTTACAAATCCCAACACATCCTGACTTGTAATCTCCCGCAATACATCTAGCCTGTCCAACGCAGACGCACCAAGGAAATGGCACTCCGTTTGCTCATAACAAAGATTCTCCACACTATCCAATCCACGAATCAGCTTGCCGGAGGTGGCTTTTTTCAAGCGGGTGAAGCGAGGTTCGTCTATGCCGTCTTGCAAAATGCCTTGCACCTCGGCTTGGATGGCTTCTAACACTTTGTCCGGGTCACGACTTTCACCGCCGAATTCGGTGAGGGCGTAGCCGGGGGCCGAGAGGAATCCGCAAGAAAAATCACTTGCAATCAGCCCTTGACCGTAAAGGCGAACATAGAGTGGGGATGAGTTCCCCGCTAAATATTGGACAGCCAGATGCCCAGTAAGCTCGTTTTGAAGGAACGCTTGTCCCCCCTTCCCTGCTTTGACACGGGTCCCCAGCAGAAACATAAGCTGGGAGACGGCCATGGCGGTCTCAACACGGGGTCGGACTGTCGGTTTCTCATCTTCCGGGCCATAGTCTTTGACCGGTGGCTCGTGATACTCTTGGGGAAGAATCTGTCGTGCGGTCTCTAGTACCAATTCCGGCTCCATATCCCCTACGGCACAAAGAACCATGTTGCTGGGCTGATAAAACGCCCGGTGCAGGTCGTAAAGTGTCTGGGCGGTGATTTCGCCGATGCTCTCTACCGTGCCCGCAATGGAGTCTTTCACCGGGTGGGCGACGTAGAGGTTTTTGAGTAAGTTATAATACATCACATGGCTGGGACTGTCCTCAATCATGTCGATCTCTTGACCAATGATGCCCTGCTCTTTCGCCACACTCTCTTCCGTAAAATAGGGGGTGGAGACGAATTCCAGCAGGGTTTTCAAGTTTTCTTCAAACCCATCCGTACACTCGAAATAATAGGCCGTCATGGTGGCAGAGGTAAAGGCATTGGGCTGGGCTCCGTTTGCTGCTAAATCCGCTAGGGCGTTGCCCGTCTCTGTGTCAAATAGCTTGTGCTCTAAAAAATGGGCAATGCCCGCCGGGGTGTCTTGCCATTGGCCGTCCAGCCGAAACCGCCGGTCAGCCCCACCGTAACTGGTGGCGAAAAAGGCGTATTTTTTTTCGTAATCCGGCTTTGGTATCACGTAGACTTGCAGTCCGTTTTCCAGTTTACCTGCATATAGGGTCTCGCCGATGGTTTTGTATACACGCTGTTCCATTATGCGTTCTCCTCCCCTGTTAAGAAATATATGGCGTCTAGTTGCAAGCCGTTTGCAATCTCCACCAATCGGGCCTTGTCTACCTGTTCTACTTTCGCAATCAGTTCATCTATGCCGTCGTCCTCGCCCAGAATGGTCTGTTGGAGATAGAAGTCTTCCAACTGGCTAGGCTCGTCTTTTAATATCCGCAAATCCGTCATCAGGGCCTTTTTGCCCCAAGTAAGTTCTTCATCCGAGATATCACCCTCACACATGGCGTTTAACTGAGCCAATATCTCGCCTTTTGCCTCGTCAAACTTAGAAAATTCAATACCGGATGCTACGAGCAACAGCCCCTTTGCTTTCTCTAACACCGAGGACGCATAATAGCATAAGGATAACCGTTCTCGCACATGCAAAAACAGCTTGGAGTTCACCGACCCGCCGTAGATATAATGGAACAGCTGGATGGCGGCATAGTCCGGCACTTCCATACAGGCCCCGAGACGGAAGCCAAGGCTGAGTTTCCCTTGGGTCACGTCCATTTCTTCTTCAAAATACCGCGGCTCTTCTGCTAAGCTGTTCATCCGCACATCGGTGCCCATGTCAAAGTCCGGCTCTGTACGGGGCAGGTCTGTTAAGGCTTTTTTCAGCACCCGTTCCACCTGTTCTATGGAAGCGGTACCGCTGTAGAATATCTCTACAGGGGCCGCACCCAGCAGGGCCTCATAGTGGGCGGTCAAACCCTCTGCGTCAATGCCCTCCGCCTCTTCCTCGGTGCCCAACCGGAACACAGAGAACGCCTCTCCATCGCACATGAGCTCTGTCAGGCGGGTCAGGGCATAGGTGCGCTTGTTGTTGATTCGCCCTCGGATTTCGTCTAAAAGTTGCTCCCGCTCACCGTCTACATATTCCGCATTGAGCTGCCCCCCTTCCCGTACAGGACGAAGCAACACTTCGCCTAACAGGGCCGCCATCTGCGCTAATATCTCCGCCTCTTCCGGCAGGCAAGCGTCATCCACAAAACTGGCCGTGAGACCCACACACTGAATCTCGCCCTTCTTGGCCACCTTGGGCACGAGGGTAGCACCATAGAGGTCGTCTAACGCCATAGCCAAGGCCGCCATGTCTGGGTACCGTTCGGTGCCCCGCAACAGTACTCTAGGCAAGAGGGCATTTTTTGCCGCATGCTCCCGGTCTAGCTGGGTTAAGAACGCCAGACGCAGGGTGGCGGTTTTGAATTTTGGGGTTTGGTGGTGGGTGAGGAACACAAACGGGTGGATTTCTTTTCTTGTTGATTTGGCCATTGATTTGATCTCCTTGGTGGTAGGATGTTTCTTTATTATACATGGTTTTGGGATTTTTAGGAAGGGAATTTTTGGTTTCGCACCGAAGCACCCCCCCTGCAACCTTCATGAAAAACCCCGTGGGCGGCCAAATGGCCGCCCACGGGGTTTTGTCTCATCAAACGATACTTGTTATCGTCTCTACCACTGTACGGGTAGAACCTCTACCCAGAGTTCTGCTCCGGTCTCTGTTCTGAGTACCCGGCGACTGTTCGTTGCCGAGATAACTTGCCAGTAGAACCATCCATGTTCAGGTACATCCGGGAAGAAGACTACATCGTCCATCACATTTGTGATACTGTCAGAGCCTAGATTGTCTCTGCCCAGGATACGGTTAATGGTTGTTGCGACTTCTGCCCTTGTGGCTTGCCCTTGTGGGTTGAATTCGCCACGGTCGTCACCGTGCATCCAGCCAAGGCGGAATACGGTATACACGTAGTTTCTTGCCCAACCACTCACTGTGATTTGGTCGCCAAAGTTATTCAGACCGCCCGCTTGGTATGTGAGAACTGTGTCAGCCCGTGCAACCATTGCCGCAATTTGCTCTCTGGTGATCGGCTCATTCGGCAGGAAGGTGCCTTCATCGGTTCCTTGAATCAGGCCAGCCGTGTAGGCCCACGCCACATAACGGTAGTGCCACATGCCGGGACTCACGTCACTGAATCTACCGCTGATATCCGGCACCGGTGCATCCGGTGAATAGCCCGATACCATGGTACGGGTCAGGATGGTTGCAACCTCAGCTCTTGTAATCCGAGCTCCTGGTCTGAAGTTGCCGTGATTGTCACCAATCATGTACGCCTGAAGCAGCTCATAAGGATCGTGCTCCATCCGCACAGTCAAGAATGCAAGCCCGTTAGTGAAGTCGGTGGGATCCACTGCTAGACTGTTGCGCCGGAACCCTTCCGCCTCCGTTATGATTGTGCCTCTTGCGGCTAGGGACATTCTGCGGGTCCAAACATTGCCGTCTCTGGCAAGCACTTGATCGTTAAATGTCACTGTGGCGTTTGGAACTGGCCGGTTGACTGCGTCTATGACTGTGATAAACATCATGTATCTGCCATCGGTGCCTTCTTCCAAGTAGATATTCGCCACAACACCCTCTGCCGTTTCTACCACTGCCGGGTTCGTCTCGGATATGTTCGGCAAGAACCCGCTGGCAGCAGCCATCACGGTGTATGCACCGGGTGGTTGCACTTCCGTCTCAAAGAAACCGTTTGCGTCTACGTTGAGCCATTGCACATCGCCCGCCGCATCCACAATTGCCACTTCTGCGTGGGGAATCGGTGTCTCGGTACCGGCAACAAATACATGTCCTCTGATTGGGCCTGCAACTCCGTGTGTTCTCCACTGTGCGTAGAGTGTACGGTTCCCGCTATAGGTGACCACTTCTTCTCTCGCCACTGGATTGCCACCCTCGGGTGCGGTGAACCAGCCAAGGAACTGGTGGCCTTCTTTGGTCGGCTCTTCAATTCGATCTTTCGCCACACCGTAGGTGCTGTCAAGGGCCACTCCTATCGTCTGACTTGCGGGTGCGCCACCGGCTGCATTGAAGGTTCTGTCAACAAAGTCAAATCCTGTCAAGCTCAGTGCTACTTCCGCAACACGAGTCACGGCATCGTGGGCCGGCACTCGCTGGCTGTCAGAGCGATAGCCTTCTGCAGCGGCTTCTACCATGAGGTTTGTCATGACAGCCGGGCCACGCAGAATCCAAATGTTGTCCGTCAGATGATTGAGGGCACGGCCTCCGTCTAACAATACTGTCACCGCACTCGCTTCCGGGCCGCCCTGCACTGTTGTTAGCAGAACGTATCTATCATTCACTGTATCCGGTGCTTCCTCTAGTGCGAAGTCTCTGCGTGCCATTTGGTCTGCATTGACTGCCACAGTAGCTGTTGCAATCTCGAAGCCGGGCGTTACCACTGTTACAGTGAAGCTGCCGGGTCTCAAGTTCCGGAATACATAGCGGCCTGCCGCATTGGTGGTTGTTGTATATACCGGTGTGCCACCTGCGCCCACTGCGATTACTACCGCATCTGCGACGGCTACGTTATCTGCTGTTACATAGCCGTAGATGCCCGCATAACTCGGCTCCAGTCCATGTGCCTCTAGCACAAGGCTGACACGGGCTATACCGTTTTCAGCAGCAGGTACTTCTGCTCTGGCGGTAAAGTGATCTGCCGCACTGGCTGCTACTGTGCCTGTTATCGGTGACATGCTCTGATGCTCCCAGACGTTCGTGCCCGTTATACGGGTCAACGTCGTCTCACCCAGCGTGACTGTTACTGCTTCTGCCGGGGCACCGGTTACTGTTACGATCAGTGCGTAATCTGCCGGTGGGCCTGCCACCAGTGTGAAGTTCGCTTCCGTCATGGTGTCCGCTGTTACCGCTACCGCTTGGCTTTGGCTCACATAGCCCGGTGCGATGACTGTTACACGGTATGCGCCCGGAACAAAGAAGTCTGTTGTATAGCTTCCGTCTGCGCCTGTACGCACTTCGTCAACTACTACATTCTCTGCGTTTGCAATCACTACCAGCGCACCTGCAATCGGGCCATCGGGGCCTGTTACGACACCGAAGATGCCGCCATAACCGGTCGGCGGGGCAATCGGTTGCAGTTCTATACTGACACGCGCCACACCATCCTCATGGGCCGGAACTGTCGCCGTTGCGGTGCGGAAGCTGTTTGCACTCGCTGTTACTGTGTTCCCTGTCATAGGTGCAGTGCCGCGTGTTTCCCACATGTTGCTTGTGTCGATGCGGGTCAATGTTGTCTCGCCCATCGTCACTGTCACTGCATTTGCCGGGGCACCAGTTACAATCGCTGTCAATACATATGGAAGTCCCGGGTGTCCGGCTACCAGTTGGAAGTCCTCCGTTGCCATTTGGTCTGCGGCTACGGTGCCTGTTCTGCTCTGGCTGTAGAAGTTCGGCGCTACCACGTATACTGTATACGCACCGGGCGCGATGTTCAGAATACGATAGGTGCCGTTTGCCGCCGTTGTCGTGCTCCGCTCTACGCCCTCTGCATCAACTACGGTTACGGTCGCATTTGCAACCGGTGCGCCGCCAGCAGCGGCTGTCACTGTCCCCGCAATTCCACTGCGGCCCGGCTCAATTCCTACTGGTTCCAGTGTCAATCTTACAATCGCAATGCCAGCAACATAGTCGCTTGCCGCAACACTACCTGTCGCACCTTCAAATCCATCCGCAATTGCAAGCAAATCACCTGTCTGCGCACTGCCGCCAATCCACTGCCAGAATCCGTTTTCTTCTGTCAGCGTACCGCCTGTGAAGGTCAACGTCACATCTGCTTGCGGTGCGCCCTCGACAAAGACCATCAGTCTATGGCTTCTTGTCGGCGGTACAGTGTCTCTCTCCAGCTCGAAGTTTTCCGTGGTGATTGCGTTGATTGGCAATGTTACGCCCGTCCGCACTTCACCCACATAACTTGTTGCGCTTACCGCTATCGTGTAGGTGCCGGGCTCAAGGCCGACAAACACGTAGAAGCCCGCCGCATCTGTTTCTGTGGTCTCAACAACATTACCTGCACCATCCAGTACCATGACAGCAGCACCGGCAATCGCCAGTCCCGTGTCATCGCTCATCACTTCACCAGCCAACGTGGCAGTGCCCGGGATGATCTCAATTTCTCTGAGTACCAGACGAACTGTCGCCAAACCGTTTTGGTATGTGGTTACATTCGCAACCGCCGCAATATGGTCAGGTGCTGTTGCACGTACTTGTCCTGTTACCGCGCTATCCCCGCGCCAGACCCAAACATTCCCGTCACGGGTCATGCCGCCGCCGGCAAATGTCACGTTGGTGCCCGGAACTTGTGCGCCATCTTCGTCTACAACAGTTGCAACTACCATGAAGGCATTGGCACCCGGTGTGAGGAAAATATCCGCATTCGCACCGTTTGCGCCTACTGTTACAGGGTTTCTGTCAGCAAAGTTCGGGGCAAACCCTTCTGCTGAACCGATGATTGTGAAGTCTCCCGGCTCTACGCCTGCTACTTCATAGAAGCCAGCAATGTTTGTCTCTACTGTGCCTCTTACTGTGCCGTCTGCACGCAGAACCGTAACCAACGCTCTCGCAATCGGCTGGTCGGTCTCTGCATTATAAACGACACCACGCAGAATACCGGCACCCGGATCCGTGTCTTTATCTTGCAGGGTCACTGCGATAAAGCCAATATTTCCGTTCCAATGTGCGTCTGTTACATTACCCATGCCGGGATACATGCCCTGTCTCTGGGCTACAACCAAGCCGGTCTCCGCTTCTGTCAGTCCAAGCTGCCAGTGCGGTGTGCCTGCCGTGAGGTCTACACCTTCCAGTGTGACTCGTTCCGCCGTGCCGCCCAGTACATCTACAAATAGGATGTGGGTTCTGTCGCCTCTCTCAAGGTACACATTTGCATGGGCACCACGCTCTCCCACGGTGATGGGATTATGCTCCGCCACGCCTGTGGAGAACGTCGGCGCACTGGCTACTACTGTGTAGATGCCTTCTGCCAAGCCGGTCACTTCATAGAATCCGACTACGTTTGTTGTTACGGTTCGTACCACAACGCCGTTTGCGTTCATAATCTGAACTGTCGCACCTTCAATCGCCGCATTGGTTCCACGCTCACGGACTAAGCCGCGCAGGATACCTGTGCCGGGGTCTTCCGTCATGCTCACCAACGGAACCGTGACAAATGCAACATTGTTGATATAGGCTGTTGATGCTACGTTTGCAAATCCGGGATAATAGCCGGTTGCGCTGGCAATCACTCTGCCGCCAACCGCACCGGGCTGTGCGAGATGCCACTGGGTACCGTTGAACGCAACTTCCGTGTCGTTAAAGGTCACGGTGGCTGTGTTAATGGTCGCTCTTGTTGTCGCATTCACTACATTGACCAACAACAGATGCGTGTTGTCGCCTTGGTTGAGCGCTACATTCGCTGTCGTGCTGGCACCGCCCGCAACGATTGCGGGGTTTGTATCAGAGATACCGGTGCTGAACCCAAATGCGCCTGCTGTTACAACATATCTGCCCGGGGAGAGGTCTGTAATTTCATATCTGCCGCCCGCACCTGTTTGTACAGCCGTGATTCTGGTACCGTCCTCGCCGAATACGACTACTGTCGCACCAACGATGCCGTCTCCTGTCGCCGCATCCGTGACGACGCCTTCCAGAATCCCGCCGCCGGGATCAATTCTGTTCAGGTTGATATTGACAATCCGAAGACCTGTCTCCAAGTCATACTCACTTGCGAGAACCGGCATAATGACGGTACGGTATCCGTCTGCCGTTGCCGTAATGTTACCGGACATGGCCGCATTGCCGCGCACAACCCAAATTCCGGGTGCTGTTTCTGTCAACGTGCCGCCGCTAAAGGTCACGTCCGCGTTGACTGGTGTCACGTTGACCACCAGCATAAAGCGGTTCGCTGTCCCCGGTGTCAGGTAGACATTTGCGTTGCTAAACGTATCCGATGTTACCACCACAGGGGTCGTGTCGGAAATATTCGTTGAGAACCCGCCTGCACTGGCAAACACGGTATAGTTGCCCGCCGCCAAGCCGGGTACTGCATAGAATCCGGCGGCATTTGTCCGCACTGTCCACTCTGCGCCGCTGGCCGCTCTGACTGTTACAATCGCATTCGGGATGGGTGCGCCGCTGGCATCGTTCTCCAGAACGTAACCCCTGATTGTACCTGTTCCCGGTATCACTTCAATCTGTGCCAGATTCAGTGTTACAACTGCAAGTCTCGCATCGTTGTTGTAGTCCGCCGCCGCTACGGTTGCACGTCCGGAATAGAACCCTTCCGCTGTCGCCGTTACGGCACCGACCATCGGTGTGTTCCCTGTGGCTTGCCATGTTCCGTCAGTGCCGGTCAATGGGCCGCCGCTAAAGACTACCGTTGCGGTTCCCGGGCTGGCATTGACCAGAAGGGTGTACGCATTGGCACCCGCAGTCAAGTCAAAGTTAACAACTGTTGACTCATCTACTACCACTGCTACCGCTTCACGTACCACCGTGTTAAACCCATCGGCGTTGGCAATCACGGTATAGGCACCGGGGGCAAGGTTCATAATGATGAAATAGCCATCGCTGTCTACAGGTACTGTTACTCTAGTTCCGTTGGCCGCTACCGCCGTCACAAAGGCTGTCGCTAGAGGATTGCCGTTGGCACGGACGTGCCCCTCAATAATACCCATGCCTGCGCTGAGACTCTGCCACCAGACGTAGAGCGTGTCAGGTGAAGTTGTCGTTACAGGTGTCTCAGGCTCTACCAAAACGCCCCAGCCGAGAGACTCGGTTCTCCAGCCGATTGCGGTAAATCCTTCCCGTGTCGGCGTTGTCGCTCTGGCAAATACATCTGCATATGTCTCACCTGCAAAGCCGTATACGACTTGTTGTGCCGGTGTGCCGCCCGGTGTGCCGCGGAGTGTGATTTCACGAACCGCCTGCTCCCACTGGGCAAAGATACGCTCATCCGTGCCGGAGACGACTGTTGTTGCGGTTACTTCCTCGCCGCCTGTTGGTGCTGTGAACCAACCGAGGAATCTATGCCCCCCACGAGTCGGCTCGGTCAGACCTGCCAATGTTGTGCCGTAGGTTGTGCCCACGCGGACAAGTCTTTCCTGCCCTGCTGGTGTGCCGTTGTTTCCGTCAAAGATTACAGTGATGTCACTGGCTTCCCATCTGGCAACTAGAGTATGCGCGACTGCCCGCTCTACTTCCATTTCCTCTGTAACCAGTGTACCCTCCAGCGTCCAACCGTCAAATCTATAGCCTCGTCTTGTCGGCTCGGTAATTTGGTCAAATGCGTCACCATAAGTACCGCCCGGTACATCGACTGTGGCAGTCTGGTTATTGGGCGCACCGCCGTTTGCGTCAAATGTAATGGTTACCGGCACAGACGTAATCGGCTGCAATGCAATCGTCACAGACGCTACGCCACTGGTATAGGCACCTACAGTCCCGCTACCCGGATGGAACTCGTCTGCTGTTGCGCTTACTGCTTGCTCGCCGGGAAGCGGCGCTGTTGTGCGTGCCTCCCACAGGTTCGATGTGCCAATGCGGGTTAGGGTTGCGTTGGCTGTTGTCACCGTCACCGTGGCTGCCGGTGCGCCTGTTACTGTTACAACCAGCGTGTAGTTTCCGGGCGCACCGCCGGCTACAAGCGCAAAGTCCTCGGTTGTCCATGTATCTGCTGTAACTGTTGTGTTACGGGTTTGCGTTATGAAACCGGTACGCACTACTGTTACTGTATAGCTACCCGGCTCAAGGTCAAATGCCGCATAACGTCCAAACACATCCGTTGTTGTACTGTGTACAATGCCTTCTGCGTTGGAGACGATAACGGTTGCGTCCGCAATTGGCGCGTTGCCCGTTGCCGCCGTCACGGTGCCGCGGATGCCACCCATGCCATCTTCCAATGCGTGGGGTTTCAGGGTCAACGCAACGCTTGCTACTCTCTCTTCATATGCGCCAATCTCATCGCTGTCAGAGTGATGCATCGGTGCGCCTGCGATGACTTCTTCGCCAGCCAGCGGGTTTGCGGTGTGGAGTATCCACACATTGCTGGTCCCTACCCGTGCCAAAGAAGCACCGTCAATAATCCGTACCTCTGTACCGGCCGGAGTCGGGCCTGCCGGGTCTGTCGCTACAATGACTTGCAGCGTGTACTCATAAGGTTCTGTAGTCGAATCCAACATCAATGCAAAGTCCGCTCTGGTCATCGCAGTGTCGGTTACTGTAACTTGACGAGACTGCGGCACAAAGCCAGGGCGTGACACAACCACGGTATAGGCCCCCACCGGGAGCGGCATCGCTTCGTATCTGCCGTATGTATCTGTCAAACCGTTGAACACGACTGCTCCGGCCGCATCCGTAATCACCACGCTGGCATTTGGAATTGCCGCATTGGTGACATGGTGCGTCACAAATCCGTGGATTCCGCCGTGCTGAGGCGGCAGTTCCGGCAGCGGGTTCAAAATAACTCTCACAAAGCGGAAGTTGAACGCAAAGCTATTCGCTTCCACAGTCGCCACGCCGAGGCGGTACCCTTCTGCTTCCACACGCACGGTGCCTGCGGTCGCTGCGGGCAAGGTCACTCTCCACGTCTCGCCGTCATGGGTCATTGCGGTGCCGTTAAAGGTCACCGTAGCATCTTCGGCTGCAATGGGCTGTCCTGTATCGCTACTGATTACATCAACGAGCAAGATATAATCCTGCCGTGGGCCTACGCGCCGATCTAGGTATACATCTGTCAGAACACCCTCAGACAGACCCAGTTCAATCGGATCCATCTCTGCTGTGTTCGTCACAAAGTTTTCATGACTCGCCAACACACGATAGGTGCCCGGAGTATCTACGCCGGTAAAGGTGAAGAACCCAAACGCATTGGTTGTCGTATTGTCGGCCAGTTCCCATCCGTCTGCTGTTTGCCGCATCAGCACAACTGTGGCATTCGGAATGGTGTCTATGCCCGTGTAAGCATCCCAAACAAAGCCGCGGATTGTACCCGGAGGCGGGGTTTCTCTTATCAGAACAATGACAACAGGGTCGCCTGACTCCATGGTTCTGCCGTGGTCTTCGCTGGCTACAACATGGGAATTTTCATAGAAATAGAACCCATCCGCCGAGGCAACGACCACACTGCCTGCCTGTGTTGTTACATCTAAGAACAACCCGGCATTGTCTTCCTCACCGGAACCTGGCAACGCCGTGTCGTCTAAGTACAGGGCAGCACCACCAATCGGCCGCTGAACCACCACACCATCTCTCATGATTTCCTCGACAACGAGAACATCAAAGATGACCTCAGGCTCTAACACGATCATAACGCTGGCCGGTACCGCCGGCTCTCCATCCTCTGCTGGCTGGTATGGCTCGTACACCTCACCGGCATCTACAACACGGGTGATGAAGCCCGGCGCACCCGCTGTGAGGATGGTGTGCATGGTTGCATGCGCCAGTTGGAACGGGTTGTTGCCCGTCACGCCCAGTGTTCCCAACGGCGGAATTCTGCCTTCTTCATGCACAGCCGTCAGGGTCGCATTCGGAATGTTCGTGAACACGTCATCGCCGGCCTCGTTCACTGTATGCTCTACAACCCGCACCGGGACAGGCGTGGTAAGTCTAACGTCTTCTAGGTCAATTGTCATGGTAAGTGCGCCTGTGCCTGTTGTGATCTCATCAATCATGGAGACACAGAATGCAAACGTTTCCCAATCAAATCCAGCGGAACCGGCACGCATTGCTTGCCCTACCATCGTCTCGCCTGCGGGGATTTGTGCAAGCCGCGTATCGCCTTGTGCGCCTACAACCCATCTTACGCCTGCCGGGGCTGTTCCCGTGCCCGCTCTGTAGGTATACTGGGGCGCCCACTCCGGCGTCCATGGGGCGGAGCCCGGAACCGTTCCTGTTGTCGGAACCAGCCGCTCAATATGTTCAAAGCGTGTGCTGTCCGCCTGTGCTGTTCCCACCGGGTTCGATGCCGACCCGCCTGTCGCATTGAACAGGTTCGGTTGGTTGACATCGTCTGGCATTTCTCTGGAACCATCCCGGACAAAGACGTTGATCGCTCTGTTAATCGGTGCACGTCTCATCTCAATTTCCATGCTGCCGATACTGATATCATTGTCTGTGATGTTAACATTGCCAGACGGGTGGAACCCTAACGCCGTGGCACTGACCCAATTGTTCGGTACAACCGTGCCGATACGCACAGCGAGGATACCATCTGTAGAGAGCTCAATTTCCATGCCCGGCTGTGCAGTAAACTGTGCGTGGGCAATGGGGCTTCTCTGCGGACAATCCGCGTCTACCGCTTGTACGATAAAGACATTGCTAGTCGCCGCCGCACCAAAACCGATGACACCGTCAGGACTAATCAGACCCCAAGTAAGTCTGCCATTGGGCGTTGCGGATGTGCCCAGTACATTGTGATGTGCGACCGTCACACTACCGGCAGGCCCATCCACCAGCGGGCGACCTACAGTCCCTGCTGTAACAGCCGCTGGTATATGGTTGCGCGGGTCAAACATTCTGGTTGCTTCCGGATATCTAACGCCGGTGAAGCTAATGGTCGAACTGCCCGTCGCAGGTGTCGGCGCAAACAAGTGGCCCCCTGTAATTTGATAGAAGAACCGCTCTTGCATACCGCTTGCCGTGTGGGCCGTTTGCCATGCAAAGTATGGGAGTGAACTCTGACCTT
The DNA here is from genome assembly GCA_009779845.1 of Oscillospiraceae bacterium. Taxonomy (GTDB): domain Bacteria; phylum Bacillota; class Clostridia; order Oscillospirales; family Oscillospiraceae; genus WRAB01. The sequence continues at coordinate 27,687 of WRBE01000008.1, forward strand.
CTACTCTGTCAGCAGCAGTACCTTCAATCTCGACAATACCACTTCTCCATGGGCCGCCGCTAATACCGGGCAGAACACCCATTGCCAGCATATCGGAACCAACCAATATACCGCCCCTGTGATTTTGCAGTATGTTTCTGTTTGCATCTGTGCCGCCTGCAACTCCACCGGTACCCGTGGGCGGGCCAATGGTGTTCAAGACGTAAACTTGAGTAAAGGACATACCGGTCACCGCTGGGTTTGCAGCAGTCGTGCCACTGGTACCAAGCATCAGATCATTGGCACCGATACGTGTCGCAACATAACCCCGGCGAACAGCCATTGTGCCGCTGGTACGCATACCGATAATACCGCTTGCACGACGGTTTCCGCCGGTAGATGTAACAGGGCCTACGCTGTAAAAATCTTCAATGATTCCGCCAGCGCGTTGGTGACCGACAATGCCGCCCACCATACGGGAACTATCTGTCCGGCCACTTTGTGCAGACGAGATGTGTCCCATGTTAAATACTTGTTGAATCAACGCACTGCCGCCAGCTTGACGACCAATGATTCCGCCTGAGCCACCACGGCTCGATGCGGCGGTTCCGGTGGTTCGATGTAATCCATCCACACGGCCATAGTTACCGGCCTGATGCACATTGATGCTCGTCGCTACGTTGTTGCCGATGATACCGCCGATGCTGGCATTCCGGCGCCCTGCAGATGTGCTTTGTCCATCCAAGCTGGTGCTGATGGTTCCATAGTTTAAAGAGCCCCGTGTTTGCTCTGCCGCCTGTACAGCGTTGAGCGGCACCGTTGCACCGGGCAAGAACGCACCCGCACGCAATCCGCCAATTAATGTACCCGGCGTCGCAAGCCCGCCCACAATACCGCCGCCATTTTGTCTTGTGGGTACATTGCCGCGGTTAATCGCATTTGTGACCTGTGTGATATCCGCAGCGGTTCCGCCGGTGATATGCCCAACAATACCGCCCGCTGTATGAACAGGGCGAACAATATTACCTGTATTCTCAACATTATGTATAATAATCCGGCGGTTCGCCGCCGCTGCGGCATGATCCGCACGACCGACAATGCCACCCATACGGTTCGCCGCATCACGGTTCGTGCCCGGGCTTGTCAAGTGACCCGAGTTAAAGCCGCCGTTGATTTCAATTCTGTTGGTAGACCATCCAACCAATCCGCCGCTTCTCTGAATGGCAGCGGGCTGATGGTTAATATTCCCTGTGTTGGTTCCGTCGCGAATATCAAGCTGACCTGTCGCACGACCAACCAGACCACCGAGGTTTGCAGCACCCGTTTGTGCGTGGACAATCGCATGGTTCTCTACACGCTCAAGACGCGTCAAGTTTGCGGCAAGGCCAATCATGCCGCCCACATCCCCTGCTGCGTTGGTTTGTATGGTCACTCGTGCCGCAGTGTTCACAGAAACCACCGTGTCACGAATCGTCACACTACCGGCTGCCCCAGTGTGACCCACCACACCACCGGCATGTGCGCCTGCATTGACAGCACCCAGTACATCCGTGTGCTCAATGATAATTGCGCCGCCTGTGCTGGCACCCACCACGCCGCCTGCTCTCGTAAAGCGCGCAGTGCCCGTGTGGGTAATCGGAACATTAATCGTGTTTCTTTGGGTAGCCGGGACTAAAACGCCATATCCATCGTCCACTTGTACCTCAAGATAGCGAACATGCAGGTTCCCGCTGTTCTCCCCAACAAGACCACCGGCAAAGTTCCCGGTCGCCCCGGCTGTGGTGCCCGCATTGGTTTGCAGTGTGGAGCCAATCGTTACACCTTCTACGTGCAGTGTAGCACCTGTGTCTACACGACCCACCAAACCACCAAGTCGTGTATTGGTGTGCGCCGCTCCGCCAATCGTGATACCGGCATTCGCAATGGTTATATTCCGAATCGTCGCCGCCGTAGTGCCTGCCGCAACGTTCCCGGCAATAAAGCCGAATCCGTTCACCGCAGTTGCCCAACCGCCGCTGCCGTCACTATTGAACCTAGCGACCGACAACGTGACATTTTCAATAATCGCTCCGCCGCCTATGGTCTGGAACAGTCCGATATTTGTTCCGCCCTGCATGAAGCGCAAGTCAAAAATCGTAAATCCGTCACCATCAAACGTACCGGAGAACACACCCGGGCGACCAACGGAGGCCAAACCTGCCGCTGGAAAGTTGATGTTCTCTGTAAGCCGGAACGTATCCGCAGATCCGCCAAGCGTACCGGACAGAAACTGTGCAAAGTTGGCATTGCTAATCGGATGCACAATTCCCGTTTGCAACGGCGCGATCCGCTCCGAAGCTGCCTCCATCTCCGCTACCGGTGCCTCTGTCAGCAACGGCTCCTCCACGTCCACGTCCGGATACGCCAAGGCATTCACCGGAAAAGAGGTGACTAGCATGAGTAGTACTAATACTAAGCTCAAACTTCTTTTGATTACTTTACGTTTACAATTTTCCATTCTTTTGTCTTGCTCCTTTTTATTGATAGATAATTTACTAATTGTTATTCTGTCATTTTTTTACATACTAAACTCCTCATATTATCGTTTTATACTTATCACACAGTATATATTGTGCCTTTAATTTTGTCAATAAAAATCTTTCTCGTTAAAAGAAAAGCATTTCATGGTTATGCCAGAGCAAAACACTTCAAGTGGACGGCTAATTTTTATAGGAAACCCTTAGCAAAATACGGCATGAGCACCCCAATGTCCGGTGCTAACACACCGGGCATTGGGGTTGTTGTATTGTATTACGATGAAACTATGACTCAAACCTTGTTATCAGCTCTGCAGGGGTAAGCGCTTGTTTTTCATTGCCTGAAACATCCAGAGCTATTTCTCCGCCACTCAACATGATCAGTCTGTCGCCATATGCAATCGCATCACCCATATTATGTGAAATCATTATGGTGGTTATTTTTTGTTCCTCAACCAATTTTTTTGTTATGCCCATAACTTGCTTTGCAATCCTCGGGTCTAGTGCCGCCGTGTGTTCATCCAGCAGCAGCAGCTTTGGCCTTTGCAGAGTCGCCATCAGCAGTGTCACAACCTGACGCTGTCCGCCTGATAACAGCGACGCCTTTTTGCGTAGCATATGTTCGAGCCCTAAGTCGAACTCAGCCAGTCTTTCCTTAAAAAAAGCGATGTCCTTTTTGCGTATCGCCCATTGTAGCCCACGCAATTTACCACGAGAATAGGCCAATGCCATATTTTCTGCTATTGTCAGCTCAGGGCAGACACCGGAATTGGGGTCTTGAAACACACAGGCAACAACAGCCGCCCGGGCGCTGCGGCTTTTTCGGAGTACATCTTTGCCATCAATAACTATCGACCCGGATGTAGGGCGCAAATTGCCGCTTATGACGTTAAACAGCGTACTTTTCCCGGCACCATTGCTACCGATGACAGTGACAAATTGCCCTTCTGGAATCGAGAGGCTGAGGGATTTTAACACATGATTTTTCTCAAGTCCATTGTCAAAAATTTTTGATATATCTTTGAGTGCTATCATTTCGCCACCTCTATCCGCTTCTTGAAAAACATTTGGCGCAGCTTGGGTATGCACAGCGCACCCAAGGCAAACACAGCGGTGAGCAAGCGTGTCCAATCTGGGCTGAGTACCCCGGAAACGATGACCAATGATATACAGCTGAAGTAGATAAACGAGCCCAGTGCGATGAATAATAATCGCATTAACATGCTCCCACTCTTAGGCGTTATAATCTCACCGATCACAAGGGACGCAAGTCCAATGACGAGAACCCCTGTCCCCGTGTTGACGTTGGCACCGCTTTGTTGCTGTGCGACCAGCGCACCCGCAAGCCCGGTAATCGCATTTGATATGACAAGGGACGAAATTTTGCGGCTGTCTGTATTGACACCATTGGAACGGGCCATGTATTCGTTATCGCCTGTTGCGCGTATTGACAGGCCGAACGCCGTGCTGTAAAGGAAAAACAAAATGGCGATAACCGCAATCAAGGTTATCATTCCCACGATGATGTACGACCATAAAAGCGCATGGAAAGGCAATATGCCCCACGCCACCAGTTGGCCCCTGATGGGAGCAAATATAAAACTGTCAAGGGGCGCAGAAATCGTACTGCCCCCCATCACGAATAAACTGACGGAGAATAATGCCATGGTTACAAGCAGACCTGAGATGATTCCGTCTATTTTCAGCTTCGTGTGAATCAATGCGGTAGCGAGCCCTGCGGCGGCACCGCCGATAGGTGCAACGATAAGGGTTGTCAAAAAGTGTGCGCCGCCATATAGCATTGTCATCGCAAGCGCAGCACCAAACGCAAACGTGCCTTCGATGGTCAGATCTGGCTTTTTCATGATCCGCAAGGACATAAAAACGCCTATGGCCACAGGGGCATATAATAATCCTTGTCCTAAACTCCCATATATACTGGTCAGAAATATATCAACTGTCATTATGATCCTCTTTTTCAGTCGTTCACCTGAGAACGCCCCGGCAGTCGGTGACAGCCGGGACGGCTCTGAATGAACGTTATGTTAGTATGTCTTGTTCGCCCGCTCCACCAACGTGTCGGGAATCGTAAACCCGATGGCCTCGGCTTCCGTTGCATTGATGTACAATGACAGCGATGCGGCGGTGGGTGAATAAAAGGTTTGGGGCCAAGCTCCATTGATTAGAATATCAAATGCGATATCCGCAGCGGCGGCACCATTGGCCGCAAAGTCAACGGACAAAGACGCAATCGCCCCACCGGCTACGATGGGCAAATCCGCCACCACAACAGGCAGCCGGCGCTCAGGGTTTTGGCTACGGTTTAAGTTCTGCACCATTTGTATTTGGCCTGTAATCTGATTATCTTGGGGGATGTAAATTCCGCGAATGGTTAGGTCTGCGGCAATGTTGATAAATAACTGTGTCAGCTGCTCCAACCCATTTGCCGGTATCCCAAAGGGTACGATGGTGCCTTCCGGCGCAACCCCTTGCAACCGCTCAAGAGAGGCAACCGAATTCGGCTCGTCCGTTGTATATAAAAAGGCAACACGGTTCTCGGCGTTTAGCTCGCCCCCCAGTAATTCTTCTAACAAGTCTACCTGCGTCTCCATGGGCAATGCACTTGACGATCCTGTGGATATCTCTGTCACGAGCCCCGCGCCAACGGGATCGGTGATGATGCCGTATACCAATGGTATCTCTGCGTTCGTTGCCACCGGCAACGCTTGTTGTGATGCGCTTGTTCCAAGGGCGAACATCAAATCTACCTGTTGGGACGCAAACGTATTCGCAATGGTCGTAGACATGGCGGGGTCACCTCCCGCATTCTGATAGATAAAGCGCACTTGGTTCCCTGCCGCTTCCATCAACTCTGTCAAGCGGCTTTCAAACCCCGGTACACCCAGTTCAAACGCAGGGATTTGCGCACCTGACAGTATCCCGATGGTGAATTCTTGCGTGTCGTCTTGAGAGCAAGCACCCAGACCTGCTACGCTCACTATGACCATGAGCAACACAACCAAATACATTTTTAGTTTTTTCATTACAATACTCCCTTTTGTTATATGTTTTAGAAATTGGACATCCCATCATGGTTGCCCGTTTCTCGTTGCCTGAATTCGTAGGTTCCTTCAAAACAAAAACCAGCCAAGAACTGGTTTGTATATCAACCATCTATTTGGAGTGCTTGGAGCGAATTCACTTTATCGCATTATCACGCTACCGTGTCATTGTAACACAAAAACACCACAACATACAAGTCCAAATTTTCTTTCTTGGCTTGTGTTCTTCTGCGCACCCCATACGACTGTTGGAATTGCTTCATACCACATATAATTAGATGTACACACCATGCAGGGCCAAGGACGAGAGTCAAGTGTCGGGCGACCAAAAACGGTCGCCCCTTTGCTTTGCGAAGAAAATCATGATATAATACCCATGACAAACAAACCAACCAAATGAGGAGGGCTCACCACCATGCGCACAAGCGGCACTCAAGCAACAGGAATCAGAACCCCCATCATCAGCCCCGGCGACGACCTGCCCCGGTTGGTGACGGAAGCGTTGTTGGCATATTGTACGGAAGCGGACACCAAGCTCCAAGACCAAGACATCATCGGCGTTACGGAAGCGGTGGTGGCTAGGGCCCAGAGTAACTACGCTACGGTAGAACAGATTGCGGCGGATGTGAAGGCCAAATTCCCCACAGGTACCGTGGGGCTGGTGTTCCCGATTTTGAGCCGGAACCGATTTTCCATCTTGCTCCGGGGCATCGCCATGGGGGCGGAAAAGGTCGTGGTGCAACTCAGCTACCCGGCGGACGAGGTGGGCAATCATCTAATCAGCCCCGCACAGCTATTTGATGCCGGCGTCAACCCTTATCAAGACGTGTTCACAGAGGCGGAGTTTCGAGCCAAGTTCGGCACACTCAACCACGAGTTCACTGCGATTGATTACTTAGAACTCTACCGCAGTCTGGGCAATGTGGAAATCATTCTGGCCGGAGACCCTTGCGAGATACTACGGCATACAGACCAAGTTATCGCCTGTGACATCCATACCCGTGCCCAGACCAAACAACGTCTGCAAGCAGCCGGAGCCGGGCAGGTATATGACCTGACCGAGATTTTGAATCAGCCGATAGACGGCAGCGGGTATAACGCCAAGTATGGTCTGTTAGGTTCCAACAAGGCAGACGAGGGGCGGGTGAAACTATTCCCCCACTCCTGCGAGGAATTTGTAGCGGAGCTACAACGACAAATCTTAGCACAAACCGGCGCAACAGTAGAGGTTCTCGTCTACGGCGACGGGGCGTTTAAAGACCCGGTGGGTAAGATTTGGGAGTTGGCTGACCCTGTGGTCTCCCCTGCTTTTACAGCGGGTCTTGCGGGACTGCCCAATGAGCTGAAACTCAAATACATCGCCGACAACGAGTTCGGCGACAAGCGAGGCGATGAGGCGCGGGCCGCCATTGTCCGGCGGATTGAGGCGAAAAGCCGCAATCTCATGGGCAAAGACGAGACCGAGGGCACCACCCCCCGGCGCATATCGGATTTGGTGGGCAGCCTGTGCGACCTAATTAGCGGTAGCGGAGATAAGGGCACGCCTGTGGTCTTAATCCGGGGCTATTTCGACAACTACGCCAGTCAATAGGGAGGGTTATTTTATGTGGAAATGTCCTATATGCGGCAGAGAGTTCAAGAACACCAACCAAAATCATTCCTGCCAAGGTGCGGCCAAGCCCACCACCATAGACGCATATATCGCCCAGCAGCGACCGGAAATCCAGCCACTATTGGAACAGGTGCGGGTCACCATCCGCACGGCAGCACCGGATGCGACAGAGAAGATTTCTTGGCAAATGCCCACTTTTTGGCAGGGTGAGAACTTAATCCATTTTGCCGCTTCTCAAAAGCATCTGGGCATCTATCCCGGTGACTTGTCCTTTGCGCCTTTTACGGATAGGCTTACAGGGCTTCATACGACCAAGGGTGCAATTCAGTTCCCCTATGATGCGCCCATCGATTTTGACCTCATCGCCGACATCACCCGCTGGCGGCTGAAATCCGTAACAGAGAAAGGGTAGATGCTCGTGCCAAAATACCGTAAAATGCTGTCCAATTGGGACGCACCTTATATCCAGTCTATTGTAGACACAGTGGAGGGGCAGAGCAAAGCCACCCTTGCAACATGGTGTGTCGATTATGCCGAGGCGAAACTGTTGCCCCTCTATGAAGCCGCCTATCCAACGGATATGCGGCCCAGAAACGCCATCACCGCCGCCCGGGACTGGCTGGCTGGTAAGATTAAACTGCCGGAGGCGAAAGCCCGTATCCTCGGCTGCCATGCCGCCGCTCGAGAAGCAGACGGCAACCCCGTGGCCCAAGGGGCGGCACGGGCCATCGGGCAGGCCGCAGCCACCATCCACGCCGCCACCCACTGTATGGGGCTTCCCCTTTACGGGGCACTGGCAGTGGCCTATGATGTGTTAGGCTTAGATGCCACCTGGCCCCAGCTAGAGCAAGCCGCCGCCGAAGAGTGCGCCCAGATGGAAGCCGCCCTTCGAGCGGTCTCGGTGAAGAACGAGCCGAACCCGGCGAAATTGAATTGGAAGTGTTAAGATGAAACGGTATTTACTCTTAGCCGTCTGTTTTCTGGCCCTTGCCGCTCTGGCGGCCCATCTTTTGTCAGAGCCGGAATTAGACCCTGAATTAATCGACACGGCTTCCGTCCGAACCATCACCGCAACACAGGGGCGGGAGTTGATGCATGACGGCGGGGCTTATGTTCTCATAGACGTTCGTACCGAGGAAGAGTTCATTACCCTCCATATCCCCGGTGCAATCTTACTCCCTGACACGATGCTTGCAGGTAGAATTGCAGAGGTGGCCCCTGACTGGGACACCCGCATCATCCTCTACTGTCAAACCGGTCGCCGTAGTGCTGGAGCGGCGGTGCATTTGGTGGAGTTGGGGTATATTAATGTCTATGACATGGGTGGGATTGTGAATTGGCCGTATGAGACGGTGAGTGGGTAGGGTTGGGGCTTCGCCGATGGCGGGGCCCTTTTTTGTTGTGGCTCGGCGGGGGGCCGAGGGCTTTTGTCCTGCCGGACGGGCCTTCTTTGCCGTTTCGCAAAGAAGCAAAAGAAACACAAGGGCTGCGCCCCTATGTACCCGCTAAGGTCAAGAGCAGAGTGACGACGGTTTTGCGCCTTATACTCCGCACTGGTGCCAAAACCCTCACGCCAGATGTAATAGTACTCGAAACTCCAATGGTCAAGGGCGGTGGTGGTGCCAGTGTGATGTTCTATTGAAATGTGCTCGTGAATGGGTGGCATAGGGTCAAGAGAGGTAGGTCTAGGAAAGTATTGTCATCCAATTTCCTGCTTCTGGGCCGAATCCGGGGGCGGCGGGGACGAATCGGTGGGTTTCTGGGCCTAGAACCGCCTGTACTGCTGCCATTAGTGCATCAAACTGTTCCTCGCCTGGTGCTGTGTCGGGTTCTAATAGGCAATAAAACCGATACACAACCGCGGATAAGGCGGCAAGTCCCGGTTGGAGGGTGGTGGTATCGCCGTTGGGGTGATGCCAGTCGGTCTCTCGGGTCAGGATGCTGAGTGCCACGTCAATCTCGTACAAGGCATCCGCTAAGTCTTGGAGGAAATCTAGAACCACCTCATTGTCCTGCCCCTCATAGTCGGCGGGGAACCCAAAGTCTAGCAGGACAATCTCGTCAAAACCTCTGCCGCCCAGTTCAAGGGCAAGTTCTATAAGGTATGCTTGGTTCTCCGGGTGGGCGGGGTCGAGCCAGTCCTCTGTCAATGCCAGTTCGGCGTTTCGTTGGGTCAATAACTGGTTATGGAAGCCATGGAGCAACGCCGAACGGCGGATTAAGAAACTAACGCCTTCAAATTTGTCATCTAAGCCTGTGTCTCCGTTTAAGAGAAATCGGCCTGCCGTCTCCACATTGCTCTGCCACCTTAATTGGCCGGTGGTGTCGTTGAGAGATACGAGCATTCTGTCTATTTCCAGCCCGTCTAGGGTCAAGTCCCAGTCTAACATTCCGTCTAGGACACGCTGACTGAGAAATACCGAACGGACAGAAGGCGGCGGCTCGTCCGGCTCTGTCTGGTTGGCTGGGGGTTCTGGTTCCGGTTCCGGGTCATACTCCGGCTCTGGCGTATCCTCTGCGGGTTCTGGTATTTCGTATAATACGCCGCGGAGAAAGGGTACGTCTAACCGCACACCGTCTTGGGTGTGGACAATATAGCGTTGAAACCAAAAAAAGGACGCAACAACCAATAGGGCAACACATAATGCTGTGATGCCCAAAACCCAGAGCAGGGTACGCAGGGGCCGACGCCGCCGGTATATTTTCACTTTGTGTCTACGCCTTGCCAATGGGTACTACCCCTCCAATGCCATGATTTGGTCTACTCGCCGCTGGTGACGGCCGCCTTCAAAGGCGGTGCCCAGCCAAGTGTCTACAATACGAAGGGCCAAAAGCTCTCCCGTAACCCCGGCCCCGAGGGCCAGCATATTGGTGTCATTGTGCCGCCGGGTCAGCTCTGCCATGAGGGGGTCGGTACAGAGCGCACAACGAATCCCCCGCACCTTGTTCGCCGTAATGGAAATGCCGATGCCGGTGGTACAGAGTACAATCCCCCGCTCACACCGCCCCTCGGCCACCGCCTTTGCCGCCTTTGCGCCGAATGCGGGGTAGTCGCAACTATCGGTGGAGCTTGTACCGAAGTCCTCTAGCGCAAAGCCCTGTTCCAGCAGATGGGCTTTTACTTTTTCTTTTAAGGCAAACGCCCCGTGGTCACATGCCAACGCAATCATGATAAACGCTCCTTATAACTTAATAAACTCCGGCTTCCGTTGCCGAAAGATGGTGGTGTAGCGAAATCCTGCTTCCCGCAAGAGTTCCTGCGCCTCTGCCATGTGCAGGCCCACATGCTTGGCCCGGTGGGCATCTGACCCGGTAGTGACAATCTCTCCGCCACACTCTCGAAACAGCTTGAGTACGGATAGGTTGGGCAAGCTCTCCTCCAGGGCTTGGCGCAAGCCGGAGGTGTTGACCTCAATGCCCTTACCGTTTTCAATGAGGATTTTGAATAGGTGCCGCACCCGTTCTTCGTAATCCAGCACATCGACATAGACCCCATGGCGGGCCATGTAGCGGTTATAAAAACCGAAATGACCCAGCGCATCGAAACAGCCCAGTTCTGCCACCCGGATGTTCTCCTCGATGTAGTCTATCGCCGTCCGGTGACAAGCCTCTAAGTCACCGAAGGTGTCAATGAGATAGAAGTCCAACCGCTCTGGTAGGGCATGGATAGAACCCAAAATAAAATCAACTCCCGGCAGGGCTGCGGCAAGCTTTGCCCGCTCCGGGTCTTGGGGACTTTCTGCCAGTTCCATACCGTGGAGGATTTCAATCCGGTCGCCGAAGGTTTTCTTGGCCTCTTCGATAATGGCGTAGCTGTTTTCCCAGATGGTGATGCCTTCCTCCATCTTTTTGCCGGGGTGCTCGGGCCAGATGAGGTCGAGATGGTCGGTAAAGCACAAGACCTCAATCCCCCGGTCAATGGCGGCCTGTAGAGTGTTCGCCGCAGGCTCTTTACAATCAAGGCTGGCCGGGGAGTGGACGTGTAAATCAGTTAGCATGAAAATCCTCCGTGGGGTATGAAAGTTAAGTTAAACTGCAAAGGGCCAAGAGGTGAACCACCGCAGTACATTTTGCAGATACCACTCTGACACCGGGTGGCCGGATAAGACGGGATAAAACAGCCCAAACAGCAACGCGCAACCAATGGTAAACGATAGAATCACCGTTTGATACATCCCCCGCCGTCGGCGCATCAAATGGTCGAATACATAGGCCAAGGCCAAGCACAAGAAAATGATGCTGATGAAATAGTGATAGGCAAAGGTGGGCCGGCTGATAAATATCCATGGCAATAAGAGCGACACGTACCCGATGAGGATAGCCAACGCCCGCCCGTCACCCCGGCGAAAGGCCGCCACAGGCATCGCAAACATGGCAAGCAATCCGCCCCAATAGACGGCGGGGTTGCCAAATGCGGCAATGAGTGCGTACATCCCACCGGGCCGGATGCCTCGATAGTACAAGATGGGCCGAATATTGAGCACCCACTGATACCAGTTGGATGCAAAACCATGCTCTGACCGCTCACCACTGTGATAACCGAACATGAACTGTTGATTTTCTATGACAATGCGGAAATATTCCCCGCTAAACAGCCCCACACCCTCTGCTTGGCCATAGGGAATGTAGGAGAGATAATAGACAATACCCGGAATGACAACAAAAAATCCAAAACAGGCGAGAATAGTGTACAGTGTATGTTTCCCCGCACCCGGTTTTTCGTTCTTCCGCCAGTGCCGATTGCGGAGCACTTGGTAAATGAGCCAGAGTATCCCCATGGCCGGGACGAAGAATAAGCTAGTCCACTTGGCCGCCGCCCCCAAGCCAAAAAACAGACCCGCCAGACCAAGGGGTAACAAGGTCTTTTTGAAGGGCGTTTCATAATCCAGGCTAATATAGCGGTACAGGAACCAAAATTGAAGCAGGACAAACAGCACCGCATAGGTGTCAATGGTGGCGATTCTGGTTTGAGCAAAGTGCATAAAGCTAGACGCAAACACTATTGTCGCACATACTGCCACCAGTTGTCTGCCGAACATGCCCTTGACCAACAGATAAAACAAGGCCAAAATCACAGTCCCTGCGAGTGCCCCCATGAACCGCCAGCCAAAGGGGGTCATGCCGAATATCTGAATCCCGATGCCGATGATGATTTTACCCAATGGCGGGTGTGATCTCTCATAGGGCTCCATCTGTAGGATATGCTCATACGCCGTGCGGGCGTGGTAAATCTCATCAAAATAGCTACTGTTGAGAAAGGTTCGTTCTGCGGGGATGGTACTCTGCTCGTCAAATAGGTATGTACTGGCTGCGACAGGACTGCTCCACTCCAGATGAAACCGTCCGGCATCTAACAGCCATCCGGCTTGGTCGTAGATGGCAAGCTCGCCTAAATATAACGGCCCCCGGTCAGCGGACAAGCGGATAAATTGGACGCCGAACCCATCTGTCACACCGGCATCTAACCACTTGAACAGGTCAGAAAACCGTTGGGGCATGTCTCCCTGTGGTCGCCAAACATGCCCATCGGCGGAAAATTCCAGCACATATTCACCGGTATTCAGGCCCGTATAGTACCGCACCTGTCCCACATTCGTGGGTTGGCCTAAGTCAATGACCACATGCTGATTGCTCTCAAACCGGTGGAAGGTCTGTGGTGCTGTCCGGTCGCCCAGATTGAAAAAGGAAAGGGCACCCCAAAGAATAACAATGACCCCAATGGCCACCGCATCCCGCCAAGTAAGTTTATGGCGGCCGCCGCGGAATCCGAAGGGCCGCTTTTCCCGCATGTGAATCCACTCCACCGTACCGCTACGGGGCATGGCGGCCCAGATATAATATAAGGCAAGACTAAGTAAAATTAAAATCAATGCGCCGGGTAGTAGAAGCGAGAGAGAAAAATCTATCACGGTGTTGTCCCCCCGATAGTTTGTTTTTATGTATGGATAGTATACACGATTTTGGGCCAGATGTATAGAGGGGCGCAAGCCAAACAAAAAATCTGCTGTGTTCCATTGATTGTCCCCCTTTAATAGGAACCATTCTCACCAAAGAAAAATAAATGTGGTATACTGTATTCAAACGAATCAGCAAAGGGAGCGGGCGATGAAGATAACACAGGCATGTATCGAACAGATTGCAGAGCGGGCAACCCTCTGGTTATCAGAGAGGCAAAAGCCCCTGATGGCGAAGCGGTTGAGTGAGATTTTAGAGCGGTTGGCGGTCATACAGGGCGTAGACACCTTAGGCATTCAACTGGAACACCAAGCGGGCAGTCCAGAAAATATTATGCGCCCGGACACAGCAGTGCCAACCATGGCACAAGCCCCACCGTCTAAAAACACTCCGGCGGCGAAACCCCGGAGCATCACACTAACCGGCCTTACCGCCCTGCAAATCGGGGCAAAAATACAAGCCGGGATATTCAGTGCCGTAGACGTGGCCGCCGCCGTTTGGGATGGGATAGCAGAGCAAGACAGAGATATCAACGCCTTCATTTCCCACCCCGCCCGGAAGACGTTTTTGGCCGAGGCCGCAGAAATCCAAGAGCAAATAAACCGGGGCGAGCTGACCTCGCCCTTAGCCGGGGTGCCCATCGGCATCAAGGACAATATCTGCACCACCGGCGTGGCAACCACCTGCGCCTCTCAAGCCATGGCGGGATTTGTCCCCCCGTATGACGCTACCGTAGCAGAGCGGCTGAAAAAAGCCGGGATGCTTGCTGCGGGGAAGCTTAATATGGACGAACTGGCCATGGGCTCTACTTCGGAGACCTCGTATTTTGGCCCTGTGAGAAACCCATGGGCGGTAGATAGGGTGCCCGGCGGTTCCTCCGGCGGTTCTGCGGCTGCGGTGGCGGCGGGGTTGGTGTGCTGTACCCTAGGCAGTGACACCGGCGGTAGCATCCGTCAACCCGCATCCCACTGCGGGGTCACCGGCTTTAAGCCCAGTTATGGCACAGTGTCCCGGCATGGGCTGATTGCCTATGCGTCGTCTCTTGACCAAATCGGCCCGCTGGCGCACGATGCGGCCGACTGTGCGGCAATCATGGACGTGCTGGCGGGCCAAGACGCAAAAGACAGTACCACACTGGAACTGCCTTCTGCAACCTATTTGGCGCACCTCACAGGCGACATACAAGGTATGCGCATTGCCCTGCCGGAAGAAGGGCTGGGCGGCGGTGTGAATGAAGATGTAGTAGCCAGCATCCGCCAGGCCGCCGAGACCTTCCGCACACTGGGGGCGACAGTGGAGTATATCCGGCTGCCCTGTTTAGACTATGCCATCCCCGCCTATTATATTTTGTCCACAGCGGAGGCAAGCTCAAATCTGGCTCGGATTGATAGGTGCCGGAATTTCGGGGACGAGGTGGTCAAACGAATCCTGTTGGGCACCTTCGTCCTCTCGGCGGAACAGCATGAGCGATATTACCAAAAAGCCCGCCGAGTTCGGGCGCAGATTTCCCGGCAGTTTGAACAGGTGTTTCAGGCTTACGATGCCGTCCTCATGCCTACGTCCCAAGGCACAGCTCCATTGCTGGGGGCGGGAGAGGACAACTCACTCCACAACTACTTGGCGGACATGTTCACCGTGCCCGCAAACTTAGCTGGTCTGCCTGCCCTCACCGTCCCCGCCGGGTTTGACCGTGGGGGGCTGCCCATCGGCGCACAGATTGTGGGCGGGCGGCTTATGGACGGAACTGTGTTAAATCTGGGCCACGCTTTTCAGTCTGTGACGGAGTATCACAAAAAACGCCCAGTCAAGGAGGCATCAGTAAGTGAACGTTGATCCTGTCATTGGGCTTGAGATTCATGTAGAACTCTCCACCCAATCCAAGGCGTTTTGCAGTTGTGCCGTGGCCTTTGGCGGTGCGCCCAATACTCGGTGTTGCCCCGTCTGTTGCGGGGTGCCGGGCACGTTGCCCGTCCTCAATGAGAAGATGCTGGAATACGCTGTTTTGGCGGGCCTCGCCTTTGGGTGTGAGATACAATCTTATACTCGGTTCGACCGGAAAAACTATTGTTATCCCGACCTGCCCAAGGGATATCAAATCTCACAACACGCCCATCCCCTCTGCCGGGGCGGTGAGGTTGCGTTCACCCTCCCCGATGGTAAGCGTGAAACCGCAGGCATCTGCGAGATTCATATGGAAGAGGACACCGCCAAGCAGTCTGCCACCGGCATAGACTATAACCGGGCGGGGGTACCCCTCATTGAGATTGTCACTGGTCCCGACTTCCGCTCTGCCGAGGCGGTGCTGGCCTTTTTGTCTCATGTGAAGTCTGTCCTAGAATATCTGGAAATCTCTGACTGCCGGATGCAAGAGGGGTCTTTCCGGGTGGATGTGAACCTCTCTATCAAACCGAGCCATCGTGAGACACCGGGCACCCGGACAGAGATGAAAAACTTAAGCTCCTTCCGGGCCGTGGCGGCGGCGATCGAACACGAGAGCCAACGGCAGATTCAAATACTGGAATCCGGCGGTCAAGTCGAACAAGAAACCCGCCGCTGGGACGAGACAAACAGATGTTCCGTCCCCATGCGTACGAAAGTGGACGCCGGGGACTACCGCTATTTCCCAGAGCCGGACATCCCGCCCATCCGGCTAACAACAGAGTATATAGAAGGGCAAAAAGCCGCCCTGCCGGAGTTCGCCCCGGCGCTTACCGCCCGTTTGGTTGCAGACTACGGCATCGCACCCACCGATGCGAGGATTATTACCGCCAACAAACAAATCGCTACCCTTTTCGAGAGTGCCGCCAAAGCAGCAAAATCCGCCCAAGAGGTCGCCCGCTGGGTGACGGGTGAGTTGATGTACCAACTGCACATCCAAGGTATGACACCGGCAGAGCTGGCACTCTCCCCTGCCACCCTTGCTGTGCTTGCAGATGCGGTTACCGACGGTATCGTCAATCGCACCGCCGCCAAACAGGTGTTTGGGTATCTATGTTCCGGCGGAACAGATGTCATGGGTTATATAGGCATCCACGGTTTGGGACAAATGAGTGACGAAGCGGTTATCACAGCGGCTGTCGAACAGGTGCTGACCGCTCACCCAAGCGTTGTGACAGCATACCGGGATGGTCAAACCAAAGTGTTTGGATTTTTCGTGGGGGAAGTGATGCAGAAATTAGACGGCAAGGGGAATCCCGCCAAGATTCGTTCAGCGCTGCAAGAAAGATTGGGAACAATCCACTAAAGCCAAACCATAACATTCTGTTTTCAAGTAGTGCGACTATCAGTTCAAAGTTTCGCCTCTTTACCACTCAAATACATAAATCGTAATTTTTTCTGCCAAAAATACACCTTCCTGCTCCTGTCCAAATACTTGTATGCTATCTTGCAGGTAGATATCTGCAAAACTTGCCGTCTCCGTACGGACAAGTACGCCATGTTCTACGATTGCTCGCTCAAAAACTGTGTTTTCATCAACGAGAATCGTCTGGCTGGCTTGTAATATCCGGGCCATCTCTTCTTGACCATTGAGTGATTCTGATGCAATAAGACTTATTCTAATTTCGCGCTCCTGTATCTCTTCGACTACGCCACTGATTTGGTCTTGTTCACTTGGTGCCGTAGCTGTGCTTGAGGTTGCTTCGTTTTGCTCTTGCGCCTCATCCGGTTCTTGTGTCTCGTCCGGTACCTGTGTGTTCTCGCTTGCCGCATTGCTTGTCTCTTGTGGGCGTTCTTCATTTTGAGTGGGCATGTCTTCACTGCATCCAGCGAACAGGCCGCCTAGGATAAGGGTTGCGATGGATAATACGATGATCTTTTTTCTCATGTTCATACTCGCTTTCAAAAATATAATTATGGAATGGGGCGGATATTTAGAACAGGGGAATGGGCAAACTCAGTTCCTTGACTTTCTCTGTTCGGCGTTGCCGCCGAGGGTTTCTTGGCACAAGCCAAGAGCTTGTTATGTCCTGCCGGACGGGCCTTCTTTTTGTCGTTGAACAAAAAGAAGCAAAAAGTCAACTTAAGGGCTGCGCCCCTAAGAACCCGCTAAGGGCAAGGGCAGAGTGACGACGGTTTTGCACCTTATACTCCGCACTGGTGCAAAAACCCTCACGCCAGATGTAATAGTACTCGAAACCCCAATGGTCAAGGGCAATGATGCCGCCGGGTGGATGTGCTATTGAATTGTGCTCAGAAATGGGATATCTTCTGTGTGGGAGTAGACCTTGTGGGGTCACTTTCTAAAGCAGGGGGCGGTTGATTTTCATCAACCGCCCGTTTTCTCTTAGCTTCTCTCTCGTAACAACGTCGTAATCCGGTTTTGTAGAATCCGTGCCGTGTCGGCGGCACTGCGGTCTCCTGCTAAAAACGGCAATAGTTCTTCCGTAATCATCTCAGACACAGCCTCATCGCCACGGCCCAGCAGGCTGGCAGCGCTTACAAGCTCTCGCAATGTCGCCGCTTCTTCCTCTGTCAACGCGTAGAGGTCAACCATAAATCCATCCCCGAAACCCATACCGCCTTGGGATTGCTCTACTTCATTGCCGTCCTCGTCTATGAAGGTCTCCGGGGTCATGGCCTCCTCTATGGCAGCCTCGAACCTATCGATGCGTATGGGAAGTTGCCAATCAATGCGGGCATCAGCCAGAAGGAATTGGCGTACAAAATCCCATGCTGCGTCTTTGTGCTCACTGCCACTATTGATTCCGAATCCGGCCTCTACATGGAGCACATGGGCACCGCCCTCGTTGGTGGGCATACCAAGGAATCGTACATCACCCATAGCCGAATATACCTGCATACTGGTGTCTGCGCTCCAAATCTGGGACATCATCACAAACTGTTCTCCCTGCACCATCCGTGTGTGCTCGCTGACAAATTCCGTCCAGTCTATATTATCGTCAATCTCACGAGGCAGACGGTACGCAATTTCCAACAGGTCAATGAACGCTTCGCTGTCCAAGTCCGCTGTCCCGTTGGACCAATCAATAAACTCGTCACCGGAGAAGAAGAGCATAGAGGACAAGAAACTCTCCGCCGTCAACCAATCCCCCATGGGAGATGTGCCGGGTGGTGTCTGTTCAATGAGGTCTAACAGTGCCGCTAGGTTCCAATCTTCCTTCTCCGGCGCAGTATCCGCCATGCCCACCATAGTGCTGATTCCAAAACTATTGCCCATGAGGGGCAGGGTACCGTCCTCCGTCTCTAACGCTTGCAAAATATTTGCTAGGAAATCTGACCGATTAAGCACAGAATCCGCGTCCATGTAACTGTACAAATCCTCTAACAGACCCCGGTCAACCAAGGGGAATAAATCTACCAAACTGCCCCATACAATGTCCGGGCCGTGTCCGGCACCCATGGCCGCTAAGAACCGGGTTCTTCCGGCACCGAAATCATCGGTGGTGTTGTAGATAGAGAAATCTTGCACCTGAATCTCATGGGTCTGGCTCACCCGGTTAAAGGCCACCACTTGCCGGTTGATCTCGCCCCAGAAATTGAAGCCGCCAATGGTAATCACCTCTCGCTCCGGCAAGTCCGCCCGGGCCGTACGGGTCAACACGGCGAGTTCTGTCATCAAACTGTCGCTTCTGCTGATCGCCATGTTGCCCATTCTGCCAATGCCAAAATCCATGGTGAGCACGGCGATGCGGCCATCAGGTAAAAAGCCAATATGACTGCCGCCGTCGGACACAATACCGGCCTCAATCCAGTTAAGTAGCAAAGCCCGCTCGCCTGTGTCAAAGCTGTAGCCAAACAGATGGTTGGCATCACCAATGTACAGGTCAAACTCTGATCCCTCCCGCGCCGGGAATAGCTGGTGGGCGTTTGCCATGGTAAACGGATGCTCTGCCCCAAGTGCGCCTGCCGCAATATCAAGCTCTTGGAGCGTGCTATGTGTGGTTTGGGTTGCGGTATCCCACTGGGAAGAGAGGGCCAGCACACGGCCATCATCCAGTTGTGTCATCCCTTGCACCCAATCCGTGTCAAGCTGTCCCGTCACTGTAAAGTTGCTATCTAGCAGGAAAATTTGCTCTCCGCTAGTGTCACTCATGACATAGAGTGCGGCACCGCCGTCCTGTAATAAAATCGCCTGACTCATATGGAACCAGTTGCTGTTCTCCGGTACCAGCCCGTCAATCTCACGGGAGGAAATCTGATTGCCGGCCATGTCATATTCCATATAGAACACGGTGGTCTCTGCACCGAAATCACTCCACTCTTGGTGGCTCATGAGCATGGCAATGTGCCCATCGTCCGTCACACGCACCGCTGATAGTTCAATAGACGACCCCGGTGCCGGTATGCGAATCTCTTGCAGGTCACTGCCGTCAGCTAACACGCTGGCCACCACAATATCCGGTGTCGGCGGCTGCCAGTTGTCCCAGTCGATTTCTGCCTCATTCTCTATTTCATCTCTCTCGTGGTGTAAATAGTAATAGAAAATGCGATCTCCATGCACAGTAATTCCCTGCACATTGTCATCCATCATAGGCAGGTCAATAAACTCAGGCACGTAGACATACTCTGCAAATACTGTGCCCACAATAGGGCCCTCTTCTGTGGTAGAACCACCGCCACCGCCGCAGGCGGTAAAGATTAGAACGGTTGCCAGTAGGATGGCTGTGAATGTCAATCTTTTCTTCATTGTGATGCTCTCCTTTTTTACTGTATTATATTCGCTAATACAGTTATATCATTTGTTCAAACGGTTGTCAAGAGGGAATTTGTGATTTGTCTGATTCATTGTAGGGGACGGCGTCCTCGACGTTCCGTGTCCAACCTTTGCACAAAAACGGAGCAGGCGGGACATCAGGGGCGCCGTCCTCTACATGGTGCACTGTCTCACATCGCCCTAACGCATATACAACCCTACCACCAAAAATCAAACCCAAAACCCACAAAAAGCTAAGATTTTTCTAAGTCATCGACTGAACAACAATTTGACACCACCACCCCAAGTGTGGTACTATTTCTATGTGTTGCATATTCTAATGCGGGAGGAGAAACTTCCATGAAACAATATAAAGTAGGCATTCTCGGCGCAACCGGTATGGTAGGCCAGCGGTTTGTGGCCCTGTTGGAGGGACACCCTTGGTTCAACCTCACCACCGTGGCCGCCAGTCCCCGCAGTGCGGGCAAGACTTACGAAGCGGCCGTGGCGGGTCGCTGGGCCGTAGAAACACCCATCCCGGAAGCCGTCAAACACCTCACTGTCCTCAGTGCCGAAGGGGACATTGCCCAAATCGCGGCGGAGGTTGATTTTGTCTTTTCCGCTGTAGATATGAAAAAAGAAGAAATCTTCGCCTTGGAAGAAGCGTATGCCAAGGCCGAGTGCCCCGTGGTATCAAATAACAGCGCCCACCGCTGGACACCAGATGTCCCCATGGTGGTGCCGGAATTAAACGCCGACCATATCAAGGTCATTGCGGCCCAACGGAAACGACTGGGGACAACACGTGGCTTTATTGCAGTGAAATCCAACTGTTCCTTGCAAAGTTATGTACCGCCCCTCTACCCGCTTCACGCCAAATATGGGGTGGAAAAGGCCCTTGTGACCACCTATCAAGCCATCTCCGGCGCAGGCAAGACCTTAGACTCCGCCCCGGAGATTTTGGACAACGTGATCCCCTATATCGGCGGCGAGGAAGAGAAAAGCCAAACCGAACCCCTAAAATTATGGGGCACTGTGCAAAACGGCGAAATCGTCAATGCCCAGGGCCCCGCCATTACCGCTCAGTGTGTGCGGGTTCCCGTGTCTGACGGGCACCTAGCGGCGGTGTTTATGTCCTTTGCGGATAAGGTACCCAGCTTAGATGATATCAAAGCCTGTTGGTCGAATTTTGCCGGTCGGGCGCAGGAACTTGCCCTCCCTTCTGCTCCGAAACAGTTTTTACACTATCTGGAAGATGAAAACCGCCCCCAACCCCGCTTAGACCGGGACTGTGAGCATGGCATGGCCATTACCATTGGCCGTCTGCGGGAAGATACGCAGTACGACTATAAGTTCATCTGCCTGTCCCACAACACCCTGCGGGGCGCCGCCGGTGGTGCGGTGCTGACGGCAGAGCTATTGTGTAGCGAAAACTATATTTAACACCAAGTTCCAACAATAATAGGAGGAATTTCCCATGTCGAAATCCCCGCTTTTTACCGGCTCGTCCGTCGCCATTTGCACCCCCTTTCAAAACGGCGGTGTCAACGCTGACAAGATGAGAGAATTGATTGATTTCCAAATTGAGAATGGCACCGCCGCCATCACCGTCTGCGGCACCACCGGTGAGGCAGCCACCCAAACCATTGACGAGCATGTGGCCACCGTGGCCCTCTGTGTGGAGCATGTAGCGGGACGGGCAAAGGTTATTGCGGGCTCTGGCTCTAACGACACCAACACCGCTATCTATTTGAGCAAAGCCGCAGAACAGGCCGGTGCTGACGGGCTTTTGATGGTGACCCCCTATTACAACAAATGTACTCAGCGAGGTCTGATTCACCATTTTACCCATATTGCAGAACAGGTGAATCTTCCTATCATTCTCTACAATGTCCCCGCTCGCACGGGGGTGAGTTTCACGGCAGATACATATAAGGCCCTCAGCAAGCACCCTCGGATCAACGGCGCAAAAGAGGCCTCCGGTGACTTTTCTTTGGTGGCTAAAACCATCTCCGCTTGCGGGGATGATTTGTATGTTTGGAGCGGGAACGATGACCAAGTAGTGCCCATGATGGCTTTGGGTGCCATCGGTAACATCTCTGTGGCCGCCAATGTCATCCCCAAGCAGATGGCAGATATGACCGCCTTTGCACTTACCGGGGACTACAAACAGGCCCGTGCCCTGCAACTACAATACATGGATCTGATTTTAGGGCTGTTTTTAGAGGTCAACCCCATCCCGGTAAAAACCGCCATGAACCTCATGGGCATGGACGTGGGCAAGCTCCGTATGCCTTTGTGTGACATGGAGCCGGGCAACTTGGAAAAGCTAAAAACACTGATGGCTGATTTTGGCCTGTTATAAGGTGGGCAATTGACATGTTAACACTCATCATCTCCGGCGCAAATGGCCGTATGGGACAAGCAGTTTCCGCCATTTGCGAGGCCGATGAAAAACTGAAAATCGTAGCGGGCTTTGACCCGGACACAACGAAACAACACGCCTTCCCCCTCTATGTGGATCCTATGGAGTTCGGCGGCAAGGCGGATGTGCTCATTGACTTCTCTCTCCCTGCTTCTCTGGGCGGCTTGCTTCAATACTGTGTCCGCACCAAGACCCCCGCGATCCTCTGCACCACGGGTTATAGCGAAGCCGATGAGGCGGAGATTATGAACGCGTCAAAGTCCGTCCCTATCTTCAAGTCCGGCAACATGAGCCTTGGGATTAACCTGTTGGCTGACCTCATCAAAAAAGCCGTACACATCCTCGGTACTGATTATGATATTGAGATTGTAGAACGCCACCACAATAAAAAGCTAGACGCCCCCAGCGGCACGGCTTATATGCTGGCCGATGCCGCCCGTGAGGCACTCCCCTTTGACCCTGACTATGTGTATGAACGCCAAAGCATCCGCGAACCCCGTGGCCCCCGGGAAATCGGTATCTCCGCCGTCCGGGGCGGTACAATTGTGGGCGAGCATGAGGTGATTTTCGCCGGGTTGGATGAGGTGATTGAACTCAAACACACCGCCCTATCCCGCAACGTATTCGCCAACGGCGCCATTGCTGCGGCGAAGTACATGGCCACAGTGACCATGCCGGGGTTGTATAGTATGAATCATTTGATATCGAAGTAGGAGCGTATTCTATATGACTGTATTAGAAGTCGTAAAAAACAGGACGAGCTTCCGCGGGGAATTTGAGGATACCAAAATCCCGAGAGGTGACTTGATTAAAATTATGGAGGCGGGTTTGGCGGCACCATCCGGCTGCAATAAGCAAACAACAAGTCTCATCGCTGTCGATGACATTGGCTTGTTACACAAATTGCGCGGCGTAATCAACCCACAAGCCGCAGAAACCGCTCCGGCTATGATATGCGTGTTGACGCAAAAATTAATTGCGTACAGAGACAGAACCTTTTACATACAAGATTACGCAGCGGCGATTCAAAACATGCTGTTAGCTGCTGTTGCGCTGGGATACCAAAGTTGTTGGTACGAAGGGCATATTACCGACACAGACGCAATCGGCAGGAAAATGGCAGATATTCTAAACGTTCCTGACGACTACGAGCTTGTTTGCTTTCTCCCGGTGGGGATCGCTTCTCAACCATTGAGATATGCGGATAAAAAACCTTTCGCAGAACGGGCCTGGTTTAACGGGTTCAAACGCACCGATTAGACTATGCTATATAAAACAAACCATCTGTCAACAACCTCGACAGATGGTTTGTTTTTCATTTCTGATTCTTCAATATCCGCCGCACGAAAAGCCGCATGGGCCGATACGGAAACCGTTCCAGTTCCCGCTCTACCTGCCCCAGCTTCTCCTGAATGGGAATCCCCTGCGGACACAGCGGCTCGCACTTGCCGCAGTGGATGCACCGGGCGGCATTGTGTCCCTCGGCGGTGGCCACGTACCAATATTGGGTCTTCCATCTGCCGTTTAGCACTGTGTCGTTGAGACTGTTGAAACAAAGGGGGATATCCACCCCTGCCGGACAGGGCATACAATAGCCGCAAGAGGTGCAGGGCACTTTGGTGGCCTTCTGAATCGCTGTTCTGGCGCGGTCAAAATACGTCTGCTCTTCCGCCGTCAGACTATTTGGCTGGGCCTTTGATGCCACCCGAACATTTTCTTCCACCATCTCCATAATCCCCATACCGGAGAGAGCGGTGAGCACCTCCGGGTGGTCAAACACCCAGCGCAAGGCCCACGCCGCAGGCGTCTCCTCCCCCGGTGCGTTGTCCCAAACTGCTTTTGCGTCCGGCGGCAGTTTGTGTACCAGCGTTCCGCCACGGAGGGGTTCCATAACCATGACCGGGATGCCTCGCTCGGCGGCATAGTACAGCCCTTGCCGACCGGCTTGGAAGTTCACATCGTAATAGTTGTACTGAATCATGGTAAAGTCCCAGTCAAAGGCATCAATCAACACCTGAAAATCCGGCCCGGTGCCGTGGAAGGAGAAGCCAAACTGTCGAATCTTCCCCTCTGCCTGCTTGGCTTGCACCCACTCTATGATACCGAGGTCACAAAGCCGCCGCCAGCTCTGCGGGCTGGGCAGCATGTGTACCATGTAGTAATCAATATAATCCGTCTGTAACCGCTCTAACTGGGTGTTGAATAGCTTGTCAAAATCCTCTCGCTTTCTCACCAGATAATAGGGCAGCTTCGTGGCAATGTTCACACGCGCCCGAAGCCCGTCTTTTGCCAATATCGTACCCAATTTTGCCTCACTGCCGGGATAGACATAGGCGGTGTCAAAGTAGTTGACACCTTGTTCGATGGCGTAGCGGACATGTCGCTCGGCCTCTGCTAGGTCTTTGTGGGACCGCATATACCCAAAGGCCAGCAGTGATACCTGCTTGCCTGTTTTGGGGTCTATTCGATATTGCATACCGCCCTCCTTTCGGGAACCCATTTGTCTACCGGCACATACACTGGATTGGCCGGAATTTTCCGGGCCAATTTATTTTGTGGAGGCATACAAATTATGTGTTGTTTCTTTGGCTGTCATCGCCGGTGCCATCACCATATTCATTGTCACCGCCATCACCACCATCATGAGCGGGACGGCGGCAATGATGGCGGCGACCGGTTCGATAATCGGGGCTGTAACTGCAACTGTAACTGCCGGTAACCATCCCTGCGAGGCGTGCCAAACTGGCCGCCTCTTACATAAGGGCCGGGAATGTTACCGTAAATCGAGTGCCCTGTCCGGGCTGGCTCACCACATCCACATGTCCGCCATACTGCTGCACCATCCCCCAAACAATGGAGAGCCCCAAACCGGAACCGCCTTCATCCCGGCGTCTGGCCTTGTCCACTCGGTAGAAGCGGTCGAAGATGTGAGGCACATCCTCTTCCGGGATGCCGATTCCCGTGTCTTCTACGACAAGGTATACTTGTGTCTCGTCCCGGATTAAGCGAATGTGGAGTGTGCCTCCCGCTACGTTATATTTGATGCCGTTTTCTGCCAGATTAAACACAATCTGGTACACATCGTCCTCCGTGGCGAGGACATTGCAATTTTCGCTCAAGGCAAAGGTCATCTCGACCTGCCCGCCATCTACCAAGGGGCGTAGCATGTGTCCAGCGGTTCTGACTACCTTGGCCACGTCCACCGGGACAAGCTGTGTCTCCGGCTGAACGTCAATCCGGGTCAGGCGGAGCAGTTTTTCCGTGGTTCTGGTCAGCCGCTCGGCCTCTTGCCCGATGTCTTCGACAAACTCTCGAATGGTTCCCTCTTCCATATCGGCGCTCTGGACGATACTGTCCGAGAGCAAGCGGATAGAGGCCAGAGGTGTTTTCAGTTCGTGGGATGCGTCCGACACAAATTGCCGCCGCATCTCTTCCGTCTCTTGCAGCTTGTCTGTAAGCGAGTTAAACGCTTGGCTCAACTCCATCAACTCATCCTCACCCTTAACTTTTAGCTTATAGCTGTAGTCCCCGCGGCCCACCATACGGATCGCCGACAGCATCTCTTTTAGCCGCCGGGTCAGGGTACGGGAAAATAACAGCGCAACGAACAGCGCAACAACAAACGTCACGATCGAGATGTTTTGCAAATTCCACTGAATCCCCACAATTAACGCGCCTTGGTCTACGTCATGCTCATGGATAAACACAGCCCCCACCAAAACGTCCCCGCTCATAATGGGTGCCCCGGCCCAAGAGTAAAAGCTGCCGCCCTGATAAACACCATAAAACACTTCGTGCCCCGTCGGGCCTGTAAACACATGCATGAATGCAGTATGGAATAATTCATGGGTGTGTAACGTACCCTGTCCATAGGCTGTGTCGTAGAGGTCTGCTCCGGTCTCGTCTGTCACCACAATGCGGGCCAGATTTTGCACGTTTAAATCTTCTATGGCCACCTCAATGCTTTCTTCTTCCAGGGCACCGGTGCTCAAATGCTGGCTCACACTGATGGCTTGAGCAACAAGCGCCGCCTCTTTGGCAGAGCGCACCAAATCACGGGACACCACAATGGGGTAAATATTAAGAAACAACAGCAACCCCGCAATCAGAGCCACATAGAACAAGGCAAGCTTAAATTGTACGCTGCTAAACAGCCGTGGCAACCTAATCTTCTGCTTTGAGGTAATAACCCACACCCCACTTTGTCAAAATCCGCTCTGGCTCGGCCGGGTTCGGCTCTAGCTTTTCTCGTAACCGCCGGATGTGTACATCCACCGTCCGAATGTCCCCTTGGTATTCATAGCCCCACACAATGTCTAACAAATTCTCACGACTATAAACCCTTCCGGTATTTCGCATGAGCAACTCGATTAAATCAAACTCTTTGGCCGTCAGCTCAACCGGCGTCCCTGTCCGCTCTGCGTATCGGCCCCGTGGGTCGATGGTAATATGACCGATGCTGATGACCTCTAACGACCCTTCTTTCGCCTTGGGTTGCAGGCTGCTCCGCCGGATTAAGGCCCGGATTCTGGCTTTGAGCTCCAGAATATTAAAGGGTTTGGTGATGTAGTCGTCCGCCCCGTGCTCAAAGCCCAACAGCTTATCCGTGTCCTCGCTCTTGGCGGTGAGCATGATGATGGGTACGTGGGAGAATTCCCGTATCTGCATACAAGCGGCCAGCCCATCTAAGCGGGGCATCATCAAGTCTAAGATAATCAGGTCATAGCTTGCGGCCTTGGCCATCTCGACCGCCTCTACCCCATCGCTTCCCACATCCACCTGATAGCCTTCGCTCTCTAAGTTAAACTTAATGCCTTTGACCAATAACTTTTCATCGTCTACCACTAAGATACGCATGGTATGCCCTCCTGTTATCTGTCTTTCATTATTCTACGGTAATCAAATCCCGAATATCGGCGAATCTTGCCGGGCCGATGCCGCTTACGTCTGTGATTTCTTCTATAATCTGAAACGGCCCATGGGCTTCCCGGTGGTCAATAATCCGCTGTGCAATTGCAGGGCCCACACCGGGCAGAACCTGTAGGGCAGTATGATCTGCGGTGTTGATGTTCACCAGCCCACTGTCTGGTGCCGGGGCCTCTTCTATCGGTGCCGTCTGTACTTGTTCCAGTGCAGAGGGCGGGGTCTGCCGTGCCTCTGCCTGTTCCATTTGTTGGGCCAGATCGTCTAGCTCTTCCACCGACACGGCACCCATTTGGTACTCTGTCGTCACGGTAAATCCACCCAGCCCCACCGTACGCCCGAAGAAAAGTCCCACTGAAAAGACCACCGCCAACAACACCAATGCCACTAGCCCTCGTGTGATATAGGTTTTGTTCATCTAAATCCACCTCAAAAAAACAAGCCACATTCTATGCGATTGTCATTGATTTCTTTGCTCGGTTGCGTTATAATGGGTCAGCTCCTATTCCATCATATCATAAATTGCCGGAGAGTAGAATGAAAAAACGACATTTTTTTACAACAATCTTAGTTTTTATCCTCATCGTGACCCTGACCGCCGCATCCTTCGCCTATTCCCCCGGGCCGGGGTATGAGGCACTAGCCGTCTTGGTGGCGGATATGGAGAGCGGAGATATCCTGTATGCCTCCAATGAACACACGCCCGTACACCCGGCGTCTACCACCAAAATCATGACCGCACTGTTAGCTGTAGAGGCCTTAGATCGGGGTGAAGTGGCCATCCACGATATCCTGACCACCTCTGAGACGGCCCTGTATGACATGGTACCGGCGGGTAGCAGTATTGAGCTAGAAGTCGGTGAAGAGATGTCTTTTGAATCTCTGCTCTACGCTGCAATGCTGGTTTCTGCCAACGATGCCTCCAACGTCATCGCCGAACATTTGGGCGGCACCATTGACGGATTCGTGCGGATGATGAACGAACGGGCGTATGAGCTGGGTGCCGTGAACACCACCTTCCGAAACCCCCACGGACTCACCGAAGATGGGCATATAACAACGGCATATGACATGTTCCGCATCAGCGAATTTGCCAACCGGAACCCCCGGTTTGTCGAGCTATACAGCCAGCAAGAGCGGCCCCACGCCGCCACCAACATGCGCCCCGCCGGATTCTTTCGGTCTACGAATTTCATGACAGACCCCGAATCCCCCCACTATTTCCCCGGTGCCGATGGGATTAAGACCGGCTTCACCAGTGCCGCTGGGTTCGCCTTGGTGTCCACCGCCACACGGGGTGATGTCTCTCTCATGGCTGTGGTCATGGGCGTACCCGCAGAAGATGAGTATGAGCGTACGCACTTCACCGAGTCGGCCTTGGTCTATGACTGGGCCTTTGCAACCTTTTCATATGAAGAGTTGCTGTCTGTCACCTATGAAGCCATCCGCATCCCTGTCGAGTTCGGCGAGGGCACGGAAAGTGTCGGTCTGCGGCCCTTAGACTCCATCACCGCACTGGTGCGCACGGGCACTGTCTTGGAAGATAGCCTGATTAAAGAAATTACCATTTTCAATGACGAGGCCAACGATCCCCTTGTCGCCCCCATCAACCGTGGCGAGGCGTTGGGCGAGATGGTGTTGCATTTTGAAGACCGCACCTTTGGCCCCATCCCATTAGTGGCGGCTGAAAACGTGTCCCTGTCCCGAGCGGCCTATATGGAAAACGAGTTGATGGACACGCTTTCCAACCCCTGGGTTCTAGGGGTGGCGGGTGTGCTGGCACTGTTGTTGTTGCTCTATATTGCCTATGTGATACGGTACTCAATTATCAAACGCCGCCGCCGGAAGGCCCGTATGGGCCGTCGGTAGGGTGTGGCACGAAAAAGGCAGAGGCAGTCCGAAGTGTGGACTGTCTCTGCCTTTTTTGTTTTTGTGGAACGAATTTTAGAAAGCCAAGGTTGGTCATGATGTTACCTCGGTGTGGTCATCTTGAGGTGGCAATATATCTGGGGGAAAATATTTAGCGCGACCATCATAATAGAAAGCTTCGATTTTATGAACTGAAACCTTTAGGTTCTTTTCTTTTTTTCTGATATGTTTCCAAAAATCCAGAAAATATGAATTGTTAGGCGAACTCTTAATAATGTTGTAGAGTTCTTCCCCCGATCCTGTTAACCTATAAACTGGCAAATCGAATCTTTTGGTTTCCTCGTTTGCAGGAGATATGTGTCCCAAAACGCTTTTGTTGTGAATATAAAACGATGATTCGTTTTTAAAATTCATTATCAAAACCATTCCAGATTGAGATTGTAGCAATCCACAATCCTCTGTGTTTAATATGTCTATATAGGCAAGACCATGCTCTCTAAGCAAATTCGTATCGCTTGACAGGCAAATATCTTTTCTAGTCACAAGACAATAGCTTGCAAGTTTTTGAAAAATCATTGCTTCTGCCTGAGACATATTTTTCAGTATTTCAAGTGTCCGAATCGAAAAGCTTTCCGGACGTTTCACTTCGCCCGCCAGAACTCTCCCCCAAAGTTTCTGCATTTCTTCATTGCTGACATCTTCAACGGAATTGAAAAATCGTATTGTCCAGTCCGGGTCAACAGGCTCGTCCGATACTGTTTCCTCTTTTTCGAGTTCTGCACCAGCTAATTCAACTATACTTTCGATATTTTGTTGCTTTCGCAGTTCTTGATACATGAGGCGATTCCCAGTGCGTTTGGCTAATTCTTCAAAGTCTTGTGTGCTCATCGTTAGCTTTCCATCGTCATACTTGGTGGGCAGATGTATGTTGTCCCCAAGTGCCTCGCCAATGATCTGCAATTCAGCAGTTTTTGCTTTTGCCATGCGTTTTACACCAATAGGCTTATACCACTCACCTATTGCTTGCCCTGCCGTTTCAATAAGCTTCGTTAGCGGTTGTGAAGCCCCAAAAATATCATGTATTTCGACCCCTTTTGCCCCACTCATAACAATACCTCCCCCTTAAAAACACTTACATTTCCAAATTTAATCCATTTTATCACAATATCCTACAAAAAACAAACACCATATCGCTATAAAACGACATGGTGCTTGTTTTTCATGGTATCATCCCGTCTTGCGGGGCAAGCACAGCAAGTGGTGCCCCTACAACCTCTACACCAACAACTTCACAGCCTCCACCGTGGCTTGGATGGCTTTACTAATATCCTTACACGTCGGATTCGACAGCCCCTTGGCACCCCGCTCTTGGTTCCAGATGACATGCAAGATACAGCCCGCTCTGGCACCCAGCGTGGCGGCCACAATATAAAGTGCGGCACTCTCCATCTCGGAGGCCAGACATCCGGCCTTGAGCCATGCGCCCCACTTGTCTTTGAGTTCATAGCCCACAGGCATCCGATCCGGGGAGTGCTGGCCGTAGAACGAGTCTTTACACTGCACCACCCCGGCGTGACAGGCGACACCTATCTGTTTGGCCCCTTGCACCAAGGCGTTTGTCACGGTCAAATCCGCCACCGCCGGGAACTCAATGGGGACGTATTCTTTGCTGGTACCGTCTTGCCGGATGGCACCCGTGGCTACTACCACGTCACCGCCCACCACCTGCTCTGCCATACCGCCGCAGGTGCCCACACGGATGAAGGTGTCTACGCCGGTCATAAACAGCTCTTCCACGCCAATGGCGGTGGAGGGGCCGCCCATGCCGGTGGACATGACTAGGATGGTCTGTCCATTTAACTCCCCTAACCATGTGGTATATTCCCGATTCTGATGGAAAAAGCGGGGGTTATCTAAATATCGGGCAATCTGCTCTACCCGACCAGGATCACCGGGGAGGATGGCGATTTTTGCGCCGTGCTCGTCACCGAATCCAATGTGATATAAAGGTTCCATATTAGCGCTCCTTTGCGATGGTTTCTAAGGCCATGTCCACCACCCGGATAAAGGTACCTCGGACACGACCGGCTACTTCTTCTACTTCGGCATGATTTAAATGCTCATCCAACATCCCTGCGGCCATGTTGGTGATACACGAGATGCCCAGCACCCGCATATCCCCATGGGCCGCCACAATCACCTCCGGCACCGTGGACATGCCCACTGCATCGGCACCAATGGTGCGGGCGAAGTGAATCTCCGCCGGGGTCTCGTAGGTGGGGCCGGAAAACATCATGTATACACCCTGTTTCAAGTCAATCCCATCGGCCTCGGCACGGGCCAACACACTCTGCCGTAGTGATGCATCGTATACTTTCGTCATGGCCGGGAACCGGGGGCCAAAATCATCTAAGTTCTTGCCCATAAGCGGATTCTGGCCGGAGAAGTTGATGTGATCCGTAATCACCATCAAGGCCCCCTCGGCAAAGTCGGCATTCACTCCACCGGCGGCGTTTGTGATAATCAGGGTATCAATACCCAACCGCTTCATCACCCGGACAGGGAGGGTAATTTCAGCTTGAGTATAGCCCTCATAATAATGGAACCGCCCCTGCATGGCCAGCACTGTCATCCCTGCCCGGCGACCCGCCACTAGTTGCCCGGCGTGTCCCGCCACCGTGGCGGTGAGAAAGCCGGGAATCTCGGTGTAGGGGATGATAATTTTGTCCGCTAAGTCATCGGCGTAGGCACCCAAGCCACTGCCCAGAATCAAGCCCACTTGTGGTTTGAGGTCACCTAGCTTCGTCTGGAGATATGCCGTACTTTCTGCAATGCGTTTGTTCAAATCTGTCATATTAATACCCTACCTTTCTAATTTGAATGAGTGTGCCAACAGCTCGCCCAATGTAAATTGCTCCGGCTTGCCGTCTAAGCCCACGCAAGCAATGGGCATGTCCGGCCCGCAAAATTCACTGAGTATTTGCCGGCAAGCGCCGCAAGGTAAACAGGGGCCGTCACTGTCCCCCGCCACGGCGATGGCTTTGAATTTTTTGTGCCCCTCACTCACCGCTTTTACCACCGCTGTCTGCTCGGCGCAGATACACATACCATAGGCGGCGTTTTCCACGTTACAGCCGGTGATGACCGTACCATCCTCTGTCAAAATGGCCGCCCCAACGTGAAAATTAGAGTACGGGACATAGGCTTGTGTCTTCATCTCTACTGCAATGTCTATCAGTTGCTGGGTTGTCATAGCAAATCTTTCCTTTCTGAATAATATAACGGCCTACCACCACATCGCAACAAGCTCGTGTAAATCCACGCCAATATGCGTGCCGAGTTCTGCTAATATGGCATCATCTTCCGCTTCCCAAACTGTGAGGTCAAGCAGAACTCCCATGATAACTGCAACCTCCATGCCGGGCATATCTTGTACCAATACGATGAAAACTTCATCGTATTCATCTGGACTTGATACCGCAAAAAGCGCTGTCTGCCTGTCGGCACTGGCACGAACTACACTCGTTGTTTCCGGCGTACCGCCTTCGTCAGCGTATCTATACAAATCCGCAATCCAGCTATGAAGCATCTCTTCCGCAGTGAAGCCGGGCGTGAGGTAGAAAAGACCTATCCCCCCAAGGCTGGACTCAACAGCGGTTTCATCCTCCAATGTGTCGCCATCTTGAAATATAGCCACCTGTACACTCATTTCGCTGTCCATATCATACAAGTCGGCGTGTTCAAATAAGGTGCTGTCACCTAAATCGTGGTTGAAGAGGGTTAAACCGGTTAAATCATAGACAACAGCATCGTCCAAATTAAGTGGCACATCCGCCTGTTCTTCGGATTCCGGCTCTTCCGGTTCGTCCAGTTCTTCTTCAGGCATTTGCTCATACGCTGGGTCAGATTCTTCCGCCACGGCTCTCGCCACTTCCTCACGCTCTTCTTCATAGTCTCTCTCATTGGAGGCTTGGCAAGCCGCCAACGCCCCAATCAGTAGCACTGCAATCAGTAATATAGCAAGTTTTTTCATCGGTTTGTTCCTTTCAGTCGTTCCAAACATTTCTGCGCCACCTAGATTGTACCATAGAAACAACAAAAAATCCATGACAACCCATTAAACCCCCTCCCTCGGCGTGTGCCAAGTCAAGGCCCGGTGCTTTTGCACCGGGCCTTTGGGGTTGTATTATGCTGGGGCTGAGATTATTCGGGCTGGAGGCGGACATACTTCCAGTCAATGTCCCCATCCCCATCTCTGGTCAAATAGTGGT
>WRBE01000009.1 GCA_009779845.1 Oscillospiraceae bacterium
GGCAAACGTCATCTCATCGCCGTCCCGATCCCACTGCGCCGTCACTGTCACTGGCCCGGTCACGTCTTCCAGCGGAAGCTCAGGTGCCCAGCCGGTGAACGTGAACCCGTCACGGGTCGGGAGATCCGCCTCTGCGATGGCAGCTATGGTGCCGCCGTCCGCCACTGTCGCAGGCGGCGTGAACTCTCCAGACCATGCGCCGCCAACAAGCGCCCAACTGATCGTGTGGGGGGGGGTATAAGCCTGACGGACAATATTGATTACATATTGTGTTGAAGTGGTATGATCTTGTGCAAAGGTATTCAGCACAAGGGTTGTGTTATCTCCGGGCGTAAGCACTGTGCGCAATTGTGTGTCGTCAATTAAAATGTTGCCGACACGCACAAGACTGCTGTCCCGGTAAGGTGTTGCGTTCATGCCTATAGATGTAACATTTGGCGGGATATAAAGCGTGTATTCCTTCACATCCGAGGCGAATGCCGGAACAAGCTGTCCCGTGTCGAACTCTAACCCACGCAAATTGGGGTTGGTGTCAAAACCCAGACGCTGGGTGATACGTACACCGAAAATTCCGCCGGTATAGCTGGAATTAACACCGCCGGGGGCGTGCTGGAACCGCACCCTGACAACAGGGATGTCTACGCCGCCGATTGCAGGGTCTTCTTCCATCCGGATATTCTCATGGGTGTGTACCGTGGGGATCTCAAAGGTTACGGTATGGAAATTCCCCGGGGCACCGGGAGGGGTTGCTACCACATGTCGCTGGAAGAACACGTCGTTGATGAATATATCGAAATTGCGCCCGTTGTCAGGATTTGCAAGTGTTAGATGCAGGTAATTTGTAACCTCTGGCACAATACGCATCCCATAGCTGAACCAAGCCCCCGGCACATTCGAGTGGCGGAATGTTCTACCGCCCCAACCACCGTGGAATGTATTCCTTGCACCGAAGGCATCCAAGCTCGATTCCAGCCCGAACTGACCTTCAAATGCGTGGCCGTCAAACCTGTTCAGGTATGCACTAGACTCTTCCATCAGGCGAAGATTTTCCTTTTCCGCCAGTATCTGCGCTTGTACCGCAGGGGAATCCGGCTCGGAAAACAGCATGTAAATGCCGTATCGCCCGATTACTCTTTGGAAGTGCGGTGTATAGACAAGCCGATCATCCATTGTTGTACCCCGCAGCCGGAATTGAATCAGACCGCAGCACCCGTGCGCCTCACAGCTAGAATCGCCGCAATCCGTCAGCTCATCCGCGCGCACAAGGTTTTCTGTTAAATTTGCGCGCCATTCTGCCGGTGAATCCACTGCCGTTACACCTACGATATTGATCGCATTGGGGTCACGCGCGGCTCTTAGTACCAAAATGCCTGTGCCTTCCATGGCCCCCAAATTCCAATCGCCAAGATCGGCACTTAACACAACAGGGCCATATCGGAATGCCGTTAAATTTGGGTTGGTGGGCATTGTGTGGTAATCGACTTCCATCGGGAAGACAAGCTCGATTTCGTCACCACACTCAATGTCGGCCACGATGATGAAGCCGCCAGACATGACGGGTGTCTCCGACAACACAGTACCGCCACGCCTGTGGACAAAGCCCGGCCCCGGTTCTGCGGTCCAGCCGGGTACCCGCAGGAATACTTGCGCTTCAGACGCAATAGGGGCGTTATCGTCGAGGGCTTCTAGCGTGATGTTTACAACGTCGTTGACGGGCATGTTGGATGTTTGGGTAAGTCTGAGGTTGAGAGACTCGTTCCTGTATGCGGAATCGAAATACAAGGCCGCGACAACACGGTCATCGTATTCGTAGTAAATTGAGTCACGCAGCTTGACGAAACTCTCGATGCCTGTACCGGTACAGCACCAGAACCTGTTGAAACCAAACAGCTTGTCGTATCCCGTGCCCATGGGATGGAAATACATGGTTTCGCCGGTGCGTGGGTCTTGGGCCGACAGAATGCCGTTGATGAACACGTTTTCGTAGTAGTCAAGAAACTGTACATCGTTTGAGAGTTTAAACAGTTCACGGGCGAGCCTGTTCATGTTGTAAGAGTTGCACGTTTCGTGGGTTTCGGGGTAGTTGATGCGGTTTGTCAGTTGCGTTGTGGTGCGGAAATGCTCTGCTTCGCTATTGCCGCCGGTGATGAACGAATGTCCGCCGTTGACCACAATATCGAAGAAATTCTCTGCCGCCAGACGATATCTTGGAAGCTCTTGCTGCTGTGCGGATGTCAGAGCGTCAAAAGAAGACTCACGCTGTGTCAACACACGATAACGGTTTAGTGCCCCAAGGAATTTGGGAATCTGGGTGTTGGCGTGTAGACCGGGCAATACATCGTTTCTGTTGACCATATGGGTAAACAGCGTAACTTCGTCAAACGCTTCTGCAGCGCGTCTGTGGTTCGCATCGCCGGTGATCCTGTAAATATCGTAAAACACGTCATTCATTGCGCCATACTCGATATGGAGCAGTTGTAGCCGATTTGCCGGTGTGTACTGTGAAACACGAACGTTGTAAAAATAGTCGGTGAAATCAATGAAAATTTCCCGTGCGACAGGGCCGATGGGGTCTTCCACTGCGCACCCGTCATCGGTGACGAAGTCGTAGATATCAACCAGCCCTGCAATGACCTTGTGTAGGTTATACCACGGCACCCAAACGGTGCCCTGTACGGGGGACTGCGATGGGGGTACGCCTACGCTCAGGCCGTCCATCGCATCTAGGCGTGAATCGCCGAAAGGCCCGATATAGCCTGCGTTGTTGGGGAAACGGTCGGCAAATTCCAGCTGAATTGCTCTCAACTCCCGAATCGCCGGTCTGAGGTGCTCATCGAGGATTACCTGCCGACGTGGGTCTTCCGGCCCGATGGATTGATAGGCCAAGGCCATAGCCGTCAGATAATGGCCGAACATATGGCCCCGGAAGTTGTTTCCGGTAGAGCGTTCCCACGTGGGCTCACCAACGGTGGGATCGTTGATGACATCGGGGTTCTGCCAACAGAAGTACTCATAAGGTATGGCCTGTGGCGGGCGCACCATACCGGCGGTGGTGTAGAAATGGGCAAGGAACCTGTACGGATTGAGGGTGAGCAACAGGTCGATGTTCCGATCTTGTGCGTTAGTCAAAAACGGACAGAGCAGATCAACATTGCCCTTGCTGACATCCCGTAGGATGACCCCCGGCATAAGTACAGTCACATCCCAATATCTTACAACTTCCACACCGGGCGCAGACGGGTGTGAGAGCGTGGCGGTTATTCGCACCACAACCTCGCCCAGCTCAGGCGGAGTGACAACGCCGGTGGTTGAAATAACCGCTGGATTGCTACTGAACCAAGCGATGGAACTGCCGTTTAGGCCCATGGTCGGCATTTGCAAATCTGTACTGGTGCGCTCCGGCAGCGACAGCCGCCCGGCATCACCGTCCAGCACCTGCTGTATGTTGCCGAAAGGCCGCATATCGTTGTAAAGGTCGATAATCTCATTGGGCGGCAATGCGGCATCGAACAACTTGAATTCATCCAATCGGAAATTTGCGTTGTTGCCGCCGTGGCCGCCGTTTCTGCCGATGAATGCGGGTACCCCCGGGGCGTTTTGTATGATTCCTGGTGCGCTCGGATTTGAAACAGCAACCGGCTGAATGATACCGTTGCGGAAAATCCTCGCCTCACGGGTGGCGGCATCGTAAGTGACCGCTATGTGCGTCCATTGGTTCGTCGGGAAAAATGCGCCACGAGTCATGCCTGTGACTCTGAATTCCAACGGCTGGCCGCCTCCGCCGCCCCCGCCGCCGGTTACGCCCAGGCCCACCGAGAGAATCAGCGGCCGGGCATTGTCTTCAGAGCCGATGTACCAACCGTGGTCATTCCATTGGTCTTTGGTCCACATGATGATGTGCTCGGTATTGTTGGCCATGGAAGCGTTGGGATGAAACCAGAACGATGCGGTCAGGTTTTCTGGGTTGAGTTTTGCGTCCGTGCCCAGATTGAGCACTGCCGCGGCAGTACTGAGGTTCATCGCCCTAGTATCCGGTGCAACGCCGTCTACATAGACATAGGCGGCAGGAGGCCCAACGGTCGTCACGTTGATGGGATTCGTAGAAATATCCGCAAGACTGTCTTCAAACGGAAGCCACAGCACAGCATTGCCGGAAAAAGTCGAGTCAACCGGGGAAGGTGCTTCCCCGTCCGCTAGGATGTTTTGCGTTGGCGTATGTTCGGAGTCAGAGACCGCTAGGATACCCCCTCCGGGGACAAGCGTAACAAGGAGTGCGAGTACCAGTAAAAAACAAAGAACTCTTTTCATAAAACCTTTTCTCATGAACAAATTCCTCCATTATTTTGTTATTTGTCTGCCATTGCTTCCTAGCCCAAATTTCTTTGAACGGATACGAACCCTGTTTTCTCCTTTCTTCATGCAAAGAATGACATAATTATTACTTTTCACGCCACCCTTCTGTCAATTTCTGGTGCAATTACCGTATTTTCTCAATTATACTAAAATGGCACACCAAATAAATATATAATTTCTTCTCATATCATGTGGATAATTTACGATGTTTGCAGCTCTGCTGGCGGCCTGTGTTGCAGGAAGTAGTCTGGTTATAAACCAGAACGCCAACGGTTTGTCAATGACACATTACACACAAGGCTTGAAAGATGAAATCCTCATCTTTCAAGCCTTGTGCGATAGGCAATCTGGCTTATTACGTTGTGGGGCGGGCTTGTGGTCTCGCTATGCTATCGGGCGTTTTCGTTTTAATCATCAGCAGATGTATAGTAACCCCTGCTCCAATCATACTCAACACAATGTATACCCAAAGAGTCTGCACGATGAGCATGGAAAGAGAAAGGGATACCCAAACAAAGATAATACTTTTGATTTTCAATGCCATTGGAACGCCCTGTTTTTCCTCATAATTCACGATATACGAACCGAAGAAAGAAGTGCCCCGAAGCCATTTATAAAACTTGCGATTGCTGTACGAAAAGCACACGGCAGCCATTAATACAAAGGGAGTAGTGGGCAGAAGTGGTAAGAACACACCCACAGCACCGAGGCCGAAACAGAAGAATCCAAAAGCGCTAATCAATAAGTGTTTAACTTTCATGTTTCGTCCGCTTTTTAATTCCGAGGTATGACTTAATCTGTGGCAAGTGCTGGATGGCATGAATAATAATAAGTGCTAACCCAATTCGGGCTGTCACTCCGTGAAGTCTGCCCCACACAGAAAGACTTTCTGCTTCACCCAAAAACGGAATGATTGCAATGAAACCTGTGAGAATGGAAACGCCCCAAAACATGAGCAGGAGCATATCTATGATGTACTTCCATCTTAGTGCCTTGCTTAACTTTCCCGCAAAGCAAGATTTGGTTACAGCCTTAATCCATTTTCTATGTATGAACATGTGCAGAGAAAAAAACAGAGCGCAGGCAGTTCCCACAATGGCATGATAAATAAATCCGCCCATACCGTCCCATCGGATCAACGAGAGGATTAAAAAAGCCGTCATAAATATATCAACGATTATTTTTGTTCTTCTGCTATTCATCACATACACTCCCCCAAATATAAAGTCGCTGCGCTGCCCGCTGCGAAGACAGGCAATGCACAAAACAACTCTATCACACTCACCGTCAAAAGTCCACTCCATGCCGTTCAAAAACAGGGCGGTATATTCCGCTTGCTGGATATCCTCATATGGACGGGTACTTTCTAGACACGCCCATTTCATCTTTCCTACTTTTTCAAATTTCATTGATTGCTCTATTTCATAGCACATCATGCCGGCCTTTGCGTATACTGTATAGAAAACAAATCCTACAGCAACGGAGAAAGGCGGCGAGCAATATGAAACGACGCGGATATCCGAAGAAGCAACGAGCGGGGCTGGTGTTAGCGGGTGTGGGTGCCGCTATGATTATCTCGTTGTTATTGCCGTTTTGGTTCTGGTGGCTGGCTATCGGAATCGGGTTGCTTTGGGGTGGGCTCCGGATGCTGAGACGATAGGACTTAGGAGGTGCGACAATGAAAATCGTGGTCATGAAATCGCCGAAATTTCTCCGGGGGATTTTACGCAAAATTTTCGGAATTAAGTAAATTACTCTTGCCACGAAAAATAGGAAATTTTTCGTGGCAAGAGTAATACAAGCCATCACTCGCTCATACACTCCTAGTAGCATAATATGGCGAAGGAGTGGCGCAATGGAAGCGAAACTGAACACAGAACCAATCGAATATCTCAAAGCAGTGCTGGACGTAGGATTTACCCAAGAAGAGACGGCAGAGGCCATCGTGCCGGATGCCTATCCCGACTTAGAGACCATCGTGGACGTAGAGGGCAACATTACCCTCCGCAGTAAAGAGGCGGGGGCCGGGCGGGTATCCGTCAGCGGCACGGTGGCGGTGTCTGTGGTGTACCAGCCAGAAGGGGAGGGGGGGCTACGTGGCCTAGACCTAGCCATCCCCTTCACCGCCGGGTATGATGCCGCAGAGATTACGGACAATGCAGAAGTTGTAGTGACGGCAAAGCTGGGCAGTATTGATGCCCGGATGATTCACTCCCGTAAACTATTAGTCCGGGCGGACATTTTGGTGGAGGCCCGTGGCTTTGAGCGGGTAGAGCTAACCCTCACATCCGCTTTAGAGGACGAGACCGGTCATGGCCTGCATGTGCGGCAAGAGACGCTAGAGCTGGGTTTTGCCACACAGGTGCGAGAAAAGACGTTTGTCCTCTCTGACGAGTTTGCCCTCCCGGCAGGGCGGCCGCCCATTGGGCAGATTTTGAAGTCACGGGTTCGGCTCGTGGCGGATGACGTGAAAAACGTGGGTTCCAAGCTCATCTTCAAGGGCCGGGCGGACATTCATGTATTGTACAGTGCCGAGCATACAGGCGAGCCTCATGTGTTTGATTTCTCTGCCGCATTTTCTCAGATTATGGAACTGGATGGGGCGGGAGAGCAGTCCGACTACGAAGTGGCCCTGATGCTCACCAATATCTATATCGAGGGCGGTGCAGGAGAGAGCGGCACCCTCGGGGCCGAACTCCATATGGTGGCCCAAGTTGTGGAGCGTAGAACGAAGCATTTGCGATACATATCCGACACCTACAGCACCCGGTTTGAGCTAGAGACCGAGCGGCTAGAGATGGGTGTCGAGAGCCTTGACCCCAACGCACTTGTCACCGCAGAACTGCGGGAAGGGATTGAGCTGCCTACCCCCATGATGCGGGTGGTGGA
Organism: Oscillospiraceae bacterium; assembly: GCA_009779845.1. Lineage (GTDB taxonomy): Bacteria > Bacillota > Clostridia > Oscillospirales > Oscillospiraceae > WRAB01. Next base: position 7,243 of record WRBE01000009.1, read on the forward strand.
CAGTGCCAGCCATGTTGGACGGGTGCAGATGAGCCAAGAGGACGGGAGCCTAGTCGCCCAAGCCGCCGTGTTTGTCAGCGTGGTCTACATGACGGAAGAGGGGCGGATCACAGGCCTGACCCGCCGGTTTGAGGTGCGGGCCGAGCATCCCATGGTCGCCGGCAGAACCTACACCGTGTCCGCCGAGACCGGGGGGGAGGTGCAGGTGTTACAGACCACCGACGGCATGGAGGTGCGTGTCCCTGTGGTCTTTATCCTCCGGCCCAATCATCGCTCCCGCTTTGGTGCCATCCACCGCATTACGTGGGACGAAGAGACACCCCGGGATATGGGCAGCCTGCCCAGTGTAGTAGTGTTCCACGCCGAGGGCGGCGAGAGCCTGTGGCATCTGGCCAAACGCTACAGCTCCACCGAGGGGCAGATTATAGCGGCGAATGGGCTGGGGGAAGATGCTGTCCCCTATCCGGGCCAGTTGTTTATTATTCCGAAGGCTAGGTAGTCGGTGAGTTGACATGAAACAGAAAAGGCACGGCTGAAACCAGCCGTGCCTTTTACAAAGGAAGTGAGATAGTGAGGATACGGTTTCGTTAAACAATTTCGTTGTCACAAGACACCTCCTGTGTAGGTGCGCCGTCCGATTCCAACCGAACTACACGAAGATGGTCTGGCACCTCGGCAGAGAGCAACATTTCTTCCGCTTTTTGGTGTGCCTCTTGCAGTATCAAAATAGCGTCCCGTTGAGCGTGGGCTAAGGTAAGATACATTTCTTTGTAGGTTGACATTTGGTTGGCCTCCTCCTTGATATGCTCAATAAATTAGGCATAGTTAATGTTTTGAGTGTAGTAGTCTATCATTGAGGTGAGACCCATGATAAGCTATGCTCCTTTTTATAAGACCTTGTTAAATAAAGGCATAACCGAATACCATCTCATTTACAAACAAGGCTTTTCTGCGAACACTCTGCACAGAATGAAACATGGGAAAGCTATTAGTACAAAAACACTTGATACTTTGTGCTTTATCTTGGATTGCAAGGTGACAGATATACTTGAGTATGTCGAGGACAATTAGCCATTTCACATTATACTCAATATATTAGGCATAGTCAAGAACATACGAAGAAACACACACAGGGACAGAGTCTCTGTGTGTTTGCTTGGTTAAGCATTGGGACATTGAGGCCGCTGTCGCCTACGTTCTGTGCCACAAAATTACCACGCAAACCATACTCCATTCTCAAGAATAGACGTTGCGCCCAGTGTGTGATAAAATAACCTAAAATAAAAAATGCTGAAAAAACCTATTGACTTTAACACAGTGTCAAGGCTTATCCTAATACTTGCAAACCGGATTGCAAGCAACAGAATGACAAGGAGTTTGTATGTTCAAAATCGGCGAATTTTCTAAGCTGGTAAAAGTGTCGGCGCGCATGTTGCGGCATTATGAAGCATGTGGATTATTGCAACCTGCGGAAATCGACCGGTTCACGGGATACCGCTTGTATAGCGCAACACAAATCCCGCTGCTTATGCGTATTGTCACACTGCGTGACATGGGCTTTGGCGTGGAGGAAATTGCAGAATTTCTACCGAATTTCCATGACGCTACCATAATGAAACAGGCGTTAGAGCAAAAACAACATGAAGTACACGCTACTATCGCCGCAGAACAAAGCAAACTCGAAAAAATCGCTGAAATAAGCGACAACTTTGAAAAGGAGTATTTCAACATGGTTTATGATGTGGAGTTAAAATCGCTGCAAGCAGAACAGGTACTTTCTCTGCGGGAAACCATCCCCGCCGAAAAAGAAGAAGCACTTTGGGGCAAACTCTGGGCGTTTATCGCAGAAAACGATGTCCAGCATACAGGGGGCGGTTATTCAACCTACTATGGAGATGAATACGAGGAACATGCTGTAGACACGGAAATTGCCGTGCCTGTGTCGGAGTTTGGGGAGAGCAAAGGCGGCTTTCAATACAAAGAATTACCTGCCATTCCGCAAGCGGCCGCCATACGCTTTTCCGGCTCCTATGAGGGGTATGCCCCGGCGATGGGAAAATTGGCTTTGTGGATTGAGCAAAACGGCTATGAAATTTGCGGCACTGTCCGCGGGTTTGCCATTGCTTCGCCGACGGATGTGGCCTCACCCGCTGACTATATGACCGAATTGCAAGTGCCGATTCAGAAAGCATAGAGCACCAACGAAAAATGAGCGACCTGTCATTTTTATATTGACAGGTCGCTTTTTGTGCGTTAAAATAAAGATGAACAACATGTCATTATAAAAAGGGAGAGCGAATTGACACCAAAAATGAGTGCGGGCTATTTCGAGCAAAAGCGCAGGCAAATTTTAGATGCGGCGTTTGCGGTCTGTATGAGAAAGCCGATGCATGAGGTCTCTATGCGGGATATTATTGCAGAGGTTCAATTTAGTCAGGGGAATATCTATCGGTATTACGCCAACTTAGATGAAATTCTGATTGACCTCATCAACCAGCGGAGCGTTTGTTATGATGCCAAGGCGGAAATAGATATTGCCATTTCACTTGAACAAGCACCGGAAAGAACACTCGGTATGTTGTTCGATGTTTGGGAAAAAGTCATTTTAGACAATATCTTGGGCGTTGGAAAAATATTTTATGAAATGTGTGCGGTCTACGTCAATGACCCGGAACGATTGATGCATTTCGTTTCTAAAAGTAGCACGGCGCGGGATGAGGCGTATTTGAAAGAACAGGGATTCTCTTTTGTAACGCAGCAGGTGATGGGGGGATATTTCCAGCCCAAATTGCCGCTGGAAGATATATTCAGCTTCCTCGGCACATCGTTTGATGGAATTGTAAGAGACTTGATTATTGGTACACATTACAATGTGCCTATGTTCCCGCACTTTGACAAAGGCAAGCTTGTGAGAAGCCTTTGCACCGCTTTTGTCCTGCTATTAGGCGGTAACGAACAACTCATTTACCCACTTGAGGAGGAAGTGATATCATGACGGATAGAAAGAAAAGCATCGTATACATTGTATGTGCATACCTATTTTTCTGGATTGCATTTTCGCTCATAGGAGCTATCCTGATGCTGATGGGCGAGGATATGCATTGGTTTCAGGAGGGCGTTTTGTTCCAGCTCATGGTTGCGTTTGCGGCTTGGACACCTACGTTTGCGTTATTTGCCCTGTTCCGGAAATTGTATCCGGGCAGTTCTATCAAGGCGTTTTATAAAAATGCCTTTCGGGAACGCCTGAACGCAACGCTATTGCTATGCATTACAGCGGTACAGCTTTTGTTCTTTTTTGGTGCGGTAGGGATTGCGGCATTTGTAAGAGATGTCGCAGTTCATAATTTGCTTGACTTGTCCTTGCCAACACTTCTTACAGGCGTTCTCTGGACGGCGATGCAAGGGGCAACAGGCGAGCAGTCCGGGTGGCGTGGATTTTTGCAGCCGCATATGGAAAAGAGATTTTGCGTTATTAAGGCGTCAATCATTGTCGGAATCGTAGCGGGTTTTTGGCATGCGCCACTGTGGTTTACCAGCGGATATCTCGGGTTAGAACTCGTCCAATTCATTGTGCTATACATGATTGGGATCACTTGTGTTGCGGTCATCATCGGCATCTGCTACAATCGTTGTAGAAATCTGTTTGTGCCGATATGGATTCATTTTATGTTTAATTTCACCCTGACAATGTATACGGGTGAGACGCTTGCGCTACTGACATGGCTTACGGCACTCTATGTCCCTGTGGCGATTGGGTATGTGGTTTGGCATAAACGGTCACGGGACAGAAGAATGGAGAAGTAACCCCCTGCTGCCATACCGTCCCAAAACAGGGCGGGACGGTGTGGATGTTTGCCTTTGCGGCGAGTTGCGTAACGACTGTATAGTTTATAATATGACACGATGCTGTCACACTTGCTGTGATAATATATGTAGAGAAACCATTGTTGAAGGGTGTTTGCTATGAGCATAAAATTTACAAAGATACAAAATGCAACCGAACGGAAAGAGGTGCAGGAACTCTATAACAAATCCGTTCCTGCGCACGAAAAGGCATACTTCTATCCTCTATGGTGGAAAAGAAAGCGCCCCAATATATCGTTCGTCAATATCTATGACGAAGATAAATGGGTTGGCTTTGTTTTCTATTCCCTCCACAAGGATTTAGTTTATGTTTGGTTTTTCGCAACTTGCGACACCACCGTTTCCAAAGAATACGACAGCGCAATGTTTGCCGAACTTAAAAGGTTGTACCCCAACCACCGCATAGCTGTGTCAATAGAATCCGAAAACGAAACCGCCGATAATGCCGAGGAAAGCGCAAAAGAAAAGCAATTTTACGAAAGCAACGGATTCAGAGAAACAGGCTATTTCGTAAAACGAAAAGCGGATTCATTCGAGATAATGATAATCGGAAAATCGTTTCATATTGAGGAGCTTTGCAGTGTAAACAAGGCGGTCTATCCGCTTATCGGACGATTTCTGGCATCCGATTTGAGAAAGCAGATTCAGAAGAAATAGCCTCGCCGAATCAGCAGTTCCCCTTGCAAGACATGGAAACGCACCACATCATAATAAGCGAAACGATCTACAGCACAAAGGGTTAGGAAGATGAAATCCTCATCTTCTTAACCCTTTTTTGTGTTTGCCTTTGGCAAATTTTCTCTAGTCGTTATCGGCTGCGGCTATTGTCGGTTTGGTTGTTGGACTGATTATTGGAACGGTTGTTAGACTGGTTGTTATTGGACTTGTTATTCGATTGCGTACAGTCCTGTGCCTTGTCCTGTGCTTGGGTTTTCTTGTTTTTCGACATGTGAGAAACCTCCTTTCAGAGATAATTACAGGAGTAGTGTTACCTGCCCAGGGAATTTTATACACCCTTGCCCACAGGGTTTGATTGTGGTAAGATTAGTTTTATATTACATACAACAGAAGGTGAAACCAGCATGGCAGGACATTCAAAGTGGAAAAATATCAGAGAACGCAAAGGGAAATCCGACGCCCAGCGGGGCAAAATCTTCACCAAAATCGGGAGAGAGATGACCGTAGCGGTGAAAGAGGGCGGCCCCGACCCCGCCTCCAACGCCAAACTGCGGGACGCCATCGCCAAGGCACGGGCCGCCAATGTGCCGAATGATAACATCAAACGCGTGATTGAAAAGGCCAGCGGCGGCGATGGGACGACGTATGAGGTCAACACCTACGAGGGTTATGGCCCCTCCGGCGTGGCGGTGATTGTAGAGACCATGACGGACAACAAAAACCGTACCGCCGCCGATATGCGCCATTATTTCGATAAATATGGCGGCAACTTGGGCACAGAGGGTTGTGTGTCTTGGTCTTTTGACCGCAAAGGCGTTTTGGTCATCGACAACGAAGCCGGGGACTTAGACGAGGACACGGTTATGCTAGATGCCCTAGAGGCCGGTGCCGCCGACTTCGAGCCGGACGAAGCGGTGTTTGTTGTCCACACCACGCCGGAACAATTCGGCGACACGCGGCAAGCCTTGGAGGACAAGGGGTATGTGTTCCTCTCCGCACAGGTGGAGATGGTGCCGCAAAATTACATGACGCTGGATGAGGAAGAGGCTAGGAAAAAAATGGAGAAGCTACTTGTAATGTTTGAGGACTTGGATGATGTGCAAAATGTATGGCATAATTGGGAGGAGTAGGGGGCCGTGGCAAGCCGAAACAAGAAGGCTCGACTTGTCGCCGATGGTGTTCAACTTTAGTGATTAAAATCCACAAATATCTAATGAATTTTCCCTGCCAATATGATATAATGGATATATAGTCAAAGGAGGTGCGGGCATGAAGCGAACTTTGACCAACCATATGGAACACGCACATGTGTGCGAGTTGGTGCGACAGCATGGGCAAAATCCGGCGGCCTATTTGGTGCTGGAGGATGACAAACTCTTATACTTCGGTCAATCGGTAGTCGGCGTGGTTGCGTATGGGGTTGTTGGCAAAACGGTAGTCGTCTGCGGCGACCCGATCTGTGCGCCTGGGGACTTTGTGCGGCTATTGTCGGAATTTCGACAGTTTTACACATCCAATTTCCATCATTGCGTATTCCTCGGCACAACGGACGTGTTCTTAGAGCATTACACACAGCTTGGGTACCACCATGTGAAATACGGAGATGAGGCACGGATTCAACTGTCGAGCTATCAGCTTGCCGGCGGGAAGATGGCACGGATGCGGGCAGATGTGAACCACGCCAACAACGCAGGCGTGTCAACACAAGAGTATAAGCCACACACGCACCGTGACCCGGAGATAGAACGTGGGATGCAGTTCGTCTCCGAGCAATGGCTGGAAGGGAAAGGCAGCAGCCAATTGATTTTCACAATCGGCAGCGTCGGGCTGGACAATCCAATGGAGCGGCGTTATTTCTATGCAACAGATGCCGCAGGACAGATGGTTGCATTCCATGTGTTCACACCCTTTGCAAGGGGCTACACAGCAGACATCACCCACCGTGTGCCCAACGCACCGGGCGGTGTCACGGAGAAGTTAAACTTTGACGCCTTTATGGCATTTCGAGCGGAAGGGATAGAGTGGGTTAGCTTAGGCATCGCCCCATTGGCCAATACTCTACGTGACAGCGACCCGCACGATGTAAATGCAAAGCTTTTAAACCTAGTCTATGAGAAATGCAATGGTATCTATGGGTTCAAATCCTTGTGCTTGGCAAAAAGCCGATACGGCCCCACCCTATGGGCACCGGGACACTTGGTATTTTCCACTCGCCATCTTACGCCGCGGATTGCGTATGCGATTGTAAAGATACAAACTCCGGGTAGCGTGCGTGGATTGTTGCGCCGCAAAAAGTAATGTGGACACAGTGGCTCTTCATACGAAACACAACAAAACAGCCCTTTGCCAAGGTGGCAAAGGGCTGTTTGAGTTTTCTATGTACTACTCGGCATCGTCGGTGTTCTCCTCTTCGATGATCTCAATTTTGATTTCGGCCTCAATCTCTCCATCTGTCTCTGCCTGGGCTTCTGGTGCGGCACCTCGCACTTCGTCATAAAACCCGGCGTAGGTTGTGTACAGGTATGGCCCGACGTAGACAACATACAAAATGCCAAATGTCAGCACAGACAATACCATCCAGCCGATGAAACTAAGTGCGAGTACGAAATACTCTTTCTTACGTCCATGCATCATCTGCATAGAGTGCTTGAGGGCCGCCCGGGCGGGAACATGGGGTTGGTCGGCCAAGATAAAGGGGGTCATGGAATAAGATAGGCCCTTGATAAGCGCCGGAATGAGTGCGGCAATATGTGTAATTGCCATGAGGGGCACGATCCACGCAAGGGCGCTTCGTCCGAGATGTTTGACCAAGAACACAGCAAGCACGGTGAGTGGAATTGCGATTAGCACCCAAATGGCAACCCAAAGCACCATCCAAAGCATCCCGCCTAGCCACCGTGTCCAGTTATGTTCCAGTCCGGCATAAAATGTCCCAACCTTGGCTGATTCCCCGCGATAGATTGCAATGAACTCTCTCATCAAACTGACAGCAATGATGAGCAAGGCAAGTATGCCTATCCAATAGAGCAACACAAAGGGAATTCGACCAAGTCCACGTAGTGCGATGGCGTCAATGATGAACAACGCCAGAATTTTGATGCAGACCAAAAGCACCAGCAAAATCGCCGTTGGCCGCTGTGCCTGCATCCTCTCTTTAGCACGCAATTTGAGTTCTCGTCTCGTTTTCATAACTACGGCCTCCCTTCTTTTTATATCTAACAACGTTGCCGTCACTCAGCGTGACGGCAACGTTGTTGGATGACTTATCGCACATACGTCATATTTGCATAGGCACGCTCCATGAGCGCATCTGGGAATAGGCGGTCAACCCACATGAGAATGCTATTTGTTGCGGGGATGCCATCCAGCCGCATTCCCCAGCGGGCCACTGCGAGGATGGCGATTGCAATGTCCAAAACCAAAAACAGAATCAGGCCAATCATAAGTGGTTTCCGTACCCGTTCAGGAATTGCGGCAATCAACTTGAGCAGCAGCGGCTGCAGTACCTTGACCCACAGCACCGCCAGCAGGCCCCAATAGATAGAGTAGCGCAGGGAAATCCGGCCGCTAAAATGAATCGCCTGTTCGGAATATTCCCACGATACAGAGCCAAACACCATCTCTTGCGCCCAAGAAGCGAGAAATTCTACCACAGTGCCGGAGATGACACCAAACAAGAATACCCAAAGGACATTATCTTGTATCTTATACAGGCAGATGTAAAGTGCTAATGCGCCGAAACCGTAGATGATGTTAAACGGACTAAACAGCATACTAGAGCGGTTTTCAAAATAGCCGCACTGGTAGAAGCAAAACAGCATTTCTGCGATATAGCCCATGACCGACCCAAAGACGAACAACCAAAATAGGGTGTCCCAATTGATTCGCTCACGCCCCGGTTGGGCTTGGTGGAGGGTTCGGACTGTCATAGGAATCACCTCCTGCAACATACTTAAAACCACAGGAAATTGTTTGCACATACATCATACGCATTAAATCTGAACAGGACATGTCGAAAAAGTGAATATTTGATAAACATCGTAGTGCGCCACGACGGGTGGACTTTTGGCCTTGGGTATGGTACAATTCTGTTGTGTATTACTCGCCGTTTCGGTGGGTGGTGCAGGGTTTTTTATAATTTGAACGAGGAGACAATGCAAATGCACACCATTAGACCTCCATGTTAAACATCAAATAGAGCGAGAAATCGTGGGCCTCCAAATGAACCTATGCTGTTCACCATGTATACTAAAAATTTGGAGGAAAGTAAATGACAACATTCAATGTCAAAACACTATATATCTACAAGTTCATAGGCCAATGCTTGCCCATCTACGCTTTTTACACAATCTTGTTCCTTGAGAGAGGGAAGTCGGTCACTGACGTTGCTGTGCTAATCGCACTTTGGAGCGTTTGTTCCATCGTCTTTGAAGCTCCGGCTGGAGTGTTAGCAGACAGATGGAACAGGAGAAATATGCTTGCGATCGCGGCGGTGTTACAGGGGCTGTGTTTCGTTATATGGTTTTTTTCCCACACCTTTCTCATGTTTGCCGCCGGGTTCGCTGTTTGGGCGCTTGCGGGTGCGTTTGTCTCCGGGACAGAAGAAGGGCTTATCTATGACAACCTGAAGAGTGACGGATGCGAAGAAACCTTCACCAAGGTATACGGAAGGGCCCAATTTTACGCAAATGTAGGTGCCATCGTTGGGATCGCCTCGGCAGGCATCATCGCTAGTTTCATCCCGATAGAAGTCATCGCGCTCATCTCCGCAGCAATCTGCTTCCTCAATGTAATATTCGCGTTGCAGATCAGAGAGAAAAACTTTTACTCAGAGCGAACAGGCGAGGGAACAATAGGCTTTTTGGGGACATTCAAAGAAGCAAGCGGTTTCATCAAAGGGAGCAGGCTTGCGCTGGTCTCTGTCTTATTTCTGGTGCTCTTTGCCAGTCTCGGTAGCTATCTGGACGAATTTGATGCCGTCATCATCGATGACTTTCAGCTCAGTCATATATGGGTTAGCGTCATTCTAACGGTAAGATTTGCCTTCGTTGCCTTGGGCGACATTCTCGCCCCAATGGTACAAAAAAAGATTGCTTCCATCAAACAGCTCTTTCTGCTAAACAGTCTGGCATGTGTCTTTCTAACGGGCTTTGCCCTCCTATGGAACCAGTTCGCCATCCTCATGTTTGGGCTGGCATTCATGTGTATGGCTGTGACAGAGATTTTGTTAGTAAATGCGCTGCAAAACGAGATCAAAGAGGAAGGCCGAGCAACCGTGATGTCCTTTTATAGCATCGGGCAAAACATAGCCATGATTTGTCTCAGCCTAGTCTACGCACTGTTAGCGGGGATATTTACCCTGCAACAAGTCTACCTCATCATCTCTATTTATGGCATTGCCGGCGGATTGGGGTTCTATCTCTTGTCCAAAGCAATCAAACTCAGAACGCAAGTATAGTTTTTGGATATAAGCAAGGCACAAAGAGCGTTTTCACCGATGTGAAAACGCTCTTTAGTAATGCTCTAGTAGTCTATCGTTAGGTGTTGTGCTTTACCCGGTCTTGCTCTTCCGCTCGTTTGGCGTTGTTGAAGCGATCCACAGTGCCCACCAAATAGCCTGTAATCCGGCGGATGCGGTCGAAGGGGACAGTGTCGGGGGATTCCTTACGGCCACAGCCGGGGCATTGGTCTTTGATGATGCCGGAGAAGCCGCAAACCGGGTCCCTGTCAACGGGGTGGTTGGTGGAGCCGTAGCCCACGCCGGACTGTTGCATGAAGCGGACGATTTTCTCGAAGGCTTCTAAGTTCTCACTGGGGTCACCGTCCATCTCGACATAGCTGATGTGGCCGGCGTTGGTGAGGGCGTGGTAAGGGGCCTCTAATTGAATCTTCTCATAAGCTGTGATGGGGAACTGTACCGGGATGTGGAACCCGTTGGTGTAGTATTCTTTGTCCGTAATGCCGGGCAACTCACCGAACAGACCCTTGTCGATTCTCACGAATCGTCCGGCTAATCCTTCCGCCGGGGTAGAGATGAGGGAGAAATTGAGCCCAAGTTGCCGGGATTTCTCGTCTAGCTTGGTGCGCATATGGCTGATAATTTCCAGCCCTAAGTGTTGCGCCCGGTCAGTTTCACCGTGGTGGCTGCCGATGAGGGCCGTGAGTGTCTCGGCCAAGCCAATGAAGCCCACAGAGAGGGTACCGTGTTTGAGGACTTCTCGAATCTCGTCATCCCATTTCAGATTTTCACTGTCGAGCCAGATGCCTTGTCCCATGAGGAAGGGGAAATTGAACACCTTTTTACTGGCTTGAATCTCAAACCGCTCTAACAGTTGGGCGATGACCAAGTCGATTTTATGGTCAAGATCCTCGAAAAACCGGGGGATATCCCCCTTGGCCCGGACGGCCAGACGAGGCAGGTTGATGGAGGTAAAGCTCAGGTTCCCACGACCGGGACAAATCTCTTGACTGGGGTCGTGAACATTAGAGATAACCCGGGTGCGACAGCCCATGTAGGCAATTTCCGTCTCCGGTCGGTCAGGGTCGTAGAACTTTAGGTTAAAGGGTGCATCTACAAAGGCGAAGTTGGGAAACAGGCGTTTGGCGCTAACCCGGCAGGCCAATTTGAACAGGTCGTAGTTGGGCTCACCCTCGTTTAAGTTGATGCCGTCTTTCACCCGGAACACTTGGATAGGGAAGATCGGCGTCTCGCCCCCACCGAGGCCCTGTTCTGTAGTGAGCATGACGTTTTTGATGACCATTCGTCCCTCGGGGGAGGTGTCTAGGCCATAGTTAATGGAGGAAAAAGGCGTTTGGGCACCGGCACGAGAGTGCATGGTATTGAGGTTGTGGATAAACGCCTCCATGGCTTGGAAGGTGGCCCGGTCGGTCTCTTTGGTAGCGTGATAGATGGCTACGGTTTGGGCTTTTTTAAGCCCTTCCTCATCGCCATAGCGATCAGTTAGCAAGAGAAGTTCTTCTTTTAAGTACGCCTCATACCCCTCTAAGGTGGGGACTAAGCCGGTGCTCTCTTGCACCTCGGCGATGATGGCACGAATATCCGTCTCCGGATCTTCCATCTCCCGCCAGAGCATCAAGGCTTTGGCCAGATTTTGGCGGTAGAGGCGCACAAAGGTTTTCGCCACCCCGTGGGCCATGCCGTAATCGAAGTTTACGATACTTTGCCCGCCGTGCTGGTCGTTTTGGTTGGATTGAATGGCGATACAGGCAAGGGCCGCATAAGAGTTGATGTCATTGGGTTCCCGCAGGGTGCCATGGCCTGTGGAAAAGCCGCCTTTGAACAACTTGGTAATGTCAATTTGACAACAAGTGGTGGTCAAGGTGAGAAAATCTAAGTCGTGGATATGTATTTCCCCGTCAGAGTGGGCTTTGGCGTGGGTCTGGTTTAACACATGGCTGTGATAAAACTGCTTGGCCCCCTCCGAGCCGAATTTGAGCATAGCGCCCATGGCGGTGTCGCCGTCAATGTTGGCGTTTTCCCGCTTGATATCGGAGTCTTTGGCGTTGGCGAAGGTGATTTCTTCGTACCGTTGCATTAAGCGGGTTTTCAGCTCCCGCTGGCGGCTACGCTCGGAACGGTAGAGAATATAGGCCTTGGCGGTGGTGATATAACCATTGTCCATCAAAACCCGTTCCACGATATCTTGTACATGTTCGACATCCGGCTGGGTCTCGCCCTCAACTTCTAGGATAGACACCACCTCTTCAGCGAGTGCCGCAGCGACGGCTGCGCTGTCGGGCCGATAGGTAGCGGAAAATGCCTCGCTAATCGCATGGGCAATCTTGCCCACATGGAAGGGGACACACCGTCCGTCTCGTTTTTTAATCATTGTTACAGTACATGTTTCGGTTGTACGCATTTCCTTATCCCCCTAGTATATTCATGCCAACCACAATATATTGTGGTTGGCGCCTCCTCGAGAGTAAATATATAGTACAACAGCGGACGCTTCCTGTCAAGCATAGATTGTATGATTTTGCCGTTTCGGAAGATTCACTAAATATTAACGAACTTTCGTTTACAGAATGACCCCGGATGTGGTACAATAAAAGTCGGCTGTAAATTTGATGAAAGATTTTGTAAAAGAAGGGTGGTGACGCAAACAAATGGTTCGGCACAAGTTAAAGTTGCACGCAAAGGGGTTGATCTTGGCCCCCCGCAAGCCCCATGTGATTTTCGTCACCCTGCTTTATATTGCCATTAGCATATTATTGTTGTTGATTGTGATGAACTTATCAGAACTGGGTGCGTTCCAAGTGGAGACCATTAGGCGGGTGAATAACGCAGCGGTAGAGGCATTCCAACTGGGCACATTCCCGCAGGTCGCTATTCCAGAGCTTCAGATTTCGGTATTGGGGCTATTCTTCTTTGTCATTCCGTGGATATTAACTTGGATGGTTGAGCTGGGCTATCTTTATTACATCCGGGGCATCGCCCGGGGAGAAGACGGGTTGGGATATCGGAGCCTGTTTGAAGGGTTTAACTATTTTCTAAAAGGTCTTTTCATCCGCTTGCTTTCTTATGCGGCGATTTCTTTGGGATTTGTCTTACTCATGGTGCCTGGATTTGTCCTGATTGCGGCGTTTTCACAGGCGAATCTGTTATTGTTAGACAACCCGGATAAAAACGTATTCTGGCACCTGAGAGAATCCACCCGGCTTATGCGAGGACATAAGTGGGAGTACTTGGTGTTGCGGCTCAGTTTTATCGGCTGGTTGCTACTGATGCGGATTCCATTCTTGCACTACGCTGTGCGGGTGTGGTATACACCGTATTCCACATTGACTTTTGTAAATTACTATCACGGCTTAATCGGCCAAGGGCCAAAAGACCCAGAAGATGGCTGGCAAAAGCCCAGTATGTTTTAGATTTTTGAGGAGCAGATATGATTACAGTTAATAACCTAGGCTTAGATTTCGGATCGCAGAAATTGTTTGATCGGGTAGACATTCAATTCACTGCGGGGAATTGCTACGGTATCATCGGCGCAAACGGAGCGGGAAAGTCCACCTTTCTCAAACTAATCAGCGGCGAGCTAGAGTCCACCAGCGGACATGTGAGCATCCAGCCGGATGTGCGGATGTCGGCGCTCAAGCAGGATCAAGAGCGGTTCAATGACTACTCCGTCTTAGAGACCGTCATGATGGGCAACGCCCCTCTGTATGCGTGCCAGCAAGAAAAAGACGCCATCTATCTCCAAGAGGACTTTTCCGACGAAGACGGCATCAAAGCCGCTGAATTAGAAGAAAAGTTCGCCGAGCTAGGCGGCTGGGAGGCGGAGAGTGAGATTGGCCAGATGTTAGTGGGTCTCGGCATTCCCATCCCCCTCCATGAAAAGCAGATGTCGGAACTCACCGGACGGCAGAAGGTGAAAGTGCTCTTGGCCAGTGCCCTGTTCGGGCGGCCGGATATTATCCTGTTGGACGAGCCGACGAACAACCTAGACATTGACTCGGTGGTCTGGTTAGAGGAGTTCTTGTTGGACTACGAAGGCACCGTACTGGTAGTGTCTCATGACCGATACTTCTTAAACACGGTCTGTACCCACATTGTGGATATTGACTTTGGGAAGATTAAACTCTATGTCGGTAACTACGACTTCTGGTATGAGTCCAGCCAGCTTATGCAAAAGCTGATGAAAGAACAAAACCGGAAAGCAGAAGATAAGATCAAAGATTTGCAAGAGTTTATCCGACGCTTCTCCGCCAACAAATCCAAAAGCCGACAGGCCACCAGCCGGAAAAAGCTGATTGAAAAGCTGACTGTGGAAGAAATGCCCGCCTCGTCCCGCCGTTACCCTTGGGTGGGCTTCAAAGGCGAGCGGGAGGTGGGGAAAGATATCCTCACCGTGTCAGAGGTGTCGCAAACCGTAGACGATGTGAAATTGTTAGATAATGTAGGCTTCATGCTGGGCAAGGGCGACAAAGTGGCCTTCATCGGCGATAACGAGCTGGCCATTACCACCATGTTCCAGATACTGGCGGAGCAACTAGAGCCGGACACCGGTGAGGTCAAGTGGGGTGTCACCACCAGCCGCACTTATTTCCCCAAAAATCACAGCGCCGATTTTGAAGAGGAATTAACCCTCATTGACTGGATGCGCCAGTTTTCAGAGGACAAGCGAGAGAGCTTTATCCGGCAATTCTTGGGCCGGATGCTGTTCTCCGGCGATGATGTATATAAGAAAGTCAGCGTCCTCTCCGGCGGAGAGAAAGTCCGGTGTCTGCTTAGTAAAATGATGTTGTCGGGTGCCAATGTGCTCCTATTTGACCAACCCACCAACCATCTGGACATGGAGAGTATTGCGGCCTTAAATAACGGGCTGGAAGCGTTTGAGGGCAATGTACTGTTTGCCACCCATGACCATCAGCTTATCCAGACCGTGGCAAACCGGATTATCGAGTTTTTGCCAGACGGCACCGTCCGTGACCGCCGCATGACCTATGACGAATATGTGGCTGACCGTCGTGCCGCGGTAAATCACCAGTAGGCGTATGCCTGCTCACCCCCAGAAGCGGTGAGCGCGTATCACATAGATGTATAAAAATCGAAGGAGGATATGATCAATGAAACAAGCCAGAAGAACCAAAATCGTCTGCACCATCGGGCCCGCCGTGTCGAATCCCGCCGCCCTCAAAGAGATGATGCAGCGGGGCATGAACTGTGCCCGACTCAACTTCTCCCACGGGGATCACGAAGAGCATTTGGGCCGTGTGACCATGCTCAAGGCCATCCGAGAAGAGCTGGGGCTACATGTGGCCTTAATGCTAGACACCAAAGGCCCAGAGATTCGCACCAAGGGTTTAGAAGCGGGTAAAGTTGACTTAGTGACCGGAGAGAGTTTTACCCTGTACTGTAACGAGTTCCCCGGCGACCAGACCGGCGTTAGCGTGACATATGAAAATCTGTCTCGTGAAGTGGTGCCGGGCACCCGCATCTTAATTGATGACGGCTTGATTGAACTCTTAGTCCGTGAAATCGCCGGAGAAAAAATCCACTGTGTCGTTGTCAATGGCGGCCAGTTGGGTAGCAAGAAGAGTATCAACCTGCCGGACGTGAGCATTAACTTGCCCGCTATCACCGAGCAAGACGAAGGGGATATCATCTTCGCCTGCAAAAACGACTTTGACTTCGTGGCCGCCTCTTTCGTACGGAAAGCCAGCGATGTGGAGGCCATTCGCCGGGTGCTCAAAGGCAACGGCGGTGAGGATATTAAAATTATCTCCAAGATTGAGAACCAAGAGGGTGTCAACAACGCCATTGAGATTATTGAAGCCTCTGACGGCATCATGGTGGCCCGTGGCGACTTAGGCGTAGAAATTCCCGCAGAAGAAGTACCCATTGTCCAAAAAATGCTGATTGCGGAGTGTGTACGCCGGGGCAAGCCGGTTATTACCGCCACCCAGATGTTAGACTCTATGATTAAAAACCCCCGCCCCACCCGCGCTGAGGTTAGTGACGTAGCAAACGCCGTATTTGACGGGACAAGCTGTGTCATGCTCTCCGGTGAGACCGCCAACGGCAAGTATCCGCTGGAAGCCCTGAGCACCATGGCGCGGATTGCAGAGCGGGCAGACCGGGAGCGGATTTGCTATATCGACAACGCTTCCATCTGTGACGGTGGACAGGTGGCACAAGACACAGTGTCCTACGCCACGTTTACCACGGCGAACAGCGTGGGTGCCAAAGCAATTATCACCGTTACATCCACCGGCATTACCACCCGGATGGCATCTCGTTTCCGGCCGGACTGCCCCATTGTGGCAGTGACCGCCAACCCGAAAGTGATGCGCCAGTTGGCCATCTCTTGGGGTGTGGTCGCCTGTCTGGGAGACACAGCAGACAGCACGGACAAGCTATTTGAAGAAGGCGTGGAGAAAGCCGTAGAGATGGGCATCGTCCAAGCCGGGGATCAAGTGGTTATTACTGCGGGATTACCTGTTGGTGAGGCGAAGACCACCAATGTACTCAAGGTGCATACCGTATAATCAGAATCAAATGTAAAGCGAAGGCCGGGCGGCTTGCGCCCGGCCTTTTTGCCCTTAGATATTCAACATCCCTCAACAATTTGCCCCATTTTTGCCCCACAATGATGGTGTGAAATAATTTGGGATGGCGGGGCAGAGGTTGTGCTTGCAAATTGCTTGGCTTTCTGTTATAATGATGCGAGTCAAGGGAAATTCCTTGAGAAAACAGGGGTTGTGAAATCCCCAACCAATAAGCGGGCGTAGTTCAATGGTAGAATTCCAGCCTTCCAAGCTGGCCACGCGGGTTCGATCCCCGCCGCCCGCTCCATGTCAAAAAGCCGTCGATTTTTATCGACGGCTTTTTCTATGTCTTGTATTGTAAAGAGTTTGAGAGTGGTAGTTCCCATAGTTCCATTCGAAAGCGAGGTATAATCACGCAAACACCCCTTATATTTAGGGCCGCTACTCCCGGCTTAACCTTTTCGTGCTAAGCCTTCGGCCCGGTGTATTGGCTAGCACGGTGCCCAGATAAAAAATACAAGCAAGACAGAAAAGCCCGTAGCCGATCAATCGACCGGCTACGGGCTTTTTTTGTTTTAGAACTATTGATCTACGATATGAAGCTCTTGCTTTAATGCCGCTTGCAGAACCGCTGATACATTCAGACCGGCTTTTTCCGCCTCGGCATTCAGCCATGATGGAATGCTCACATTGCGGCGAACAGAGCGCCGCTCATGGGCTCGGCGATACGCTGTGAAGTCAATATCAACTAGGGAAATAAATTCATTCGGCGCACAGACAAGAGTATGCACATCGGTGGGGGCTGGTAATGGCTTTTCGTCATCTTCTAAGTCAATCCCCATTATACCCATGGCATCTCGGGCCTCTTCGATTGCCTCGGCTAAAGAATCGCCATGCGTATCAAGTGGGAAGTCTGGAACATGGACGGCGTAGCCATCGTCTAGTTTTACAAATACTACGGGATAAGCTGTTTTCATGATAGATACCTCCAATTCATCATCGTTAATCGTTGTCTAAAAAATATATTTTCAAAGTTTGGGCAGGGGGCTTATTTCAGCCCCCGCCGCTTGATAATTGCCTTTGCTACTGGTTCTTTGATTTCTCGTTGCCTTGATATGGCCTCAATGTCTTTGCCATTCGTGTAGATGTCGTGACTTCCGCCGTCTCGTTTGTGCCACCAGCCATTTTGCTCTAGTAGCTTCATATTGTGTCCTCCTTATGATTCTATTATACACACTAAATACACACTTATCAATAGAATTTGCAAAAGTTTTTTGTTGTAAATGGATTTTGTCCAATATTTTTGACTTGCACCTTGACTTGCATTTTTGTATTTTTTTGCCTATCTTTGCCCGTTTTTGCCTGTGTGACCATGAAATAAAAAATCACTGCAACCCTTGAGATTGCAGTGATTTCAATTGGTACGCCCGGAGAGATTCGAACTCCCGACCTACTGGTTCGTAGCCAGGCACTCTATCCAGCTGAGCTACGGGCGCACATAACGCTCGACTATCATAGCACGGCTTTGCAAAAAATGCAAGCCTTTTTTACACCTTTTCTGTTTGACCTCGGGGCGCACGGTTGGAGAGGACGAGTCCTACCAGCGTCAGGGCGATCCCTGCGGCACTGGTCCAAGTGACGCGCTCGCCCAAAAACAGCACAGAAGCCGCAACGGTGACCAACGGTACCAAGTAGATATACGCACTGGTTTTCACCGGCCCCAACTGCTTTAAAGAGAAATTCCACAGCAAAAAACAACTGGCAGAGGCACCCAGACCCAAAAACAACATGGCCCCCAGATTGGTCGGGATCAGAAACCGTTCCAGCCCCAGTCCGGTTTGAAGCTCCATCGCAATAAGCACAGGAAGCAAAAATACCAGCCCATAGAGAAATATCCGCCGGGTGGTTTGGATGATGTGATGGCCGAGGCCGCTGATTTTTTTCGTGAAAATACAATAGACCGCCCAACAAAGGGCCGCCGAGACCGCCAACAGGTCACCAATGGGATGCAGTTCTAGTTGGCTGCCCGCAAAACTAATGAGCCCAATGCCGCAAATGGCCAGAAGAAATCCCGCAAAAAACGACCGTGTAGGCCGCCCCCCACCCAAAAATCGCCAAGTGAGCAACCCCGTGAACACCGGCGAAACCGCCACAATCACTCCCACATTAGAGGCGGAGGTGTTCAATAGCGCAAAATCTTGGGCGAGAAAATACAGCGTTACACCGGCAAGCCCGGCCCCGGCAAACAACAGTTCTTCCCGGCGCGTGGTTTTTCTCATCCGCTTGGGGTAGACGAGGTATAGGGCCAATGTGGCTAGGCCAAAGCGGAAAAATAATACTTCAAAGGGGCTAAAATGCTGCAACAAATGCACCACCGCAACAAAGGTCACGCCCCAAGTGCATACGCAGACGGCCGCCGCTATGTGGCCTTGTAGTTGTCGTTTCTCCAATGAATTTCCCGCCTTTCCTAGCCGACAGTATACCACGATTTCCTTTGCTTTGCAAAAGAAATCGTGGTATACTGCATGTATGAGGAGGTGTTCGCTATGATAAAAGAAATCCGAACCAGAACAAGCACCCGGAAATACACCGACAAGCCGGTTGCCAATGAGCTGGTCTTAGTGCTCATCGAAAGCGCCCGTTTGGCACCCTCCGGCAGTAATACACAGCCTTGGAATTTCATTATCGTCACTTCTGAAGAGACCAAGGCGCAAATTGCCAAAGCGAACAACAACCAACAGTGGATGACAAGTGCGCCTGTATTCATCGTCTGCGTTGCCGACATTCGGTGCCGGATAAAAGACGATACGGAGATAATAGTAGACGAGCACAGCAGCCTGCCGGCACTCAAGCAAATTATTCGAGATTCGGCCATCGCCATGGAGCATATTCTGTTAGAGGCCGAACATCTGGGCCTGTCCAGTTGTTGGACGGCGTGGTTTACCCAAGACGACATCCGCCCCATCCTCGGGGTGCCAAAAGACAAATATGTTGTGGGCATACTCACCATCGGTTACGCAGACAAGCCCGGAAAATCCGCACCCAGACGGCCTTTAGACAGCATGATCCAATACGAAAAATGGTAGGAGGGCACCGCCATGAACTTCATCTTCGACATCGGCAACGTACTGCTCCACTTCAAGCCTGTCCCTTTTTTAAAGTCGCTGTTTGGCGAGCAAGCTGTAATCGACACCATGTACCAAACCATTTTTTGTAGCCCGGAGTGGGAGCGGCTAGACCAAGGCTTTCTGACCCATCGGGAGGCGGTGGACATCTTTTGTACGAGAGAGCCAAGCTTCCAGCCAGAAATCCGGCAAACCATGGAGCGCTTGCCTGACATGTTGACCCCCATCGCAGACACGGTGGCGTTATTGCCCAACATCAAAGAAGCGGGGCATCGGCTATATTACTTGTCCAACTTCCACAGCGATTTGCAGGACTATGTGCTGGGGCAATACCCCTTTTTCAACCTCTTTGACGGTGGGGTGTTTTCTTGCGATGTGAAGCGAATTAAGCCGGATCCGGAAATCTACCGCAATTTACTGGATGCGTATCAACTCGCCCCCGAAGATTGCGTGTTTGTTGACGATATGGAACAAAACGTAACCGCCGCCGCTGCGTTGGGGATGCACGGTGTCCTGTTCACCAGCGCAGATTGTGTTAAGGCGTTTCTCGACAATCTATAAGGGGGGGGCGATGTAGATGAACGAGACAGTCTATACATACGATGCAGTTATCCAAGCCAGCGATATCGGCAAAGGCGGTGCTTATGTGCCCTTTCCCTACGACATCCGACAAGCGTTTGGCCGGGGGCGGGTCAAAGTGCATGTCACGTTTGACGGCGAGCCTTATGATGGCAGCGTGGTCAATATGGGCGTTACGAACCCGGACGGGTCGGTGTGCTATATCATCGGCATATTAAAAAAAATCCGCAATAAAATCGGCAAGCAACCCGGCGATACGGTTCACGTAACCGTCCGGGAACGTATATAAAAGAGGAGGACGACCCCATGATGAAAGCACAACACAAATGGACCCCGGAACTGGCCGAGATCGAATTTACCTTTACCGACTGGGGCAGTTTTGGCAAAGTGTTCTGGCGGCACAGGAAAGAGCTACTGCTCAAAGCGGGAGCACGTCTCACCCTAGAGCCGCAGTTGAACAAAGACGGGTCGCTCAACTACTCCGCCAAGTTCGCCAAAGCTCTCCGGGCTGAGTATCAGGACAAGATTGTGGACGGGGTGACGACGGAGGATATTGTCTTCCCCTCCCCCAATGAACTGGGCATTTTCCTACGGTTCGGCGGGGAGAATACTTGGTTGAGTTTGAAGGATGGGGATGGTAAGACGCTACATGAGTGGAGTGTGGTGGGGTAGGCTTTGTGCCATTCGTGTGATAGAATGTTTTTGTTCGTTGCTCATCATTTCGGTGGGCTGTGAATAGTTTTTATAGTTTGAGGAGCCTTATACATGAAGAACAAAAATATTCCAAATATCATTTTCATAATTTCCATGCTGATATATACAGGAATGGCCATAGAAGTTATTGTTGTGCGCAACTTTCTTGCTTTAGGCATTGCGGCAGGTCTTGCCGTAGCAGCACTTTACACTCTGTCAATAGCTTGTTTGATTGTTGCTGCCCACATAAAGAAAAAATTGTGAGCAACGCTTTGTAGAATAGTGGTTATCGGCTGGCTCGCATTTGTGTTTATTACCTCATTTTCCTCGGCAAATGAAGATGCGACTATAATGGCGATTATATTGACCATTGTTGCAGTCTCAGCTATGGTGTCTGGTGTTCTTCGTCGCAATGTACAAAACAGAGACAGCTGACGTTGTTGACACGCCAAATAAGCACTTCCGACTCCAAAGAGTAAAATGCCCTTATTGCGTAGGTAGCTGGCTTTTGAACAGCAAATAATATGCGCTTCCCTATATCACTCCCCACGCCGTCGCCTCACCCAAAACACAAGTGCCACCAAAAACACTGTCACGGCTACCGCAAGTAACCCTATTGCCAGTAGCACTGACCACGACACAAAAATTGTTACTGCCATCCAAACACACCCCCATTTAAAGTTAGAGGCTGGCGCAGAAACGCCAGCCTCTTTTCTTTATTCTTCTACTCTTTATGTTCCAAATACTGTACCACCAGCTCCCGCAACAGCTCGTCCCGGTCGATTCTGGCGATCAGGGTGCGGGCGTTGTTGTGGTTGGTGATATAGGTGGGATCCTCTGATAAGATGTACCCCACGATTTGGTTGATGGGGTTATAGCCTTTTTGGATTAAGGAGTTATAGACAGAGCCCATAATTTCCCGAATCTCTTGGTCGCGGCCCACCACTTGGAACTTTTGGGTATACTCTGACATCATGTTGCCACCTCGTTTCAATCTCTCCCGCTACTGGGTAGTATACCCATAATAGCAAACTTTTGTCATGCTGTAAAGGGCTATCGGATGACAGCACCCAGCTTTGTCTCTAACGCCGTCAAAATCTTTGTGGTGGCACTGTCGGCATCCTCGTCGGTCAGGGTACGATCCTCTGCCCGGTAAGAGAGTGCGAAGGCCACGCTTTTCTTCCCTTCCGGGATGGGGTTGCCGGTGTAGATGTCAAACAGACTGCTTGCCACCAGTCGTTTGCCACCGGCGACGTTGATGACCTCTTGAAGTTGAGCCACTGTCACCGCCTCGTCACAGACCACCGCAATATCACGGGCCATGGCGGGGTATTTGGGTAGGGGTTTGTAGGTCTGCTCCGGGCCCATAACGGCGAACAGGGTCTCTACATCCAACTCGGCGGCGTAGACCTCGCCCTCAAAGTCGTAGTTTTTTGCGGTCAGGGGATGGACTTGGCCCAAGCGGCCCAGTACGTGTTCTCCCGCTCTGATTTCCGCACACCGACCTGGGTGGTAAATGGGGTCGTTACCCTCGGCAGTCCAAGTGACATTCGAGATGCGAAGGTTAGCAAGTAACGCTTCCACGGCGCCTTTGAGTGTAAAGAAATCGACACCATCACCGTAAGCACCCAAGGTAAGGTGCAGCCGCTCGTCACAGAGGGTCTGGCTCTCACTATTGGGCAGATACACCCGCCCCAGCTCATAAAGCCGGGCGGATTCGTTGCGGTAGCTGTGGTTTCTGGCTAGGGTCTCTAGCATGGCGGGGACGGCGATGGTTCGCATCCGACTGGTGTCCTCGCCTAAAGGGTTGAGAATCGTCAGCATCTCCCGTTCCGGTGCGTCCGCAGGTAACCGTACTTTATCCAAGGCCACTTGCCCGGTGAAGGTATAGGTCAAAATCTCGTGATAACCCAAACTGCGGAGCATGACTCCCACTTGCCGTTCCAGTTTCTGCCGGGGCGTAAACCCGCCTTGGACGGCGGCGCCACGGAACATGGTGGCGGGAATCACGTTGTAGCCGTAGAATCGAGCCACCTCTTCCGCTAAGTCCGCCCACTGGCTCACGTCCAGCCGCCATGAGGGCACGGTAACAAGATTGTCCGCGTCTACGGTGAACCCGACTTTTTCTAGAATGTTTGCCATGTCAACTGCGGCAATGTCGGTGCCTAACAGGGCGTTGATTTTCTCCGCTTCTAAGGGCAGTGTCACCGGAGCACGGTCAGCGGCGATGACATCTACTACGCCGTCTACCACGTCGCCTGCGCCCACTAGCTCCACCAGCTCACAAGCCCGCTGGACGGCGGGTAGCGTGTTCATGGGGTCAAGGCCCTTTTCAAACCGACCGGAAGCATCCGTCCGCATCCCCAGACGGGCCGCTGTTTTACGAATACTCACGCCGTTAAAATTCGCCGACTCAAACACTACCGTGCGGGTGGTCTCTGTTATCTCACTGCTGGCCCCGCCCATGACACCGGCGATGCCGACGGCCTTTTGCTCGTCTG
Source organism: Oscillospiraceae bacterium (assembly GCA_009779845.1). Classification (GTDB taxonomy): domain Bacteria; phylum Bacillota; class Clostridia; order Oscillospirales; family Oscillospiraceae; genus WRAB01. Next base: position 30,692 of record WRBE01000009.1, read on the forward strand.
CGATGACTAAGGCATCCTCTAAGGCCCGCTCTTTGCCGTCTAGGGTCATGATGGTCTCTCCCGGTGCGGCACGGCGGACGTTGATTTTACCGCCCTCTACACAGGCATGGTCAAAGGCGTGCATGGGCTGGCCGTATTCTAGCATGACGTAGTTTGTAATATCCACAATATTATTGATAGGCCGCACGCCGCTGGCCCGGAGCCGCTGGCGCATCCACACAGGGGATGGCCCGATTTTCACGTTTTGTACCACTCTTGCGGTAAACCGGGGGCAGAGGTCAGCGTCCCAAATTTCTACGTCTAACAACTCTAAAACATCCCCACCAGAGCCTTTGACTTCCGGTGTTTTTACTGTGAAAGGCACGTCGAAACTGGCCGCCGACTCTCGCGCCAGACCGATGACAGAGAGACAGTCTGGGCGGTTGCTGGTAATCTCGAACTCTACCACCTTGTCGTCAAAACCCAAGATAGGCCGGATGTCGTCGCCCAGTTGATATCCCTCGATTTCCTCCGGGGTGAAGGTCAGAATCCCGTCCTCTACCGAAAAGGGGTAGTCGTTTTGTTCTAATAACAGTTCGTCCGGTGAACAGAGCATTCCGTTGGACTCAATGCCCCGCAGTTTACCCTTTTTAATCTCTTTCCCGCAGGGTAGCAGAGACTTATGCAGTGCCACGAGGCAAATGTCGCCTTGCTTTAAGTTGTCCGCCCCAGTGACGATGATAATCGGCTCATCTTGGCCGATATCCACATGGCAGACCCATAGGGAATCTGCGTCCGGGTGGCGGCCAATCTCTACAATTTGGCCCAGTACCACATTTTGGGTAGTGGCTCCTAAATCATCCGTGCCCTCCACTTTTGAGCCGGTGATGGTTAGCCGGTCTGCATATTCTTTGTCGCCGGCTTTGATGTCTGTAAAGTCCGCCAACCATTTTCTGGATAGTTTCATTTCTTGTACCCCTCCTAGAATTGCGTGAGGAACCGCAGATCGTTCTCGAAAATCAGCCGTAGGTCGCTGATGTTATACCGCATCATGGTCATCCGCTCTAACCCGCACCCGAAAGCAAAGCCGGAATATTCCTCCGGGTCAATGCCGCAGTTTCGCAGTACGTTGGGATGCACCATCCCGGCGCCGAGGAGTTCAATCCAACCCTCGCCTTTGCACATGGGACAGCCCTGTCCCCGGCACTTAAAGCATTGACAGTCCACCTCGCAAGACGGCTCTGTAAACGGAAAGTGATGGGGCCGGAATCGGGTGGCGGTGCCTTTGCCGTAGAGTTGTTCGACTAGGGTGTTCAACGTCCCCTTCAAGTCCGCCATGGTGACGCCTTTGTCCACCACTAACCCCTCAATTTGGTGAAACATGGGAGAGTGGGTGGCATCCACCTCGTCTTTGCGGTACACCCGACCCGGTGCGACCACTCGGATGGGTGGTTTCGTGCTCTCCATCACCCGCACTTGCACAGGGGATGTGTGGGTGCGGAGGACATGCTTGTCCTCTTTGTCAAAATAAAAAGTGTCACCCCAGTCACGAGAGGGGTGCCCCTCCGGGGTGCCCAGCTTATCGAACACGTTGGCGGCAAGCTCCACCTCCGGCCCTTCGGCAACGGCGAAGCCCATGCTGATGAAAATGTCTAACACCTCGTCTAAGGTTTTCATCATCACATGCTGGTGGCCCACGACGTTTGCTGTGCCGGGGATGGTCACATCCAGCGTTTCAGCGGTTAGTTGTACCTGTAGCGCCGCCGCTTCCAGTGTCTCCCGCCGGGTGGTGAGGGCGGTTTCTATCTCTGCCCGGAGGGTGTTGGCCAATTGGCCTACAGCGGCCCGCTCTTCGTGGGATAGGGTGCCGATTTGTTTTAAAATGGTGGTCATTTCGCCTTTTTTACCAGAAAATCGGACACGCAGGGCTTCTAAACTCGCTAAATCTGGGGCCACTGCGATGGCGGCTAGGGCCTCTTGGCCTAGTGCCGTTAATTGGTCGTTTATCATGCCGAACACTCCTTTATCTTGACATGCCTTTGTATCGCTGATACATTATACTGGAGAAACGTATATTTTGCAAGGCGTTTTGTGTCATTCGGCTCCTTTTTGAAAGGAGCTGTCAGTGTAGCTGGCTGAGGGTTGCGCTTGCCCTTTGCCTTTCGTGGGGGACGGTGTCCTTGGTGTCCCGGTTCTTGCCCTTTTCTTTCGGCGTTTCGCCGAGGATTTCTTGGCAGGAACCGCCAACTGGTATTGTCCTGCCGGACGGGCCTTCTTTGCGGTTTCGCAAAGAAGCAAAGGAAACACAGGGGCTGCGCCCCTATGTACCCGCAAAGGTCAAGGGCAGAGTGACGACGGTTTCGCATCTTATACCCCGCACTGGTGTCGATACTCTCTAGCCGGATGTCATAGTACTCTAAGCTCCAATGGTCAAGGGCGGTGGTGTCGCCAGTGGGATGTTCTATTGAAATGCGCTCATGAACTCTATATAGGGTCAAGAGACCTGTCCGACCCGCTTCCTATAAATGACGGGAAGCGCAGATTGATGGGGTATGGTGGTTTTTCTGTAGGTGTGGTAGAATTGTAGGAGTGCATGAAGGAGAGGGCGCGACTGTGATGGTGGTTAGAGTTTACGATAGTCAATCGGGTGTTTATTTTAGGTCAGAAGTTTATGCAATTATAAATTCGGGTTGGTATGAAAAACGATTAGTCGTCGTTCCATCCGACAGTGGCAGTTACTTCCAATTTTTTGATTACCTTGATAAAAGCAACCCCCAAGAACCAAAAGTCCTTATAAACGCAATTTCATCTGACGGCTTTCATGATGGCTTTGAATGGTTATATCGAAACAATGAAAATGTTGATGAGCAACTTAGTGATTTTACAAAAGTATTAGACAAAAGCATTCGATTCTTTGAATATAGAGGCTATTCATGGATTTATGATAACAAGTCTTTACTGAGTGAACTTCTAAAAGGCGGCATGGTATCAACGGCGAATTATGAAAATCGAATGATAAATTCTAATGCCTACAAAATAGATGGTTGGCATTACATCGAAACGCAGCAAGACATTGATTCCATATTTGAGTAAACCAGCGGATTCCACGACAGCGTACTAAAAGGGATGAATTATATAAGCGGTGCCTATGTTGACGATAAAAACCGTATTCACTGCACAGACGAAGTGAGACAAGTAACCATGCGATTTGATAGTCAATGGTGCCGTCCTATAGAAATGGTTTTTGAAGCGGTAGTAGCATTGAACTTGCGGCCTTTCCAAGATAATCAATCATCGTGGCTTTATGATGCATCACTTTTTGTGCAAAATGAAACAGTTTTTTTCTTTGATTCGCATATTGATGCTATAGACCGAACCTATGACGGAACATGGATAGAATCATATGGGCTACGATGGCGGTTTTGCAATTGATTTCCCCCCTAAGCAATCACACCACCAACCCAAACAGGAGACACCCACCATGACCCACCAAACCATCCCCAACACCATATCCCTCCCCACCCGCTCCCGAGACATGCACAAGGGCGGTGCAGGGAAGCTCCTACTCATCGGTGGCGCCGTAGGCTACACCGGTGCGCCGGTTTTGGCGGCGAAGGCGGCGCTTCGCACTGGGGCGGGGATGGTGTCTGTTGGTGTCCCGACGGATATTTATCCCATTGTCGCTGGGCATTTGTTAGAGGCCATGCCCTTCCCTCTGTCTTGTACAGACGGCAAGCTGAACCAAGCGGCCCTGCCTCTTATTTTAGAACGTCTGACAAATGCAGATGTTCTGCTTCTCGGCCCCGGTCTTGGGCAGAGTGAAGAATTGGACACGCTGGTCTTGGCCCTCATTCGTCAAGCCAAAATCCCAATGGTTCTTGATGCCGACGGTCTAAACGCCCTGTCCCGGCATATACATGTATTGGACGAGGCACAGGCCCCCATTATCCTCACCCCCCACTTGGTGGAGTTTACCCGCCTCGGCGGGGACTTGGCCACAGGCGACCATGTAGAGGCCGCCCGGGGCTTTGCGACCCGGCATAGTTGCACGCTGGTGCTCAAAGGGCCGGGGACGGTGAGTGCGTTTTCTGATGGCAGTGCCTACGTCAACCAAACGGGGAATCCGGGTATGGCTGTCGGCGGCAGTGGTGATGTGCTGGCCGGTATGATTGCGGCCCTCATCGGACAGGGGCTTGGGCTGGAACAAGCGGTGACCACCGCAGTCTGGGCCCATGGTCGTGCAGGTGACCTAGCCGCCAATCGGTTGGGTGAGTATAGCCTGTTGCCGTCTGACCTGATTGACACCTTGCCGGAGGTTCTCGTATCTATAACGAGGTGATATTGTGCGCCGTCTAGTCATACTGATTCTATTTGTCCTACTGCTTTTGACCCTCACCGCCTGTTCCAGAGAGCCAGACCCCATGGAGCGCGCCCTAGAGATTCGAGAACGATTCCAAACTACCACCCAGCGGTTCGCCGCCCACATCACCGCCGACTACGGTGACCGGGTACACCCCTTCACCCTCCGCTTTGACACTGAGGCTCTGACCCTAGAAGTCTTAGCCCCCGAGGCCATTGCAGGCATCGTCGTCGAAGTGTCCGGGAATGGCACCACCCTCCATTTTGACGGTGCTGTGCTGGACACAGGCCCTTTGACCGAGGACGGTCTCAGTCCCATCGCCGCCCTGCCCTTCATGGTACACCAGTGGATGGAGGGGCATATTATACGTGCCCATTACGAGACCTTCCATGATATCCGAAGCCTTGTTATGACCACCACCATTTCAGACACCGTGCAGCACATGACGTGGTTTAACGCCGAAACCGGTGCACCCCTGCAAGCCGAACTGCAAGAAAACGGACGCATCGTCATCACCGCCCACTTTGAGGGCGGCCCTCTGTTTTAACTCCTACCCCTACATCAGATAAAAGGACGGACACCATCATGCACCAAACCGACCGCACATGGGCCGAGATTCACCTAGACCGTCTCGCCCACAATTACAACGAACTCCGCCGCCGCACCGCCCCGGACTGTAAATTTCTCGCCCCGGTGAAGGCGAACGGGTACGGACACGGTGCCTTAGCCGTGTCTCGGCGCCTGCAAGACTTAGGCTGTGATTATCTGGCTGTCGCCGCCTTGCCGGAAGCCTTGGAGCTACGGGCAGCGGGCATCACCCTGTCCATTCTCATCTTTGGCTATACCGACCCCAAGGATGCATCCATTTTGGTCGAACACCATCTGACACAAGCAATTTTCAGCTTGGAACAGGCAAGTGCGCTCTCCCATGCCCTTGCCGGTACAGGCCGGACACTCGCTGTCCACCTAGAACTGGATACCGGCATGGGCCGTTTGGGGTTCCCTGCATACGTTGACCCGCCAGAAGATGCCCGTACTGCCGTGGCCCTTCCTCATTTAGACATCCAAGGCATTTTCACCCATTTCTCTGTTGCCGACATGGAAGAAGGGGCCGATTATACAAATGAGCAACTGGAATATTTTTCCCGCGCAGTCCATTGGTTAGAGGTGGAAATTGGCACACAATTCCCCCTTCGACATGCGACAAATAGCGGCGGGGCGTTGCGTCTGCCGGATTCGCATCTGAATATGATTCGCCCTGGCATTGCCCTTTATGGTCTGCCGCCGTTTGCGGCGAATTTACGGCCCGTTATGGAGCTCAAAACCCGCATCATCCAAGTCCGGCCCTTTGCAGATGGGGAATTAATTAGCTATGGCAGAACCTACCAAACCCGCACCGGTCAAACCATCGCTGTGGTTCCTATCGGTTACGCTGACGGACTGCACCGTGCGCTTTCCGGCAAGATGGACATGCTGCTCCATGGGCATCGCACTCCCCAAGTGGGGAGGATTTGTATGGACCTCTCCATGCTTGACGTGACAGGGGTGCCGGAAAAAATTTCCATTGGTGACATGGTTACAGTTTTTGGCACGGATGGTGAAAAAACCATCTCTGTGGCAGAGCAAGCCGCACTTGCAGGCACAATTTCCTATGAGCTACTTTGCGCCGTTTCCCAGCGGGTGCCTCGCATGTATCTCAACGGCGGCTAATATGGAATATACTAAATCAGGAGGTGGAAATCACCTCCTGATTTTTTCGAGCCAAACAAAGGTATAATTTGTTGCCCTCTATGGAAGAATGACAGTACCGGTTACATAAAAGTTCCTCTACACCGTAACCGGGCAAAATACTTTCATCGGAGCGTGAGCCTAGTGAGTAACGGTGTACGTCGAGGGGACATCTATTATGCCGACCTGAGCCCCGTGGTGGGTAGTGAACAGGGCGGTATGCGGCCGGTTCTCATCGTGCAAAACGACACGGGGAACAAACACAGCCCCACAGTCATTGCGGCAGCCATCACCAGTCAGACAGGCAAAGCACGGCTGCCCACGCATATTGAGCTAGAGGCAAAAAGCTACGGCCTGACCCGTGACTCTGTGGTGCTGCTGGAGCAAATTCGCACCATTGATAAACGGCGGCTCAAAGAGCGGATGGGAAAGTTAGACATCTCGCTGATGACCCGGGTCAACAACGCCATCGCCGTCAGTTTCGGCCTAGAACCGGATGAACCCTAACAATCCCTCGGAGCCATGTGTTCCGGGGGATACATATTTTCACCCCTTAGCGCATACAAATCATGTGTATAGAGGGAGGAAATCGCAATGAATCAAGAATTACACGGCACATACGCCATCGAACATAATCACACCAAAGTAGGGCAGCTCACCGTGTCCGCCGCAGGCATTCGCACCCATTTTCAGGCTGAATGTGTCGTAGTGACAGGAGAGGTGCTACGCCTTGCCTTATTGGTGGGAGAGCAATATATCCCTCTCGGGGTCATGCGGCCTGAAGGAGATAAGTTCCTGTTTGGCAAACGCTATAGCCGCCTTGAACTCCAGACAAAAGGCATCGCTGCCATCCACGGTGTCCGCCTCATGGCTGTCGGACAACATGCGCCGCCCCCGGAACCCATGGAACCCACCGCAGGGGACGCCGCCCCCGAAGTCCCGTCTCCTGTCTTAGATCCCGCCATAGAAACCCACGCCCCAGAACCCGCCCCGGTACCGGAGCCTATCCCAGAACCCATCCTGATCCCAGAGCCAGAATTAGAACCCAAAGCCGAACCCGTCATGGAAACCCCGGTGCTTACACCGCTGCCCGCCGTTCCGGTCTCAGCCCCAACACCGGAGGCAGAGCCGCCTGAAGGCAGTCCCGTTTTTACTCATGAGGCCCGCTTTACAGCATCACTCCCGGTGGCAGACCGGGACTTAGATGATATAGACCCCTATCCCGCCACTCGACCTGTCGTTGCCCCTGCCCCGGACTGGAGCCCATGCCCGAACCCTGCCGCCCTGTTCACCGACCCCAATTTAATCGCCGCGGGACGCCGCCTAAAAGAAGCCAGAACCCGCCCCATGGGTGCGCACACCGAGCTGGCGGTTCCCTTTGACACCGGGAAGCCCTTCCCACTCATGCCCATCTTCTGTCTTGGGCAAGTCACCGACATCAACGGTCAGGCGCATCTTGTCTTTCAGGTCAAGGATGGGAATATTGTGTAGTGCCTACATCAAAAGCTATCGCATCCTGATTGTGACGATGGGAACGTAAATTGCGGCAGTATGAGAAAACAGGGCTAGTGGATTGAATAAAAAAGAAAGTTGCCCTAGGTTTCTACCTAGGGCGATTTGTGTGTGTACGCATCTCGATTGGAGATATCCTGTAGCTGCTGTTCTTTCCGCATGTTTAATTCTTGTTCAGGAAGAGACACAATCATACATTCTTGACACATGCCAAGTTCGTCTAGTTGCACTTCTTCAATCAAGCAAGTGTTGTCTCTGTTGTAAATACAATAATTCAGACGACATTTCATATTTTTACCATCCTTGCGCCAATTTGAGTATTTGAATTACTCAATTGTAACATGTTATTGGTACAAAATCAATATGAGTAATTCAATTGCTCAAATTGATGGTTGGTGGTGGCGAAATGTTCAAACATAAAGCCAAAGATGGCACCCGAAATCTTTGCGGGAAAAAAGTGACTGCACTGAGAATGGCAATGTCTCCTAAGGTTTCTCAAAGGATGTTGGCAGAGATGGTGCAGCTCCATGGCGTGGACATCGACAAAACGGCAGTGCGGAGAATTGAGAATGGGGAACGGTATGTAACTGATATTGAACTGAGGATATTGTGCAAAATTTTTGAGGTTTCTGCGGATTTTCTTTTGAGCGAGTGAAGAGAAAGAGGTCGTTTAAAAGCATACACCCGATGCAGTGCCCCTTATCACGAAAAAGGGAGACAATCAGGCGGAGGATTTGCAGAATAAATGAGGATGAGCAGTGAAAAAGAGTGGGAGATATACCTAATTTTTGTTTGTGAAACGGAGCCGCCTATGGTATACTATATCAGCAGGTTGGCTCCGTTTCTGATTTAGAAAAAGAGCAAAACGTGAACACACGAATGAAAACAATTTATGGCGAAAATGGGTTATACGGATAAGCTTGGGATTCCTTGTGTGCTGTTCAATTAGCATATACTTATTGGAAATGGAAATCTGACTTAAAAAACGAATAAAGGTCGAAGGACGTGGGACGCCAGGGGCGGCGTCTCCCTACAAGAGCAAAAAGGAGCATACCACATGACTGACCTCTGGCAAATAGAGCGAGAACTCAAACACAAATACCCCACTATTTGCGGCGTAGACGAGGCCGGGCGTGGGCCCTTGGCTGGGCCGGTGGTGGCGGCGGCTGTTGTGTTGCCGGAGGGGGTGGAGTTGTCGGGGTTAGACGACTCTAAAAAACTCACCGAACCCCAGCGGGATGCGCTGTCTGCAGAAATTTGCACCAAAGCCATATCCTACGGCATCGGCCTCGCTACGGAGGAAGAGATTGACGAGATCAATATCCTAAACGCCACCTATCAGGCTATGAATCGGGCCATAGAAGGGTTAGCAGTTTTGCCTGACTTCTGCTTGATTGATGGAAATCGGGCAGATGGATTAAATTATGCAAACCAATGTATTGTCAAGGGTGACAGCAAATGTGCCTCCATTGCCGCGGCGTCCATTTTGGCGAAGGTGTATCGAGACAGGCTGATGCAAGCACTCCATGCCGACTATCCCCAATACGGATTTGATCGGCATAAGGGCTATCCCACGAAAGCGCATTATATGGCCTTGGATGAACATGGCCCGTCGGCAGTACATCGAAACAGTTTTCTGAAAAAGTGGGAGGCTGGGCGATGAAACAGAAACTAATCGGCGCTTGGGGCGAGGCCACGGCGGCAGAGTATTTACAAAACCGCAGATACACGGTAATTTCCATGGGTTATCGGTGCCGTTTTGGGGAGATTGACATCATTGCAACCAACAAAAAATACATTGCCTTTGTAGAGGTCAAAACCAGAAAGGACAGCGGGTTTGCCGAGGCCCGAGAGTTTGTGAACCATCACAAAATGGGGCGGTTGCGCCAGACTGCCGAGATGTGGCTGTCCGAGCACGAAACCACGCTACAACCCCGATTTGATGTCATCGAAATTTACGCCCCCCAAGGGGCGGACACCAACAGCCCAGAAATCAGGCACTTGGAGGACGCATTTCAGTGAAATTCCCATTATTTGATGCCCATTGTGACACCTTGTCGGCGATGTACGCCTTTGAACAGCCCTTGTTACGCAACAATTTGCATGTGGATTTAGAGAGAGGCCGGAAATATGCGCCGCAAGCCCAGTTTTTTGCCATTTTCGGCGAGCTTGGTGCCGACCTGAACCCGGCAACAGAAGGATTTCCCCACTGGGAGCGCGGGGGCCAATGTTTTGCGGCCCAGTACAATGTGTTCCAAAGGGCCTTGGAGACCAATCGGGACAAGATGGCCTTTTGCCGCACGGCAACGGATGCCGGAATAGCGGCGCAAGGGGGACAATTAGCCGCATATCTCTCCGTCGAGGGCGCAGAGATATTGGATTGTAGTGTTGAAAAACTGCGAGAGGCCCATCAACTGGGGGTACGGATGGTGGGGCTTACTTGGAACGTGAAAAATACCTTGTCCGGTACCAGTGCCGAGGCCACAGCGCAAGGACTGACAGAACAGGGGCGGCGGTTTGTGCAGGAATGTCAGGCTCTCGGTGTGATTGTGGACGTGTCCCACCTGTCCGTGCCTGGATTTTGGGATGTGGCGGAGATGTTGACTGTTCCTTTTGTGGCAAGCCATTCTAACGCCTATGCCCTTTGTCCCCACAGCCGGAACTTGACAGACGACCAATTTTGTGCCATTGTCAAGGCAGGGGGTGTGGCCGGGATAAATTTATTTAACATGTTTTTGGGAGAGAATCCGGACATAGACACAGTGGTGGCTCATATTGAGCATTTCCTCGCATTGGGCGGGGGGAAATCCATCGCCATGGGCGCAGACCTAGACGGTTGCGACCAATTGCCCCAAGGAATCAATGGCATAGAGGACATGGAAAAATTGGCAGAGCGGCTATTACAGAAAAACTATCCAGAGACCTTGGTTGCGGATATGTTTTACCATAATCTCATGAGGGTGGTCGAACAAGTATGCGTTATATAAGTACACGAGATCAAACAGTGCGAATACATGCGGCGGAGGCTATTGCACAGGGCTTGTCCCACGATGGCGGTCTGTTCGTGCCGGAGGCATTGCCGGGCTTGAGTGCGGGGCAGATTCAGTCTCTGTGCGCCATGAGTTACCAGCAACGGGCGGTGTATATCATGGGGGCGTTTCTTCAAGATTTCACCTCCGCCGAGATGGCGAATTTCGCCGAGCGAGCCTATAGTGTCAAAGGGTTTGACACGCCCGCCATTGCGCCGTTAGAAAAGCTGACGGACGACACTTGGTTCTTAGAACTCTGGCACGGCCCCACGTCTGCGTTTAAGGACATGGCGTTGCAGATGCTGCCTTATCTGCTTACCGCTTCACTGGAGAAAACCGGAGAGCGGCGGCAGGCGTGTATTTTGGTCGCCACTTCTGGCGATACGGGGAAAGCCGCCTTGGAAGGGTTTGCGGATGTGGAGCAGACGAAAATCTTGGTATTTTACCCCAAAGACGGGGTTAGTGCCGTACAAGAGATGCAGATGGTGACCCAAGCGGGTCAAAATGTCGGCGTTCTTGGTGTCCACGGCAATTTCGATGACGCCCAAAGCGGGGTGAAACAGATTTTTAGCGACAGAGAGCTGGCGCGGGAGCTATCTGACCGCGGCTATTTCTTGTCCTCTGCCAACTCCATCAACTGGGGACGGTTGTTGCCCCAGATTGTGTATTATGTGTCGGCCTATTGTGACATGGTGAACGCAAGACGCATTGTCATTGGGGACAAGGTGAATTTTGCCGTGCCCACTGGGAATTTTGGTAATATTTTGGCCGGGTTTTACGCCAAGCAGATGGGGCTGCCTGTGGATAAACTGATTTGTGCGTCGAACGCAAATAATGTGCTGACGGAATTTATCCAGACCGGCACATACAACCGTAACCGGCCTTTCCACACCACTATTTCGCCCTCCATGGATATCTTGGTGTCAAGCAACTTAGAGCGGTTGTTGTTCGCTCTCTCCAACGGAGACGATAAGCAAGTTGCGGGATATATGAAAGAATTAGCAGAAACGGGACAATATACCGTGACCTCGAAAATTAAGGCGGCTCTAGACCAAACATTTTGGGCGGACTTTTGCGACGATAATCAGACCAAAGAAACCCTGCGGGACGTGTTTGAAGCCCAAAACTATCTCATGGACACCCACACAGCGGTGGCCTATGACGTGCTAGAAAAATACCGCACCACCACAGGCGACACCGCCCCTACAGTAGTGGTATCGACCGCCAGCCCCTACAAATTCGCCGACAGTGTACTGGATGCACTGGGCCAGCGCGGGAACGCAGAGGGCTTGGCACTGATTGACCGATTGGCGGAGGTGACAGGCACCGTGCCGCCCCAACCGCTGGTGGCACTCAAGGGCAAGCAGCCTCGGTTTGATGAGGTTGTGGGGAAGGATGGCATGTTGGGGGCGGTTGGGGTGTTTTTGGAGTAGGGTGGATGGTGTTTTTCTAATCGGCTTTTGACCCTTCCCTATTCGGCGTTGCCGCCGATTTTGCCTTGGCGCAAGCCGCCGACTGGTTATGTCCTGCCGGACGGGCCTTCTTTGCTGTTTCGCAAAGAAGCAAAAGAAACACAGGGGCTGCGCCCCTATGTACCCGCAAGGGTCAAGTGCAGAGTGACGACGGTTTTGCACCTTATACCCTGCTTTGGCGGCAATACCCTCACGCCAGATGTAATAGTACTCGAAACTCCAATGGTCAAGGGCGGTGGGGCCGCCGGATGGATGTGCTATTGAATTGCGCTCAAACATGATATGCAAAAGGCCACTCCTTTTCGAGTGGCAGGCTCTCCGTTACTTAGGAGAGCCGGTCGGCACGGTCTCTTGACCTTAACCCAGACCTAACTCTCTTGACCCTATGCGTTCCATTCATGAGCGCATTTCAATAGTATATCAATCTGGCGGCAAAAAACGCCCTTCTAGGTTCCGAGGCAACCGGACTTCTGGTAGGTGACTCCTGTCGCCAACACAAAGTATAACATGAAAACGGTCTCTACCTTTGCCCTTGACCTTAGCGGGTACATAGGGGCGCAGCCCCTGTGTTGACTTTTTGCTTCTTTTTGTTCAACAACAAAAAGAAGGCCCGTCCGGCAGGACAAAAGCCCTCGGCATCCGCCGAGACAAAATCGGCGGACACGCCGAACAAAGAAAGCCAAAGGCCAACAACACATAGACAAACAATCAATCAAAAGAGGTAACCCAAATGCAAACAAAAACAACCCTAAAACGAACCCACTACTGCGGCACCCCCCGCCCAACCCAAATCGGCGAAACCCTCACCGTCTGCGGCTGGGCCCAGCGCCAGCGTGACCTCGGCGGTCTCATCTTCATTGACCTCCGGGATCGCAGCGGCATCTTGCAACTGGCCTTTGATGACGAAACCGACCGGGCGATATTTGAGCAAGCCGCTACCGTGCGGTCAGAATTCGTGCTGGCCGCAAAAGGCATCCTGCGAGAGCGGTCATCCAAGAACATGGACATCCCCACCGGCGAGGTAGAGCTTGCCGTGGCCCAACTCCGCATTCTGGCCCAATCAGAGACGCCGCCCTTCGAGATCATCGAGGACGTGAAAGCGGGGGAGGCCCTGCGCCTCAAACACCGCTACCTTGACCTGCGCCGCCCGGACTTACAGCGGAACATCCTGCTCCGCCACCGGGTGACGAAGGTGACAAGAGACTATTTCCACGAGCAGGGGTTTATTGAGATTGAGACCCCCATGCTTATCCGTTCCACCCCGGAAGGGGCGCGGGATTTTCTGGTACCGTCCCGTATCACACCGGGTAGCTTTTATGCGTTGCCCCAGTCGCCGCAGCTCTACAAGCAACTCTCCATGGTGGCGGGGTTTGACCGGTATTTTCAACTGGCCCGATGCTTCCGGGATGAAGATTTGCGGGCGGATCGCCAGCCGGAATTTACGCAAATCGACCTAGAGATGAGCTTTGTGGATGTAGAAGACGTTCTCGGTTGTGTGGAAGGTTATATGGCCCGGGTATTCCGAGAGATTTTGGGGCGTGAGTTGACCCTGCCGTTCCGCCGTTTGACCTATGCCGATTCCATTGCCAAATACGGGACGGACAAGCCAGATTTACGGTACGGCATGGAGATTTGCGACCTCACCGACACAGTGAAAGGCTCTGAGTTCGGCGTGTTCACCGGTGCAATCGGGGCCGGGGGCAGTGTCCGTGGCATCGTGGCGAAAAACGCGGTGGATACCCTGTCTCGGAAAGAAATCGACAAGCTGATAGAGTTCATCCGTGGTATTGGCGGCAAGGGTATCGCTTGGGCACGCCTGACGGCGGATGGGTTGACGTCATCCTTTGCCAAGTTCATGACGGAAGAAGAAATGACCAATATCTGCAAAGTGTCCGGCGCAGAGACCGGGGACGTGATATTGCTTATTGCCGATGGATCCAACAACGCAGTTCTCAGCCAACTAGGGCTTTTGCGGGTGGAAGTGGCCAAACGGTTGGGGTTGTCAGAAGACAGCCGGATGGAGCCTTTCTGGGTGGTGGATTTCCCCTATTTCACGCAAAACGAAGAAACCGGCGAGTACGAGCCCATGCACCACGCCTTTACCGCACCGACAGAGGAGAGTGCGGGCCACTTAGAAACCAATCAGGGCCAAGTGCTGGCGCAAGCGTATGATTTGGTGTTAAATGGAATAGAGTTGGCTTCCGGCTCCATTCGGATTACTGACCCCGCCTTGCAACAGCGGATTTTTGATATCCTGGGTCTCACCCCGGAAGAGAGCCGGCAGAAGTTTGGGTTTTTACTAGATGCCTTCCAATACGGGCCACCGCCCCACGGCGGCATGGCGCTGGGGCTAGACCGTCTCGTGATGCTATTAGTCGGAGCCGAGAGTCTGCGGGACGTGATTGCGTTCCCGAAACTCAAAGATGCCTCCGAGGCCATGACCGCCTGTCCCGACCGGGTAGAGGCGGCCCATTTAGACGAGTTGGGCCTAGCCGTGACCGTGGAGGACGACCCAAAGTGACCCTCACGCCAATTGCTCATATCCGCAGTGAGTTTCCCACCAAATTCGGCGTCCCCCGCCAAAGCGGGGTGGTGCCGGAACTTACTGCCACGGTGGTGTTCGAGCCGGAGTATCGAGTACGAGACGCCCTGCGGGGATTAGAGGGGTTTAGTCACCTTTGGCTGATTTGGGGGTTTTCCGGGATTCGGCAAGAAACATGGTCGCCCACGGTGCGGCCGCCCCGCCTAGGCGGTAATGCGCGGCTAGGCGTATTTGCCACCCGCTCGACCCATCGCCCCAACCCCTTGGGACTGTCCGCTGTAGAGATTGCGACCGTGGCGGAGGATGCGATGCTCGGCCCAATTATCCACGTCCGGGGTGCTGACCTCATGGACGGTACACCCATTTATGATATCAAGCCCTACTTGCCCTATGCCGACTCAATCCCCGAAGCTACCGGCGGATTTGCCGCAGCAGGGAAGGGGAGCACCCTTGCGGTGGAAGACCCAAAGGGCTTGTTGGCCCGGCTTCCGGTCGAGCGGCGGGAAGCATTGGCGGCAGTCCTCGCCCTAGACCCACGGCCCGGCTATGTCCGAGACCCGGAGCGGGTACATGGTTTTTTGTTCGCCGGGTTTGATGTACGGTTTCGGGTGGCAGAAGATGTGCTTACCATTGTAGAGATTGATTAAGCCCGGTCTATGAGAATAGGCCGGGCTTTTTGTAGGGAGTTTGAAGAAACCCCCTAAGGGGCGATTATCAATCTCCCGACCCTCGACTGTTTTGAAAAACATCTTGACAGTTATGTTATCAATATGATAATATAACTGCATTGATAATGTCGTTATAAAAAATCGGAGGTAGGGTGTCATGATAACAGAAAAAATTACACTAGGTAACGAATATCCGCTGGATGGATTGTTGACGATCCCTGATACGGGGAATGGGCTGTATCCTGCGGTGGTGTTGGTACACGGCTCAGGGTCAAGCAATATGGATGAAAAAATTCATGGCATCCGTCCGTTTAAAGATATAGCGGAGGGCTTGGCAAAACTTGGGATAGCCGCCATTCGGTATGACAAGAGAAGCTATACCCATGGGAAAAAGCTTCTGAAAGCGATGGGGGACAGCTTCACAGTCAAAGAGGAGACGATAGAAGATGCCGTATTTGCGGCGGATTTATTGAGAAAAGACAGCCGGATCAATCCCGACAAGATTTATATAGCCGGCCACAGCTTAGGTGGTATGCTGGCCCCTCGTATTGACGCAGAAGGTGGGAATTTTGCCGGTCTGATTATTCTGGCCGGTTCACCCCGGAAACTAGAGGAAATCATGAAAGAGCAGCAAGCGGAGTTTTTACAATCAGCCAAAGGTATTGTGAAATGGATTGCTGGCAAACAAATTAAGAAAATCGCAACGAAACTGGACAGCATATATGACTTGAGTGATGAAGCGGCAAAGAAGGTTCCATTTGCCGGAGGCACAACCTTGTATTACCTGAAGGAAATGGGCATGAAGACCAGTGAAGAATATCTCAAAGATTCCACAAAACCGATTCTTGTGATGCATGGCGATAAGGATTTGCAAGTGCTTACAGATCAAGACTTTGAGGGTTACAAAGCGATTTTACAAAACCATCCTGATGCGACGTTCAAGTTCTATCCGAATTTGAATCACTGCTTCATGCCCGCAATCTATCATGACATTAGCAAGTTGATGAAGGAATACAAGTTAGAGAGGCATGTAGAAGATTATGTCATCGCCGATATGGCAGAATGGATACACGCACATGCATGATAAGTTGGTGGAATGCCTGACAAATCCCATTAAAAACAAGCTTCTGCTGGAAACCATCCATCAAGGCCGAACCACTGCGAAGGCTCTGGCAGAAAAGAACAAGAGCATCCCGCAAGCCACGCTGTATCGGTATCTGAAAAAAATGGTTTCCGATGGAGTTTTGAAAGTTGTCGAAGAGCGGAAGGTTAGAAATGTCACAGAAAAAATCTATGCCCCGGCGATTGATGTGCAGGCTGATTTGGAACGGCTGATTGCCGAGAACTCTGGTGAGGCGTATCTTGGCTTGTTTCAGCAGTTTACCATAGGATTATTAAATGAATTTAAGACGTACGCCGAGCGGGAAGGCATTGATCTATTAAATGATGGGTCAGGGTTTCGGGTACGGCCCTTTTATGCGACCCTTGACGAATTGAAAGAGCTGGCCGAGAAAATCCATGAATTGATTCGACCGTATGCGGAGCATGAAATGACTTCTGCCAGAAAAGCACGATCGGTGGCAATCATATTTACCCCACCGACAGCAGAGTCATGATGCGAGGGTAGGGAAATTAGAGTAAGTAACAGATAACGCCGCACCTGTACAGGTGCGGCGTTATCTGTCGCCCCTACGAAAGGCAAGAGAAACGAGTACGCAAAAACCTAGCCCAAAGCCGCCCAAACCCCCATTCCCCCCAATTCCCCATCCAAAAAACCAAAAAATCCCCAGCGGAGAGCGACACGCTCCCTCTAGGAACCTAGAGTATACTGAATAAAAAAGTAAGGGGACAAGCCCGAAGAGGGGGAGTATCATGGAATCCATACGAGAACGATTGGGGCGTTGGGGCAGTGACCTGACGGTAAAAGGTGAAATGGCGTGGCGGCGGCCGGAACTGCTGCGGGCGGCAGAGTGCCTGTTACGCTTTCTCTTGGCTGTGGGGCTGTCACGGGCGGAGGTGTTCGGGGGTTTTACCCCATTCGGGGTGGCGGTTGTGGCTGTCTCCGGGGCGGGGATTACGGGGTTTGTGGCCTTTTTGGGCGTGGTGCTGGGGGCGTATCTGGGCGGCGATTTCCTGTTTGGGCTCAAATACATATCCATGGCTGTGCTGGTCTATGCCGCAAACTTTGTGCTCCATGACCTGAAATTCTACAGCAAGACATGGTTCCGCCCGGCCATCGCCGCTGCCATGGCTGCCGCTGTGGGCTCTATCTACGCCTTAGATGCGGGATGGACCATAAACGCCACCGTGTTCTTCGTCACAGAAACCGTCTTAGTGGGTGGGGCCGCTTATTTCTTTCAAATCGCTTTAGATAGCTGGCGGAACCCGGAAGTCAATTATGAAGCGGGGCTAAAACGAACCGTCAGTGTCTTACTCCTTCTTGGGACATGCCTGATTGCGCTGGTACACTGGACCCTACCTGCGGAAATATCAGTGGGACGGTTGTTGGCGGTGTTTTTGGTCATGTGTACGGCCTATAAATGCGGTGCAGGTTCCGGTGCCTCCGCCGGGGCGGCCTTGGGTATCGCCATGGATGCGGGGCTGGAGGGTACACCGTTTTTCTCTATGGCCTACGCCTTTTCCGGCCTACTGTCCGGCCTGTTTGGTCGTCATGGGAAATTGTTGTTTCTCGTGAGTTTCGTACTGGCAAATGGCATCACCGTGCTCTGGAACTTAGACGTCGATGCCCCGATTGCGGCATTGTACGAAGTGTTTATCGTCTCTATGGCCTTTTTACTGTTGCCTAGCGGCGTGATTGGGAAGTTTGCCATCGACCTGACAGAACCGATGGTGGACTATACCGGTGACCGGGCCAGAAGCCGCATTCGTGGACGGCTGGGGCGGTTAGGGGCGGCCTTCGGGACGCTCTATGAAAGCCTTGCGATCCCGCAGGTTCACTACGCCAATGACAACGACATTGCCACCGTGTTCGACCGTGCCGCCGAGGTCTGCTGCCGCAGCTGTGCCCGCTCTGCCACCTGTTGGCAGACGGAGTATGAGACCACCTTAAACGCAATGAACAATGCCACCGGCCCCATGATGGAGCGGGGCCAACTGCAAGAAGCGGATTTTCCGGAGCATTTCCGAGAGGTGTGCAAGCACCTAGAACGCTATATTGACCTAGTCAACGGCGAGTTAAAAGCCCTGCTCTTGCGGCGGCAGTTCAGTGCCCGGCTCCGAGAGCTTCGGGGTACGATGGTCACCCAATACGCCGACATGGGGCAGATATTGGCAGAACTTTCGGCAGAAATGGCCCACGAGCCACGGCGAGAGCCCTTGCAAGAGCGTAAACTCCGGCGATATCTGCAAAGCATTGATCTAGAGGCCCAAACAGCGGTGTTCCGGGATCGAAGAGGCCGCCTCCACGCCGAGATGACAGGGGTTAATCTGCGGCCTTTAGCGAGAGACCAAGATGGTCTGGAAAAACTTTCCGCTGTGTTGGGTGTGCGCTTGACCCGGAAAGAGTCGCCTGTCGGTCGGGCGCACATGGCTGTCATGGAGGCTGAACCCTTTGCGGCGGCGGTGGGCATTGCCTCGGTGCGCCGCCGGGGCCAAGCGGTCAGCGGCGACCGAGGGACATACTTTAAAACCGAGGACGGTACCCTTTGGGTCATCCTCACCGACGGCATGGGCACAGGGCCGGAGGCCGCCCGGGAAAGTCAGCATGTCAGTATCATTTTGGAGCGATTCCTCCAAGCGGGGATAGGGCCGGAGGCTGCCTTGAAGCTCTTAGAGGGCGCGCTCTCCGCTCGACCGGGAGACGAGCCGGGCTTTGCCTCAGTGGATTTGTTTGGCCTCAGTCTGTTTACCGGCGAGATGCAGTTGCACAAATACGGTGCCGCCCCCACCTATCTAAAGCGGGGCAATCAGGTACGGGCCATCCACAGCGCAAGGTTAGCGGCGGGCCTTACGCCCGGCGGCAGGGATCTGGGGGGCGGCACGGATCAAACAGTCCGGCAACTGGCCCCCGGCAGTTTTGTAGTGCTGGTCACTGACGGTGTGCTGATGGACGAGGACGATATGTGGTTCACAGAGAAAATCGCCGGCTATGCAGGCAGTGAGGCCAAAGAGTTGGCCCGAGAACTGTTAGAAGCAGCCATCGCCCGCACTGGGCATGAGGATGATAAAACCGTGTTGGCGGTGTGGTTGGAAGAGCGGGGGTAGTGGCAATTGTCTAACCTTGCGACCAGTGCGCCCTACTTATCCCCACGCAACTGAATAATCTTATCTCGCAACAGTGCCGCAACCTCGAATTCCAGCATTTTAGAAGCTTCTTTCATCTCTTTCTCCAAGCGGGCAATCAGCTTATCCCGCTCTTTTTGGGTCAGCTTCATTCCTTTCCCGTCCGCCGCCTTGGCATCAGCGATATCGCCGGAGATTTCGAGAATATCCCGGACACTTTTGGTTACAGTCTTGGGCGTGATACCGTGGGCTTCGTTGTGGGCGATTTGCAGTTTGCGGCGGCGTTCGGTTTCAGCCATGGCCCGCTCCATTGAGCCGGTGATGCGGTCGGCATAGAGGATAACCATACCCTCAGCGTTTCGGGCGGCCCGGCCGATGGTTTGAATCAAGCTGGTTTCCGAGCGCAAAAAGCCCTCTTTGTCTGCATCCAAGATGGCGACCAAGGACACTTCCGGCAAGTCTAGCCCCTCTCGGAGCAGGTTAATACCGATTAGCACATCAAAATAACCCAGACGGAGGTCGCGGACAATCTCCATCCGCTCCAAGGTGGTAATGTCGTGGTGCATGTAGCGGACTTTGAGACCGGCGTTTGTGAAATAGGCGGTCAGGTCTTCCGCCATCTTTTTGGTGAGGGTGGTGACGAGGGTTCGCTCTTTTTTCTCAATCCTAGTGTGAATTTCTGCCATGAGGTCGTCAATTTGCCCTTGGACGGGGCGGATGAAGACCTCCGGGTCAATCAGCCCTGTGGGGCGGATGATTTGCTCGACAATCTGACCGGAGCGTTCTCGCTCGTAGTCGCCGGGCGTGGCGGACACGTAGACAAAGCGGTGAACCCGTTGGTTAAATTCCTCGAAATTCAAGGGCCGATTATCAAAGGCCGAGGGCAGCCGAAACCCGTGCCCAACCAAGGACTCTTTCCGTGCTCGGTCACCGGCGTACATGCCCCGGACTTGGGGCAAGGTTACATGGCTTTCGTCAATGAACATGACAAAATCATTGGGAAAATAGTCGAGCAACGTATACGGCGGCGAACCGGGAGGGCGGCCGCTGATGATGCGGGAATAGTTCTCGATACCATTACAATAGCCTAATTCTTGCATCATCTCCACGTCATACATGGTGCGCTGGGCGATGCGTTGGGCCTCAATCAGTTTTTCTTCGGATTTGAACAAGGCCACTTGAGCGTCACACTCGTCCCGAATGATGTGAATGGCTTGCTCCATCTTGTCAGAGCTGGTGACGTAGTGAGATGCGGGGTAGATGGCCAGGTGATCCAGTCGTTTGATGGGGTCACCTGTGACAATATTAATGGTACTGATGCGGTCAATCTCGTTGCCGAAAAATTCCACACGATACGCATAGTTCTGGGCGTAGGCGGGGAAGAGCTCCACCGTGTCGCCCCGGACACGGAACATGTTGCGGTCAAAGGCCATGTCGTTTCGCTCGTAGCGGATTTCTACCAGTTTTTTTAACAGCTCGTCCCGCTCCCGCTTCTGACCCACCCGAAGAGAGACGACCATGTTGGCGTAGTCCACCGGGTCACCCAGACCATAGATACACGACACCGAGGCCACCACCACCACGTCCCGCCGCTCGAATAGGGCGGAGGTGGCGCTGTGGCGCAGGCGCTCAATCTCGTCGTTGATGGTGGCTTCTTTTTCGATAAAGGTGTCCGTGTGGGCGATATACGCCTCCGGCTGGTAATAGTCGTAGTAGGACACGAAATATTCCACGGCGTTGTCCGGGAAAAATTCCTTAAACTCGCTACAAAGCTGGGCGGCGAGGATTTTATTATGAGCCAACACCAAGGCGGGCCGTTGCAGTTGCTCGATGACTTTGGCCATGGTGTAGGTTTTCCCGCTGCCTGTGACCCCCAGCAGGGTTTGTTCGGTCAGGCCCAGTTCTATCCCTTGGGCCAGTTTTTCGATGGCCGCCGGTTGGTCTCCGGCGGGGGAGTATTCGCTAATGACTTTGAGTGGTGGCATGGCTACTCCTTTACGTAAGACCTAATTGTCGTTCAATTTTCACTAAGTGCCCACTGTCCCGCAGGGAGACAAAATCGTCCCCCGCTACGATGATATGGTCGGCCAGACGGATAGAAAGGGGGGCCAGGGCTGTCATGAACTGTTCCGTGGTGGTAATATCCGTCATGTTGGGCAGGGCCAAGCCGCTGGGGTGGTTGTGGGATAAGACCACATAGACGGCCTTGCGTTTTAAGGCAATCTCCACCGCCCGGCGGATGCTGAAATTGATGGCGTTGACAGAGCCTTGAGCCAATTTTTCCCGGTGCAGCACTTTTAAGCCTCCGTCCAGACAAACCAAGTACACCGCCTCGTCCGTGAGCCCGTGGAACAAAGGCAAGACATATTGCCCCATGCGCTCAGTGGTGTCTAGGATGCGCTCTGCTTTCCCTTTATCTAGTTGATACCGCCGCCCCAGCTCTGTGACCAGCCGGATTAAACACGCCGAAACCTCGCCCACGCCTTTGACTTCGGATAAGTCTTGGGGCGATGCCTCTAGTACGGCAGACAGGGAACCGAAATGGCGCATGAGTCCGTGGGCCGTGGGATTCACGTCCCCTTGGCGCATGGCAAAAAACAAGAGCAATTCCAACACCTGATGGTCGGCGAAAGAGTCTAGGCCGTGCTCTAAAAACTGTGTCCGCAACCGTTCACGGTGGCCGCTGTGGATGCTCATCTCCCACCCCAGCGGGTGAGATAGGCTTCCATGTTCTCCCGCACTGCGTCGGTGATGATAATGTTGCCGTCTATCTTTCGGTTGTGCAGACACTGGATGATCTCTTGCACGGTGACGATGGGGTAGACGTTGAGACCGAGGGTGTTTTGTAGCTCTTGCAAGGTAGACACGTCCCCCGTGCCCCGCTCCATCCGGTCAACAGACACATAGAGGGCCGTGAGGCTCACATCTGCCACTTGGCGGAATAATTCTACCGTCTCCCGCACGGCGGTTCCGGCTGTGACCACGTCCTCGATGATGGCGATGCGGTCACCGGCGTTTGGCTTGTAGCCGATGAGGCTGCCGCCCTCGCCGTGGTCTTTGGTCTCTTTCCGGTTAAAGCAAAACGCCACGTCCCGGTTGTTGAGCCGATACAGAGAGGAGGCCGCCGTCACCGAGAGGGGAATTCCCTTATACGCCGGGCCGAACAGGGCATCAAAATCCTCTCCGCTGTCCTGAATACAGGCGGCGTAATAGTCGCCTAGGGCAGAAATTTGGCTGCCGGTGCGGTAGTTGCCGGTGTTGATGAAATAAGGTGTTTCTCGTCCGCTTTTGGTAACGAAATCGCCGAAAGTAAGCACACCTGCCCGAACCATAAAGTGAATGAAGTCTTGTTTATAGGCTTGCATTGGTTTTGTCTCCTCTGCGGTTTTTGCGTATATTATATCATAGGGTTGCCCTTGGCATCAAGGGATATCCTGTGATATAATATACGCAAAACCCACTCCTGCGGAGGTATTCGTGAACACATTCGATATAAGCACAATCCAAGCTGTGGCCTTAGACCTAGACGGCACTTTGCTCGACCGGGGTGTACTCTATCCTGAGGTCTTAGAAACCCTAGAACAAGTCGCCACCTGCGGCACCCGCATCATCCTCGCCACCGGGCGTATTCGGGGCCTTTTGCCTGATGCGCTCTGCGCTGTCCCCGGTTTGCGCTATGCCGTGACCCTAAATGGGGCCTGTGTTTCCGACTTGCAAGACAATCGCCATATCGCCCGCACGTCTTTAGACCGAACCCTTGTGGAAGAGATTGCAGCCTTTGTAGCCGAAGGCACCGCCGCACCGGGCGCACATTTTATGACGGACGATACCATTATTCTCTCCCCGGACACCATGCGCCGGACGAGAGCGTTGCATTTGCGGCATTTTTCTCCCCAAGCCGTGGACGAGTTCGAGCAGACCTGCACCTTTGTCACGTCCCCCATGGCGTATATTCAGGCGCATAATATCACCATCGACAAGCTGGTGTTCACCTGTCCCTCCCCAGAGCACGCTGTCCGCTTATTAGAACAAATTGACCGCAACTTCGATGTAGAAACCGCCATTATGGAGGGTGAAAACGTAGAGGTTACCACCAGCGGCATCAGCAAGGCAAGTGGGCTTCAAACGCTTGCGGCGCATTTGGATTTTTCCCTAGAACGCACCATTGCCATTGGGGACAGCGGGAATGATGTGCGTATGCTGGAAGCCGTGGGCTATCCCATCGCCATGGGCAACGCACCGCCGGAGATTCAGGCGTTGGCATGGCGGGTGGCCCCGCCTGTAGGGGAGCGGGGTGTTGCCAAAGTGCTGGGGGAGTTATTTTTGGTGTAGGCGTTTTGACCTTTGCCCTTCCACTCATCACGTTCCCTACAAAAAATAAGAATACCGAGCGGCTGAGAACAGTCACCCGGTATTCTTATTTTTTGTAGCGCAAGCCATAGGGTCTTTTGGGTTGACACAAAAACAAGAAGCGGGACAATGGCTGCCTCTCTACATTGACAATTTTGAAAAGAACCAGTACAATTGTACTCGACCAAGTTGAAGGCAATATAATCAACATGCGCCCGTAGCTCAGTTGGATAGAGCATTCGCCTCCTAAGCGAAGGGCCGGACGTTCAAATCGTCTCGGGCGTGCCACTGTTCCAAACTTATCCTATGTATTAGAAGAGGTGGTTTTATTATGGCATGGTACGAACACGCACCGCAGCACGTATTGGAACGATTGAACACGGATCCCGCCTGCGGACTGGCTACGGCGGAGGTTGCAAGACGGCAAGAACAATATGGGAAAAACCAGTTTGACGAAGAAAAACCAGAAAGTGTCTTCAAACGCATTCTGCACCACCTGAAAGATGCGGCGATTCTTATCTTGCTTTTGGCGGTGGCCCTGTCTCTGACTCTTGCCATTACCCGATTTGATGCCACCGGGTGGAACGGGTTTATTAAGCCCATCGTCATCTTTGCCATTGTGGTCATGAACATCACGCTGGCCATCACCCAAGAAGCCAGTGCTGAGAAGTCCCTAGCGGCCCTTGCTAAACTTTCCAGCCCCTCGGCCAAAGTGATTCGAGACGGGGTACAGGTAGAGATTGACGCGGTCAATGTGGTGCCTGGCGACATTATTGTGCTGGAAACCGGTGACCTTGTCCCGGCGGATGCCCGCTTGTTAGAAGTCACGGACTTGTCTGTGGATGAGGCATCTCTCACGGGGGAAAGCGAGCCGTCTGAGAAAGAGCTGGCCCCGGAGATGGATACCACTGTGGCCTTGGGCGACCAGAAGAATATGGTGTTCTCCAGTTGTCTTGTTACCTCCGGTCGTGGTCGTGCTGTCATTGTGGAAATCGGCATGAAGACGGAGATTGGAAAGATCGCCGGACGCTTAAATGATACTCAAAAGATTAAAACGCCTCTGCAACAACGGCTGGATAAGCTGAATCGAACCATTACCTTGGTGGCTGTGATTGCTGCGCTGTTATTAGTCGGCGTTGGCTTTTTGCAAGAGGCGGAGCTTTGGACGCTCATCTTCCTCGCCGTGGCCTTGGCCGTGGCCGCAGTGCCGGAGATGATGGCACTCATCACCACCTTGACCTTGGCCCACGGGGTCAAGCAGATGGTGAAAAAAAACGCCTTGATTCGCAAACTTCCGGCGGTGGAAACATTGGGTTCTACCTCTGTGATCTGTAGTGACAAGACCGGCACGCTTACCCAGAATCGCATGACCATCAAGCGGCTCTGGTTGGGCGGAGATGCCATCTCCGATGAGGACGAATTTTCACCGCAAGAGATTACGTTCATTGAACAACTAACCCTTTCCTCCAACGCTGTCATTAAGACCGGTGATGAGGGAGAGATGGTCTTTGCAGGCAGCCCCACAGAGGCCGCCATCTTACGACTACTGGTGCAAAAGGGCTTAGACAAACACACGATAGAGGCCACATTCCCCCGTGTGGGGGAGGTGCCGTTTTCTTCCGAGCGTAAAATGATGACCACTGTACACAAAGCACCTGAGGGGGGATATTTGGTCATTACCAAAGGTGCCATGGATCGACTGCCCTTTTCTCACACCGGTGAGGCCGCAGTGCTTGCCCGGCAAGAGGCCCATGATGCTATGGCAGACAAAGCCCTGCGGGTTATTGGTATGGGTCGTAAACATGTCGATACCCTGCCGGAGAACTTAGAAGAATTGGAAACCGACTTAGACTTTGTGGGTATCATTGGCCTCATCGACCCGCCCCGACCGGAGGCGAAGGCGGCCATTACAAGGGCCCGTAAAGCTGGCATCCGCACGGTGATGATTACCGGTGACCATGCCGCCACCGCAAAAGCCATCGCCACCGACCTCGGCATTATCGGCGAGGGCGGGGGCGTGATGACCGGGGTAGAGCTTGCCAAGCTCTCTGACGAAGAACTCATTGGCGTGGTGACGGAGTATTCGGTCTATGCCAGAGTGTCCCCGGAGGACAAAATACGTATTGTAGAGGCGTGGCAAGAACATGACGAGGTAGTCGCCATGACCGGCGACGGGGTCAATGACGCCCCGGCACTGAAGGCCGCCGATGTGGGCATTGCCATGGGTATTACCGGCACGGAAGTGTCCAAAAGTGCCGCTGACATGATTTTGATCGACGATAACTTTGCCACCATCGTAGACGCGGTGCAAGAGGGGCGCAACGTATTCTCTATTATCAAAAAGCTCATCTATTTCCTCATCGTGGCAAACTTTGCAGAGGTGACGATTATCTTGGGTGCGTTTATGTTTGGTTGGGGTGCGATTCTCTCGCCGATTATGATTTTGCTGGTCAATGTCTTGGCAGATGGGATTCCCGGCCTGCGCTTGGCACAGGAAGTTTCAGACCCACGGATTATGAACCGGGCTCCCATTGGCCGGATGGAGAGTTTCTTTGGCGGCGGGCTATTGTTCGTTATCGCCAAACAGGCCATTTCCTTTGTGGCTGTGACGTGGGTTGCCTATTACGTGGCGGCGTTTGTAAACATCTCCTCTTTCATTGCACCCAGCCACCAAGTGGGCCAGACGGCGGCATTTGTGACCCTTGGATTTGTGGCGATCTCTCATATTTTCACGGCACGAACCAGAAAGTCTATGTTCAAAAAATCCTTCAGAAAAAATTTCCCCCTGACCTTGGCGGCTTTGTCCATGTATGCGGCCTTCGTGTTGTTCGCCATTTTGCCTCCCTTCCAGTTCCTGTTCGAGCTCGTACCCATGGGGATAGAACACTGGCTGATGATTGTGGGACTTGCCATTGTCCCCACCATTGTGGCAGAATTAGGGAAACTCCACGCCCGCATTGCGGAGAAGAAAGCCTACAGAAAGCGCCTAGTGAAGCACTTCCCCCACGAAGGGTTAGGCGAGTAACGTTTGCTAGGGGGCATTTCCCCTCCGCAAAAACGTCAAAACCATTGGATTCCCAATGGGTGCATAGAATTGAAGTTTGAACCGGTTTATGGTATAACATACCGAAACTCTCTCAAATCCCTGTGATACCAATATCCTTGTCGCTAACCTGTGACTAGTTCAATTGCGGAGTTGAGATCATCAATAGACCTGTGCGCAGAGTCACGTTCTCTGACATCTCCCATTATTAACTGAATGCACGTCCTGTCTGCGCCAGCGGAATCGAGGCGCAAACGGAAAGTATGACGGCAAGCATGAGGTGTATGTTGCATATTTGCTGCCCCCATGATGGCACTCCAAAACTCTCTGTATGTAC